>JAIFMH010000337.1 GCA_020048595.1 Bacteroidota bacterium | reverse complement strand
GGCCGTCTCGCTATTGAGAAAAATACAACAGCTTAATTGTGCCTTTAACACGGCAAATCATGTACTGTAAAAGATTCTTTAAATGAGAATCGGACTAGATGTAATGGGCGGCGATTTCGCGCCGGTAGCTGCTATTGATGGAGCTATTCTTGCAGCTAAGGAGCTATCGGGCAACGATAAGATCGTTTTGATAGGTCAGGAGGCCGTTATCCGTTCGTTATTACACGAACGTGGTTGCGAAGCTTCCCTTTTCGATATTGTGCATGCTGCAGATGTAATTGAAATGGGAGAGCATCCCACCAAAGCAATGGCCCGCAAACCTGAATCCAGCATTAGTGTTGGATTTCAGTTGTTGAAACACAAAAAACTAGATTCCTTTGCCAGTGCCGGAAACAGCGGCGCAATGCTTGTGGGATCAATTTTTAGTGTGAACACCATTCCGGGGATAGTTCGCCCGCTCACTTCTGCTATTATCCCCCAGGAAGTCGGAGGATATAGTCTGCTGGTTGACGTAGGAACAAATCCGGATGCAAAACCTGACGTTTTTTATCAGTTTGGCTTAGTCGGCTCCATATATGTGCAAAACGTATATGGTGTAAAAAATCCCAGGGTGGCGTTACTAAATATCGGGCACGAAGAGGAGAAAGGAAACCTTACTACTCAATCAGCTCATCATCTGATGAAGGATTCGAAAGATTTTAATTTTATCGGAAATATTGAAGGCCGGGATATACTCGACAATGCTGCTGATGTAATAGTATGCGATGGATTTACTGGGAATATAATTCTCAAACTCCTCGAATCCTTTTATAACCTGATGGAAAAGCGAAATCTGGTTGATGATTATGTTCATCGGTTGAATTATGAGAATTATGGCGGAACTCCTATACTGGGAATCAATGGTGCTGTAATTATGGGTCATGGTATTTCGAATGACATTGCTATTAAAAATATGGTCCTGCTTGGACGTAATGTATATAAAGCAAAAATTGCTTCTAAAATAAAGCAAGCTCTTTTAAACCTCAGCGGAGGTTTTCTTATAGAATAATATTTCCCTGTTTGGGATTACCAAAGGTGAACCTGCAAGCCAGGGATTTTAAAAGGGCGTGAGTACAAACTACTTTTTACAACTGGAAATTAGAAACTTATGACAAAACTAAGAGCCGCCATTACCGGAGTTGCAGGATATGCCCCCGAATATATTCTGAATAATGAAGAATTAAGTCGAATGGTTGATACTACCGATGAGTGGATAATGACCCGGATTGGTATTCGCGAACGCCATATTTTAAAAGGCGAAGGACTGGCTTCTTCAGACATGGGCACCGAGGCAGTAAAGCTTCTTTTAGCTAAAACAAATACCAACCCCGAGGATGTTGACCTGGTAATCTGCGCCACAGTTACTCCGGATATGATGTTTCCTGCAACTGCTAATATTATCAGCGATAAATGTGGAATCACCAATGCCTTCAGCTATGATATGAATGCCGCATGCTCCAGCTTCCTTTATGCGCTCACAGTAGGACAAAAATTTGTTGAATCCGGCACACACAAAAAAGTAATTATAGTTGGTGCTGATAAGATGTCGGCAATTACCGATTATACAGATCGCGCTGTATGCCCGCTTTTTGGTGATGCCGCTGCTGCTGTTATGCTTGAACCTACAACCGAAGAAGTGGGTATGGTTGATTCTATTTTCAGAACTAACGGAACCGGACGTCATCATTTATATATGAAAGCCGGCGGATCACAACGTCCTGCTTCGCATGAAACTGTTGATAACAAAGAACATTTCATATACCAGGATGGTCAGACAGTATTTAAATGGGCCGTTTCCAAAATGGCTGATATCTCTGTTGAAATGATGGATAAGCACAACCTGAAAGCTGAAGACCTTTCATGGCTGGTTCCTCACCAGGCAAATATGCGTATTATTGATGCTGTTGCTAACCGCATGGGATTGGCGAAAGAAAAAGTAATGATTAATATCGAAAGATATGGAAACACTACTTCAGCTACCATTCCGCTTTGTTTGTGGGAATGGGAATCACAACTTCGTAAAGGTGATAATATTATTCTTGCTGCTTTCGGCGGTGGATTTACCTGGGGAGCTACGTATCTGAAGTGGGCTTACGATCCTAAGTAGGACAAGCTTTACAAGTATTTGAGTAAACGGGTTGAGAGGGAGAAAAGACGAAAGGGAGAAGGGGCGACTGAGCGAGGGGCGACAGGGCGAAGAGGGATAAGGCTAAGAAATATATACAAACCCTGCTGTAATGGCGGGGTTTTTTGTTTTTGAAAACCGGGATTGTTTGTTTTGAATAGTAGAAAAAGTGAGCAGTACTTTAATCAATTTATTTCAAATCAGTAGGCTTCAAATCCAGTAAAATCGATTGTTCTTTATCTTCTGGTGGCCGAGTGGGGCCTAAGCCAGAAGAAGGAGAAAAGGATGAGTTCTAGACCTATTGGAATGACGACAGTTTTTCAAAATAGACTTATTGCAGGCTCCCCGGATTGCATTTTTCCTTCCGATCCAACCCATTCATATTCCCGAAATACAGCGTCAACGCCAGTTTCATATTCGTCAAATTTCTTCGCCTTTTTCAATTTCTTAAAAACTTTGTGCGGATTGTTAAATGATTCAGCCAGGTAATGCCAGTATTCCTTTAAAATGCCTAACACAGCAGGATTATCATTCAACTGCATGCGGTAAGCGGAATAAAGTTCGTCAATGAATCGTCTGATAGCTGCCTGGCGATCAGTTTCAATCGGTAATCCTTTGATGATGGCGGGAAGAAAAGGATCCGAAAGCAAGCCACGCCCGATCATCCAGGTATTGATGGCAGGGAAATGATTACTGACTCTTTGAAAATCGTTGAGTGAAAAAATATCGCCATTATAAACTACCGGAATTTTAAGTAACGAAAGGGCTTTCCCGAAAGTTTCCAAATCAGGTTCACCAGTATAAAGCTGTTTCCCGATGCGGGCATGAATAGTTAATTCTGATATTTTATGATGATTGAAAACGGGCGTCAGTTTATAGATTTCATCCGGTGAAAAATAACCAAGCCTGCATTTTACAGAAAAACAGATATTCGTTTCTGCCATTACTTTTTGCAGGATTTCATCCACCATTTCGGGATATGGCAGCATTCCTGAGCCACGTTTTTTATTAGCCACCATCGGATATGGACAGCCCATATTCCAGTTGAGCTCCTTGAATCCCAGCTTTTCGCAGAATTGTGCAAAGCGGATAATTTCATCGGCATCTTTACTCAAAATCTGGGGAACAACGTCCACCCCATTTTCAGAAACATGACCAAGTTCATTCAATTTCCGGGCTGGTAGCTTAAGCTCACTATTAATTGCAGTAAAAAACGGAGTATAAAGTTTATCCACACCCTGAAAATGGCTGGAATACACCTTCCTGAAAGTGACACCGGTAATCCCCTGGAAAGGAGCGAGATAGATGGAAGTAGTCAAAGGCTTTAGGGATTTGGAGTTAGGATTTAGGATTGAATGGCAATCATCATACCGTTCATATTTCAATTGTTCTATTGTTCAATTGTTCTATTGTTCATCTGTTCTTTTATTCAAATTATGCATCAGATAGTTTTAAGGTTGCGAAACCAGAACCGAGCCAAAGGCAATCTCACCGAATGAAACGCAGAAACAAATAACCATGAATAAGTAACATTTCCCGGCACAATTCTTCCAATATCTAATACCTATTTCTGTTTAAAAAACGCATCCTTCAATCCCTGGTTAATCTTATAATTCTTCAAATCAATTAAAATCACTCCTTTTTTCGATTCTTTGTCATCAGCTTTTGGCGCTTTAGACGAATTGCTCATATCTGATGCCATTACTTTTGGGATTTTGAATTTCTTCACATCAACGGTAAAAATCATTTTATCCGGTAATCCGAATGATGTTTGGGTGCCGTAAAAATACTCAATCTGCATGGTTCCGCTGGAGCGGGTTGTGAGCTGTGTTTTGAGAACCAGGTTACGGGCATAATCAATCCAGAATTTAGCCAGAACCAGGTCGCCGGTATCTACTGAAGGAATTACACTTATTATTTGTGTAAGAGATGTGCCGATTTTTTCTTTTCCAGTGAAGACAGCAGTGTATGAAGTAGTGTCACGGATTATTTTGGCCACATCACTGAATCCCTGGCGTGGCATTATTGCTATACTTTTCGATTCAACTTTAAACTTATCAGGTTGTTTGAAATACACAATTGCATTAACCGGCAGTATTTTTATCAAAGGAATATCAGCCTTAATATTGGCTTCCACCGAATAATCCTTCACCTTCATCATTTTCTGGTAAACACCCCGTAAAAGCTGATTCGGAGTTTTTTGCGGGTAAGCGCTGAAACTTAAAAGCAACAAAATAATAGAGAATGTAAAATACCGGGTTTGATACATCAGCTTCTTCATGATAAAATATCTTTCTTATTAAACTTATACAAAGCTATACCCAGCAAGCCTGCAATATGGACTAACAGAACGATAACCGAATTAATAATTTCCTGCTTTGGTATGGGGTCGTAGAAAAAACTTCGCCACGAGGCCATATGTGTTGTAAAAAGCAAAGGCCTTACATGATCGAATACCGGAACATCGAGGGTGCCAATAATGGTAAACAGGATAATAATGGCCATAGTTGTTACAATAGGACCGATTGAATTATCAGTAAAACACGAAAGCGTAATCGACAAAGTTGCTATGGTAACCAGCGCCAGGTATGCAATAACAAATCCGCTGAAGAACCGCCACATTACATCATTGCTCTTTAGAATAATAAGCCCGTCGCTTTTAAGCACCATTAAATCACCGTTTCCAAAAAGAATCCTTCCGAAGCCAATTGCCATAACACCTAGCCACAGCAGGATTATGAGCGTGTAGGCATTACCAGCCAGAAATTTGGATAAAAGCAGTTTCGTCCGTGATATAGGTTTTGTAGCCAGCATCCGAAGGCTGCCCATGGCGGCTTCGCCCGACACCAAATCGCCGGTAACCAAAGCCACCAGTAAAGGAACCTGTATGATAAGCGTTTGTAGTACGATAAAAGCCATCAGGTTGCCGTTGAGCACATTTCCCTGGAACGACAATGTTTGCTCGAAGGACGCAGTGATAAAGGATATATAGGCAAGCCCATCCACTTTCATGGCAAACAGAATAACGCTTACCAGTACAGTGATGGCAGCCAGGCCAATGTAGGAGCGGGGCTTGGCGGCAATTTTAATAAATTCGTTGTAAGTGCTTTTCCAGAACATCAGTTGCTTACCAGTTTTATGAAATAGTCTTCGAGTTTTCGTTTTGAATCAATACCAAACACTTGTATTCCGTTTTCCGCAAGCCATTGGTTTATCCGGGGAATAAGCTGGTATGCAATATTCAGCTGCAGCGTATTATTTTCGGTTTTCCCTATTACAGATGGAGAAAGCTTTTCGGAGATAATCTGCACGGCTTTTTCGGGCTGATCTACCTCAAAGGAAACAATAAGATCCTGTTCGTTGAGTAATTCGGATACATTACCCTGGACTATTGATTTTCCTTTGGCTATAATCACCATCCGGTTGGCAATAAGTTCAATTTCCGATAGTATATGTGATGAAAGGAGAATTGTTTTATTCCGCTCGTTTTTTAATTGCAGAATAAGATTCCGGATGGAAATACTGCCTTGTGGATCAAGCCCGGTGTTGGGTTCATCAAGTATAATGAGATCGGGGTCGTGAAGGATGGTTTGAGCGATGCCAAGCCGTTGTTTCATTCCATGCGAAAAACTGCCTACCTTGTCCTTTTCCCTGCCTTTTAAGCCAACAAAGTCAATCATTTCATGAATCCTTAATCTGGATACATCGGAACCGGAAATGCGTGCGAAAATTTCAAGGTTTTTCTCTGCAGAGAGATAATTATAAAAATCAGGTTTTTCGACAATACAACCTATTTTGGACAGGATAGATTTACGGTTAGCGTGAAGATGCTTTCCGAAAAGTTTGATTTCGCCTGAAGTTGGTGTAATTAACGAAAGCATTGCACGTATGGTAGTGCTTTTCCCGGCACCGTTCGGACCCAGAAATCCGAAAACATCACCCTTGTAAACATCAAAACTTACATCTTCAACTGCCCTGATTTTGCCGAAATGCTTCGAAAGGTGATTTAACTCTATAATTTTTTCAGGCATAATAATTTGTATACTCCATTTAGGCTGTTTAAAATAACTGAACGATATTCAAATAAAATCGTGAAATACCACCAGGAAGCCTTACTATTAACAGCTGGAATAATCATTTGTTTTAAAAGTGGCAGATTGACAAATGGGACTTGCAGATTGTTTTTGTATTATTCAGGAATAGAGACTTAAAGGATTTCGATTGAAATTGTTCTGAATTAGAATTTCTTCCGGCTCATCTGCAAATCAGAATACAGTTTGATTTTTTTGAATTTGAGTTTATCTGTTAGAAGATTTATGCTGCTTCAATTATCCTGATTTATATTTACTTTAATGCATCCAAATTTCAGAACTAGAGTTATACCACTTGATTCCCTTTGTTGCCGGACAATCCCTATTTCTTCTGTTTTGAATCCAGAAATTCTTTTAATTTACCCTGGTTTTTGGCATCGACCATTTTTTTTACTTCACCCCTCATCCTGAAATTATTAGCTGGATTTTCGCAATATGTTGCCATCATAGAGTAAGCGTTGTATTTCAGCTCCTCACGATCAGTTCCTTTCCCTTTTGATAAAGCATATTTTGCCAGTGAAATAAAATATATGCCAAGTATTTCACTATCGCTGTTTGAGATTTTCACAATGGTTTCATCCATACCGAATGAATAGTCAGAAGTACCGGCCATCCATTTCATAACAAAGGAAATAGCGTTTTTCCTGTTTATATTCTCTTTGTCGATGGGTGTTGAATATACATAGTCGGCAGCCAGTATAACCTGTGGTTCAGCTTTCCGGAAATCTGCCGCAGTATTTAATGGTATGTTATCGTATTGCGATGCTTTTTGTGAAAACACATTTAAAGCCACAAGGCAGAACAGTATTGAAAATAAGGTTTTCATGATGTTTTTAATAACGTTTATAGAATGGAGATATGAATGTTTGCTGATTTTTAGCACAAACTTTCTTACCAGAGAGCAAATATAGAATTTTAAATTCAACTGACTATCCAGCTGCAAATAAGCATATCAAATATTGATCCTTTTGAGAAATAAATTTGAAAGAAATGATCGTACATTTCCTTAGGCGGATTCCAATTCCTTTATAGACAATGGAATTAGTGCAGATAAATACCCGATCTGTTATTTAAAAATCTCCAGTATTTCCTCTTGTGTCATGCCTGCAATGGATGAATCGGAAGTTACAAACAATTCGGCCAGGTCCTTTTTCTTTTGTTGCAGCTGAACTATTTTTTCCTCTACTGTTGCTTTCGTTATAAACCGGTAGACAAATACATTTTTATCCTGGCCAATACGGTGTGCGCGATTTAAAGCGTGCATCTCAGCAGCCGGATTCCACCAGGGATCAAGAATAAACACATAATCGGCTTCGGTGAGATTAAGGCCTACACCTCCGGCTTTGAGCGAGATCAGAAACAACTGAATTTCACTTTTGCTTTTAAAGGAATTGATCACTTTCTCCCGGTTTGTGGTTGAACCTGTAAGCAAGGCATATCTGAAACCTCTCTCATTGCAATATTCTTCTACCAGGTTCAGATGCTTAACAAACGAAGAAAAAATCAGTACTTTATGGTTTTCGGCAAGCACAGTTTCAAGGCTATCAGTTACTTCCTTAAACTTCCCGCTGCCGGCATCTGAGGCGGCATCCAACATACGCGGATGATTGGCCAATTGCCTTAACATCGTTAAAGCACGCAAAACCAATACCGGTGAATTTTTCAGTCCTCCCGATTCGAAATTCTCAATAATCAGGTTCCTGACTTTAGATTTTTCAGTTTCATACAGGCTTTGCTGTTCTTCGGTCATCTCACAAAAAACAGCTGTTTCGGTTACCGGGGGAAGTTCGGGAGCCACTTCTTCCTTGGTTCGGCGCAGGATAAATGGATTTATAATATTTTTCAGTTTCTCTGCTACCGGATCATCTTGTGTTTTCGACAAAGGGATGGCATAGTATTTCATGAAATGCTGATGAGTCCCGAGCATATCCGGATTAAGGAAATTAAACTGCGACCAGATATCCGACAATGAATTCTGGATTGGAGTTCCCGTAAGTACCATCCTATGATCACTCTGTAGCATGAAAACCGCTTGTGTTGCTTTTGCGGTTGGTGTTTTTATGGTCTGACTTTCATCAAGTATAATATATCCGAACCTGAAAGAGCTCAACATATCAATGTCGTTTCGCACGGTGCCATAGGTGGATAAAACAACATCGTACTGTTTAAAAACGATTGTGCTTGCAACTCTGTTGCCTCCCGAGTGGATGTAAATCCGTAACCATGGAGCAAACCGGGAAAATTCGTTTAACCAGTTGTGAATAAGTGAAGCCGGGAGTACAATCAGGCTGCACGGAGGATGGATTACGGGTGCATAAGTATTTGATAATATGGGCAATACGGGCTCATGCACCGGTTGGGCAAATAAATCAAGTTGCTGTGCGGGGGAGGAGGTCAGAGTTGTATTATCGAAATCTGCAGAAAATGGTTCCCAATCATTTTTAGGATAATATGAAGCCAGCAAAGCTATTGTTTGCAGTGTTTTACCAAGGCCCATATCGTCGGCTAAAATTCCGCCTAATCCATTTTGTTTCAGCGAATGCATCCAATAGAAGCCCGAACGCTGGTAGGGCCGGAGTGTAACATTTGTAAGTTCCGGTATGATGACAGGCTCCGGCGACGACAACGAATTGTCAATTTGCTGTAATTCGGGCGTGAAAACAGGTTTCAGCAATGTATAATGATGCCTGCTGATACGGATGGATTGTGCCCGTTCCTTCGCATAAAGCATAATTTCCTGGTAGCGCGAAAACCATTCATCAGGCAGGATCACAATTTCTCCTGTAGGAAGCTCATATTCTTTTCTGTTATTAACGATGTGATTCCTGAATTTGATGAACGGAATCTCAAGATCCCTTAAAACAACTGTTCCTTTTAAATCGAACCAATCCTTATCGGTTTGCATTTGAAGGTTCAACACGGGAATCTCCAAAAGGTATTTGGTTTTTTCAGGTTGTTTTACGGAAATTAAATGTTGCGAAAGTTCCGGGCAGTTTACTGACAGCCATTCAATCAACTGATAACTGGTGGAAAGTTCCGGTTCTCTTACATCCAACAAAAAAGCAGCTTCTACCTGTTTCAGATTCAGCGATTTGAGAAAAGTGATTTGTCGTGCTTCCCATACCAGGTTGCGCTTGAAACGATTGAATATAAATCCGTTTTCGTCAGCAATGAGAGTGGTAAATGTTTTTTGCGGATGGTTAGCCAAAAGACCTTTGTCTCCATATTGAAACGACAGGATCAATGCAATCCGCCCTTGCCAGTCGGCCTCCAGGGAAAGTATGGCCTCGGGTACCGGCTCAAGGTCATTTATCTGAAACCCTTCAGCTTCAATATCGCAACGGTTTGCTATTTTGCGTATAAACGTGCTGAAGTACTTGTATTCTATTTGTTTCGGAATAAATACAAACTCTTTGTTTTTAAAAGGAGTGAGGAGTTTGCCATTAATGTTTTCGGGGAACCGGTATAATTTATTGCCCGCTAAATACCAGCAAGGTTCGTTTACCAGGATTTTATTTCCAGGTCTGTTAAGCACTATTTCCTTTTTGCCGTGGTGCGCGCTAAGTTTGTAATTGGTGCCTTCAGTTGTTCGTGTAAACTTAAGCCTGGCCTGTGGACTATCATTTTCAATGGTTATCAGATCTTCCGGATGAAGGTTTGAGCTCTCACTTTCATAAAAAGGAATATTATTTAAATACATTATTTCAATAATTCGGGCAAGCTTACGCTCAACAAACGGCCTGATCATTTCATCCAGCAGTTTTTTATCGAGGGTTGAAAAAAAATCCTTCGGGGTTTGATTTTTTTTCGAAAATTGTTTGATAATGGCTTGGTTCGAGAAGCTTTCGGTAAGTTTGATAAATTCCGTTTCAGCGCTGCTTAGTTCGTGATAATGGCCAATATTCAACGATGTAAGCCTTTCGTGTATAGTAATAAAATTATCATTATCCCTGTAGCAC
>JAIFMH010000214.1:1261-5344 GCA_020048595.1 Bacteroidota bacterium | reverse complement strand
TCGGCCCAGGCTTTTTTGCCTTCTTCGCTCATGCCCTGCATATTTTTAATCTCGCCCGTCGAAATATTGGTTTGCTGCATCATCATTTTGTTGGCTAATGCAGCTTTGTCAGCTTCTGACATTTTCTTGTTGCTTTTCATTTTCTGAACTTCTTCCTCTGACAATCCGTATTGCGAAGCCATCTGATTTATCGCATTTTCTTTAGCCTGACTCTCATCAACTTTGGACAGGCTTTTCATTTTTTTCATCTGATCGTGTACCTGATCTTTCAGGGCTTTAACCTGATCCATAAACATTTCTCTGTTTTCAGGCTTAATTTTGCACAATTCATCTGGAAGCGAAGGAATATTATCGACGAATTGCTGAGTCTGGAACTGGGCGTTGCAAACAAATGTTGTAAGCAACATGATAAGTAGTATAAGCTGTGTTTTCATATTATCGTTGCTTTTAGTATTTAAAACCTGATTGTTCGATTGATAATTAAGCTGGAACCTTAATTTAGTCTTGTTCTACACCGTTGATAACGGTATGTTTTTTGCCATTATTCTCGTACCAATACGATATGTTACTACCTTCACTCTCTTCAGAAGTTACCCGCCCCTGCTTATCATATGAAATTGATATAACCAGCTTCCCCTTTTCAACTTTTGTTTCGTTCTGTCTTCTGCCATCTTCATAAAAAAGGTTTGTATATCCTGTATATTCCCCGGGTTCACCGGTCAGATAACTGTCTAGCTTAAGTGTGCCATCTTCATAGTATTCGAGAGATCTGCCTTTTGGGATACCATTTTCATAATTGGTATTCGATCGTAACACCCCATTTTCAAAAAACGTTTTGTAATATCCATGGGGTACACCATGAAAGAATTCCTGTTCAGTGGATAAAAATCCTTTTTCAGTATAAAACTTGTATATCCCATTAAGCTGTCCGTTTTCCATCATATATACCTTACTCACTTTACCATCGGGATAATACTCTGTCTTCTTTCCGTTCAAAGGGTCTTCTCTACTGGTATTCTGAGCTAACAGGCTCGTTAATCCTATTGTAATCAGGATCATGATAACTAAAATGGCAGTTTTCATTTCAGATTATTTAATGATGTTAAATGAAAAGAGCAGAAAAAGGGAAAGGCACCACTTGATTATGCCTGCTCACTTGATGCGTATCAGAGTTTAATAAACTCCACTCTCCGGTTCATCGCTTTATTGGAAGGAGTATCATTAGGTGCAACCGGCTGACTTTCGCCCAAGCCATCGGTTATAAGGCGTTCGCCGTTTACATTGAATGTTTTTACAAGCTCGCTTTTAACCGAAGCGGCCCTGCGCTTTGAGAGATCAAGGTTGGCAGCATCAGCACCATCAGCATCGGTATGACCAACTATTTTTACTTTTACATCTGGAACTTCATTCAGGATTTTAGCAATGTCTTTCAGGGTTCCGTAAGATTCGGGTTTTACGATGTCCTTATTTACATCAAAATAAATACCGTAGGTTACCAGTTTCCCTTCAGTAAGCAGTTTGTTACGGGTATCGGGCGAAGCTGTTGTAATTTTAACATTGGTGATATACGAACTGCAGGAAGCTCCCCTGTATAGTTGAAATGCCAGCCGGGTAAATTTACTGTCCTCATATAGGTTGGTAGGCATATCCAATACTTTTTCCCCCTGATGGTAAATACGGACCCGCCGGTTCTGAACCCAAATTATTACGTGATTAACTTTCTCTTCTACAACAGGTTTTAATTGTGAGTTGCCGGTTATTTTGGCACCCCCTGCTTTTAGCCCTTGCGATTCCCAGCCAGTTTTTGCCACACTTACTATCAATCCGGTTTTACACGCCCATGGATCACTCATTTCTTTGAATCCATTTTCACCATAAATTGCCACGCCAACTGCATATCGGCCACCTGCTTTTTTAGGTACTATATCGAATTCAACAATAAAATTCTTAGGGAATTCAATTGGCTTCAGAAACCACCAGTTACCTTCAGTTGCATTCAGATTTAACCAGTTACCCGGTGCAACATTTAATGTATTGATTTCCCCTGATTTATTGGTTGTCCAGAGTGCAGGGAAATCGCCTACAGCATCCTGACTAAAATCTTCGTACAATAAAACTTTATCGCCAGGAACAAAATCATAGTTTGAAAAGGATTGCAGTGACTGCTGATTCTGCTTTCCGTCAGTTTTACTGCCGGCTGCTGTAGTGGTTGTTCCGGTATTTTTCGGATCTGGCTTTTGTGTTGCAGGAGTATTAGATTTTTTAAAATTAGGATTAAGGCTATCCTCAATAACATCAAGCCCTTTATCAATACCCCGGTCAATTTTACGGTTTACCCTGTTAACAACTTTGTTTTCAATACGTTG
Organism: Bacteroidota bacterium; assembly: GCA_020048595.1. Taxonomy (GTDB): domain Bacteria; phylum Bacteroidota; class Bacteroidia; order Bacteroidales; family UBA4417; genus UBA4417. Next base: position 2,978 of record JAIFMH010000214.1, on the reverse strand, counting down.
CGGCACATTGATGATCTGAGCCGAAACATCAATCCACAAACCCCAGAAAAGGGATGCCAGGAATGTTACAACAAGTGCACAAATTTACATCAGGTCATTTCGTATCACATCCCTGTTTTAAGGGGTTTTGCAGCAGGACTTGTTATATATCTTAGTGATGTAAATATAGGGAATTATCGGGAAAAAGATTTTGCAATTGCTAAAAATAATTTCTCAGTTGCTTAACTTCTCTCTTACGCAGACCTATGTTAAAAAAAACGGCAGTCCCTGTATGGACTGCCGTATTAAAATACTTATTTGTTTGCTGCATAAACCAAAGTGTGTTTGGTTATATGTTCAGAATATAAAAATGGTGATAAAGAATATCTATAGCTTTATAAACTCCACCCTGCGGTTCATTGCTTTATTGGAAGGAGTATCGTTTGGAGATACTGGTTTTGTTTCGCCCAGGCCATCCGATTCCAATCGTGAAGCATCAATCCCAAAATTTTTAACCAGTTCGGCCTTAACAGATTCGCCGCGGCGTTTCGAGAGGTCGAGGTTTGCGGCATCGGCACCATCACTGTCGGTATGGCCGACAATTTTAACACGTACTGCAGGATTTTCTTTCAGTACATCTGCAATTCCTTTCAAAGTTCCGTAGGATTCGGGTTTCACAACATCTTTATTTACATCAAAATAAATACCGTAACTAACCAGTTTGCCTTCGGTAATCAGTTTGCTTCGCATATCAGGCAATCCTGCTGCAACCCTGAAGTTGGTAACCATAGGATTACTGGCATCCCCCAATTCGAAGCGCATCTGGTTGAAAACAAAACCTGTAGGAAAAACTTTAGGCAAATCAAAAATCTTTACCTGGTCCATATAAACCCTGAGCCTGGTTTTTTGTATCCAGAAGGATAGTCGGTATTTATGATCTACCTCCATAACGGCTTCATCTTTTATCCCATCAATAGTGTAAGCACCATCAAAGTATGCTGAATAAGTAGCGCGGGAGCCAAAATTCATTTTAATACCTCCAGTCCCGGGAATTGCACCTCCTTCATCAAAATCCTTGGGGTTTTCGGCTCCATAAAGGTAAAACCCAAAATCAAAATTATCATAATCCGCCCCGCTTGGGTGAGGGATTACATCAAACTCAATGGTAAAATTATCCGGTAGCTTTATCCCTCCGTCAATTAAAACGCAGCCATAGCCGATCATTTTGAACCAATTTCCCGGGAAAAGATTGTTGGTAGTTACCTCACCCGAAGCATTTGTATTCCAGTCGGGAGGAAAATCACCTACTGCTGTTTCGGTAAAATCATCAAAGAAAATAACTTTTTCTCCTGGAATGAAATCGTATTTGGAGTACGTCTGCATGGATGGTTTATCCTGGGGACTAGCTGGTTTAGCGACTGAAGCGGCCTCTGTGTCTGATGTAGCATTATCAGTATTCACCTGTTCGTTAGTTTCTGCCGTGGCCTTTTCACTTTTGCTTTCATTCTTTTTATGGTTGTTTCCGGTAATATCATCTTCAACGGCATCAAGTCCTTTGTCGATGCCCCGATCAATTTTGTTGTTAACACGATTAACAACTTTGTTTTCAACCCGGTTTCCAACATTGATGATCTGCGCCGAAGCACATGAAACACTAAAAACAAAGGAGGCCAGAAAGAATAATCTAAATAAAAGTTTCATAATTTGAGATGTTAAATTTGTTTTAAATAGAGTTGCA
>JAIFMH010000214.1:0-1249 GCA_020048595.1 Bacteroidota bacterium | reverse complement strand
TGTGGGATATATTTGTGTGATGTTAGTATAGCCCTTTTCTAAGTGCCAGATCTTCAAACTTCGCATAAAAATTAATGGTTACTTTCGTATGATTTCAAAAAATAAGTATCATTTGATTATTGCAGCAATAGTCCTTTGGATATACACATTCGGGGTAATTGCTTCGGCTCAGAACCTTGATTCGCTCGAAAATGTCCTGCTATCAAAAAAGATTTCAAATACTGAAAAAATAAAGCTTTGCGACAATTTAAGCTGGGGATACCTCTCATCTGATTTTGATAAATCGAAAAAATTCGCTCTCGAAGGAATCAAACTTGCCGAAAAAGCTGACGACCTGGTAATGACTGGCACCTTATACCGCAACCTGGGAGTAGCCTATTATATGGTAAGTAAATATGATACCGCGCTAATAAATCTTAATCATGCTATCAGCCTGGCCGAAAAAGCAAATAACAGCCTTTTAAAAGCGCAGGTTTTTGGGGCTATGGCTAATTTGTATAACGTAACCGGCGAATACCCCAAGGCTTTGAATTATTACCTGAAAGCGATGCCGATATTTGAAAAAGAAGGCAGAAAAGACCGGGTCAGAGCTATTTTAGGAAATATTGGATCGCTCAATAATGCCATGCAGAACTTTGATGAAGCTGAAAAATATTTCAGCCAGTCATTAAAACTTAGTGAAGAGTTAGGCGACAAAGCCGGAATAGCTCAGGCTTACGATGGAATGAACCGTATTTATATTCAACGCAAAGATTACGAAAAAGCACTTGAATATGCTGTAAAAGCGGTTGATATAAGCCACGAAATCGGAAACAAACAAGAGGAAGCCATTGCTATACAAGGAATTGCCTGGGTTTATTACGAACACTTCCAAGATTATAAAAAAGCCGAAGAGTTTGCGCTCAGAGGCCTTAAGCTGGCCGAAGAACTGGAATTCCCGGCGGATATTGCGGCTATGCTTAACACTTTATCAAATATATATTTTCACCAGGCGCGTTACCGCGAATGTAAAGAAACCGCTCTGAAAGCCATTGCCATCGACACTACGGATATGAATATTTTCAGTAACCTGGCGGCAAATGTTGTAAGGGCAGGTATTCATTTAGGCGATATTAAAAATGCGTTGTATTACTTCGATCGCTACAGGCAAATATTTAATATTCAATCCAATAAAGAGTTTCAGCAGGCGCTGATGGATATGCAGGTAAAATATGAAACCGAAAAAAAAGAGAAAGAAATTCTTAAGCTA
>JAIFMH010000096.1 GCA_020048595.1 Bacteroidota bacterium | reverse complement strand
TTTTGCAAGCCAGAGTTTAAATGGTTCGGCTTTCGGAGATGGAATGGATTGAATGAGACGAAAAAGTTGTTCGGTATCGGCGACATCTGACATGTATAGTTTACCATCGCCCGCAACTAATTTCAGTTGTCCGATTTTTTCGGACAACTCACTTCCCTCCTTTTTAAGTTTAGCCTTTAAATCGCTCCAGTACTTTCTGGGACGATCTGTTCCCGTCAATATTTCAACAACATCAATGATAGAAAAATACCATTTTTCATTATCGTCATCCCAAACGGAGCGGATTTTCTTCGATTCGAAAAGCTTTATGGCTGTGTCCTTATTCATGATTGTAAAATGGTTTTAAATGCTTAAATATAAGCTTTTAAAACGAGATTTATGGTATAAATTTCGATGAAAATGTACCTGAATTGAAAGATTTTCAGTTGACCGATTTTTGTGGACAACTCACAACTCTAATTTTATCGTGCCCGAAATTACTCAAAATTGCCGGATAATCTGCAATACTTGTCGGGCATAGCTGCCACCGAATAAGTTAACATGCACAAGTAAAGGGTATAGGTTAAAAATATCCATACGTTTTTGCCAGTCTTTTTCCATGGGCCATGCCTGGTTATATGCGCCATAAAAATCCGGATGAAATCCTCCGAAAAGTTGTGTCATGGCTATATCTGCTTCCCGATGTCCATAGTAAACGGCCGGATCAACCAGGCAAGGCGAACCATCAATGGCAACCATATAATTTCCGTTCCACAGATCTCCATGAATCAGTGCGGGCTTTTCGACAGGAATAATATTGTGAAGGCTTTTGAAAAGTGATTCAAAATAGCGTGTTTCGTTATGGCTGAAAGCACCTTTGTTGCGCGCTTCTTTCAGCAGAGGTTCGATCCGCTCAGAAATAAAGAAACTAAAGAAATCGGGATGAAAACTATTTTTCTGAACAAGGGAGCCGATATAATTATCATGATCAAGTCCAAAATATTCGCTGGTATTGTGATGTAAATCTGCCAGTTTTGTGCCAAAATCAATCCAGAAACTTCGTGCAGCTACACCAGATTCAATATTTTGAAGCAACAGATAAGCAAAGTTATCAGTATCATCTGAGCCAATCACTTCCGGAATTCCAATAGCATTAGTATCAGAAAGAATTTTTAGTCCTAATGCTTCTTTTTTAAACATTCCGGGAAAAGCTGACGCTGAATTGTATTTGATAAAATATTTGCCAATATTGGTTTCTAACGAACAGGCTTCATTAATGCAACCTCCGCCAATGGAACGGATTTCGTAAATTCCCACTGGTTTTTCGAATTGAGTGCTCAGGGTTAACTCGACTGATTTTTTCAGTTCATCCGGAAGCATTTGAAAAAGATTAATTTAGAATGTGAAGATAAAAAAAATCATTTTACCGGGATTGGTAAAATGATTCTCAAAAATATCAAGAATTTTTAGTTTAGCTTTTTGCAGCATTAACCTGAGGCTTGCGGCTAATAACCTGGTCGAAAACGGAAACCAGCAATATGGCAACCGAAACAGGGATAAAATATGCGTATTTGCCTAATGCACCGATTTTGCTGAACATTTGTCCAATCCATACAGCACCCTCAGTAAACAGGTTGCCTGCCATTTGTGCTGCAGAGGTTCCAACCATTTTAACATCAAAATCAAATACGGTCCATGCCGGGAAGATCAGCATCATAATGGCAACGCCAGCAGCAATGGCAAGAATTCCATACTGGTATGTGATCATCCATTTTTTAACAGGCTCAGGTTGTACGGCGAGCAGGCGATCCATGATACGCGCGCTGAACCCTTCCGAAGGCTTGTCGAGCCTGGTGCGGCTGACAATTCGACGGATCGCTTCATCGTGGTTGTTTTTATCTGTTGTCATGGTCTTATGAATTTCAAGGTTCAAAAGTACAATTATTTACATTACTGTTTCGTATTTCATCTTCGTCTGCAATTCGTCATACAGCTTTTTACGGATCCGGAACAGTTTTACTTTTACGTTCGACACGCTCAACCCGGTGATCTGGCTGATATCGTCTATGGTATTTTCTTTCAGATAAAAGAGCGTAACAATGGCACTTTCATCGGCAGGCAGGTTATTGATTGCTTCATTAACCATTTTCGACTGGAGTTCAGCATCAAGTGTATCAAGGTTTTCAAAGATCTCATCTTCGGTTGTATCGCTTACCACGCGTTCGTCGAGCTGGGTGAAATCCTGCTTTTTCCGACGGGTATGTGAGATCGCCGCATTATAAACTATCCTGTACAACCAGGTACTGAATTTTGAATCCCCTTTAAAAGAACGTAATGATTGAAACGCTTTCACAAAAGAATCCTGGGCAATCTCCTCGGCATCTTCACGGTTGCGGACAATTTTATTGGCAATGGTGAATGCCATATCACTGTGTTTTTCAACCAGAACGGCAAATGCCGCAGTATTTCCTGCAAGCACTCTCTGCACGTGAAAAATATCGTCCTGTTCTTTCATGTGGTAGTATGACGCAAGCTTTTGAATAAGGTTACAGGAGAATATGAGTTAGTGAGTAAATGAGTGGTGCCGGGTTCCATGTTCCGGGTTCCACGGTTCTATTTAATATTTTCCAAAAACCATTTTCCCAAATCAATTCCATCAAATGTAAAATTACAACAAATTTTATCCTTTCGTGTAACCTGAAACAAATTGTTACGTCATAATGAGCAGAGAACAGATTTAAAAACATTTAAATACGAATAGTATGAATAACGAAGGATTGTGGATTCCGATTGCATTTTTTGCAATGATACTGGGCATAGTTTACATGTCGTACCGAAAAAAAGAACGCCTGGCGCTGATACAAAGCGGCCGCGATGCATCCATACTTAAAGAAGATGGCCGTTGCTATTCTTCACTAAAATGGGGATTGTTGCTTTTTGGCGTAGGTTTGGGGTTGCTTATCGCAGAGTTTATGGCAAAGTACGAAGTAATGTCACCGGAAGCTGCCTATTTCTCTATGGCATCCATATTTGGAGGGATGGCGCTGATCATCGATTTTTTTATCGAGAAACATCGTAAAGAAGGCGAAGCTGAGCCTACAAAGACTGAATAAGTTAAAAAACCTGGTTAGTTTTTTATACCCTGCGGGAATTATTTTCCGGAGGGTTTTTATTTTTGAAGGAATAACCACTGAGGCACTGAGAGCACTGAGGAACACGGAGACTATAAAATCTGTTTTTTCCGTCTTTTCCGCGTCATCCGCGTTCCATCATCAAAGACGCAGGAATTGTTTTCCGGAGGGTTTTTATTTTTGAAGTAATAACCACGGAGGCACTGAGAGCACTGAGGAACACGGAGAAAAATGAAATCTGTTTTTATCTATACATTCAAAGTATCCGCCGGGATTGGTTTATGTAGGTTTTTTATTTAAAAGGGTTAACCTGGGAGGCACAGAGAGCACTAGGAACACGGAGAAAAATGAAGCCGGTTTTTATCTATATGATCAAAGCATCAGATGGGATTTGTTTTCCAGTGTATTTTTATTTTTTTACCCTTTAGACAAATAGAACAGCTAGAGTCCACGCATGAGAATATGGTGAGCAATCCGTTCTTTCAGAATAATGTAAGCTACAATTCGGGCTCAACTGGCATTCACGAAACATCAGGTGATGTCTCTCAATAAAGGAAAAAATTGAGTGAATAGAGTCTGACTTATTTTAATTGCTTTACTACCTCTTCTTTTTCAATAAACCCGGTATTTGACCAGATGAGTGTTTTGTTCCTGTAAATCTGTAAAACGGGTATGGCATCAATTTTCAATTCCTTACAGAGTGCCTTGTTTTCGTCGGCATTAATGCGAACCACCACCACTTTATCGGCCATATCTCTTGATATTTCGTCCAGGTAAGGTTTCATTTTTTTACATGGAGCGCACCAGTCGGCATAATAATCTATCAACACTAATTTATCGGTAACCAGCAGGATATCAAACTGTTGTTTGCTCATACCTGCTGCAACTGTTGTTTTTTCCGTTGTTTCGGGAAGGTTGGAAGCTCTCCATTTCATCATGCCTCCGTTTAATTCATACACTTCTTTAAATCCTATAGATTGCATGTACCTGACCGCATAAGTACTTCTGCTGCCTGTGAGGCAATAAACCAAAACTGGTTTTAATTTGTCGAGCGAAGCAATTTGATTTTCAAACCCGCTTTTACTTATATCATAGTTTATAGCGTTTTTCAAATGGCCTTGCGAAAATTCTCCGGGAGTTCTCACATCAACAAGCGGTGCACCTGGGAGTTCTGTAATCTTTTTCGAAAACTCTATAGCAGGAATAGATGGACCTGAAGGCTTTGATTGCCCGTTGGTGCAGCTGTTGAAAAGTAATACGACTGTTGTAAAAATGATAGATATATACTTTGTCATTTGATTATTTTGTTTTTTCATCTTCAAAACTAACAACCTCTTTGGTGTTTTGTTTGGACTCTGTCGAGCAATTTCCGCCAAAACAATTTCCTGAGGCGCAACCAAAAGCGAACAAACCCATTGCGGCGAAATATCCGCCAAAGGCAATACCGAACCATTGCTGGCTCATGAATGACTGTATGACAACAAAAATCCCCATGATGAGATAAAATGCCCGTGTAAATGTCCAGTTGGTTAATATTCTTTCTTTCATTGTAAATTATGGTTCTGTTGTTAATTTAGTGCGAATAATTATTTTGTCGGAAGTCAGAAGACCGAAGTCAGAAGCTTCCCTGAAAACTTTAATTGTCTGTGTAAGTAAGGCGGTTTGGCAAATTTTCTTTAGTCAGATATTTTCCATTACCAGAACCAGGTCTAAAAGTAACACTTACTTCTTTCTTCTTTCTTCCGACTTCCGACTTCAGTCTTCCGACCTTTTTAAACCCCATTTCCATTCAATTCGGGGCAGCTTATAATTTGTTTTGTAAACGGTACATACTACCTCCGTTGTACACTTCTATATAACCGTTTGATTTTAAGATATTCTTAGCTGCCGCACTTCTCATTCCTGATTCACAGTAGGTTATAACAGGTTTTGATTTGTTTTTCAATTTATTAAGATTACCGGCAAGCTGCTCAACGGCAATATTTACAGATCCTTTGATGTGTCCGCCTGCAAATTCTCCTTTAGTGCGTACATCTAAAATTACAGCTCCATCTTTTACAAGTTGAGCATAATCGGTTTTTTCTTTTGTGAATAAGCGTATAATCGATTCAAACATTTTCTTTCTGGATTTTGGATTTACTTTTTTTATGAGTTGGGAAACCGAGAGGCAAATACAAGTGATGTGGCAAAAACTCAATAGGCTTGTGTGGATAAAAACACCTGCAAGAACTAAAAGTTCGGTTCCTAAAGTTCCTGAAATCGGATCTTTGAACTACAAACCTGCTATTGCCATGGCTAAAAGAATTCTTAACACTTTTTCAGTGGTTCCCATAATTTATCACACTTCAATTGAATCAGAGTGAGAAAACTATCAATCTGCAAAAGTGATTCTTTGAAAGTTGCTGTGCAGCAACATTTGTTACACAAGGGAAATTTTATTTCTGCCTAATTTCACCAGACCCTCGTCTTCCATTTGTTTAAGCAAACGCGAAACCACTACGCGGGCTGTCCCCAACTCATTAGCTAGTTGTTCGTGAGTTACATAGAGGGTATTATTTTTCATTAATTCACATTTCTTTTTAATAAAATTAAATAGTCGTTCATCTAATTTTTTAAAAGCGATAGCATTTACAGTATCTAATAATTCTTCGAAGCGCTCGTGATACAAGCGAAAAATATACTCCATCCATTCGGGAAATTCTTTAATAAGCAAACTCACTTTGTCAATAGGGATAAACAATATTTGTGTTTCTTCCTCGGCAATGGCTTTTACTTTGCTGGTATCGTGATGCATCCCGTCTAAAAACGACATGATGCAGCTTTCGCCGGAAGTGATATAAAAAAGCAGAATTTCTCTTCCTTCATCATCCATGCGCATTACCCTGACGCTGCCGCTTGTAACAATTGGTATGGCTTTTATATAAACGTTTTCTTTAAAAATTACGGCCCCTTCCGCAAATATTCTGGTAAATCCGAATTCGTTCAGCCGTTCGATTATCAACGGTGAGGATTTGAATTCAATGATTTCATTTAGTTTCATTTTGTTTATTGATTAGGTTAATGAGAAATCCGGGGTTAAAGTACAGCTGAAAATACCTCAACATACAAAGGCCCTTCACGCCTGAGAATACTCTCGTACAGGATGATTTTGGTAACATTTTCTTCCTGAATTTCAATGGTGTTGTATTTCCCTACAATCTTTTGAAAAAGCGGTTTATCCTTTAATCCCTTTATCCGTCCGATAGTAAGATGCGGAACAAAATTCTGGCGGTCCTGTTCCCAACCGCATTTGGCAAGTTCGGTAAAGATATTCAGAACCAGGTTTTCAAGTTCACTATTTTGCTCAATTCCAAACCAAATAACTTTCGGATCGTAGCGGCTGCCAAAAATACCGGTATTTGCTATTTTGAGGGTAAACGGTTTTGATTGAGCTACCGCCGTTTCAATTGACTGCCTGATTGCCGGAATTTTAGTTTCATCCGTTTCGCCAAAGAATTTCAGCGTAAGGTGTGTATTAGAGGGCTCCACCCATTTAATTCGCTCGTGATGCAGCGATGAAGATATTTCATTAAACAGGCTAATATAACTTGCTGACGGATGGATTTTTATAGCTGCAAAAAGGCGTTTCATAAATAAAAAACATATTTTGTGTAAAATTAGGAAAGTTTCTTAATTTTGCGCCTCTGTTTCGGGGTGTTAGCTCAGTTGGCTAGAGCGCTTGCCTGGCAGGCAAGAGGTCAGGGGTTCGACTCCCCTACACTCCACTTTTTAATCGGAATAGAAATTACAAAACGCTGTATATTAAAGATATATGGCGTTTTGTTTTTTTTATTTCAAACACAAAATTATACACATCTTATTTAAACCTGGTCTGAATATTAAACTTATACAATACAGTTCCTATCATTCCCGAAGAACCTTGTTTCTTTTATATGATGAGGTATTTGCCTGCCTGCTGCAGGAATGCTTCTTTCTGCAGATAGTGTAACATGAAAAGTAAATGAAGCAAGACGGCATAGCCTTTGCATTGGGTTTTGTATAATGAAGTGTAATTAAATGAATTGTTTGGGTTTTGCGACTTTTTACAGTCCAATCCCTTTTTCAATATTTTTCGATAAATCACTGATAAAGCGGGCCATTAAAGCGCCATCAATAACATCGTGGTCAATAAGAACAGTTATATTCAGAATTTCCCTGATTTCAATTTTGTCGTAAACAACAACAGGCTTTTTTATAATTGAGCTTATTCCGAAGCATATGGGGTGCACTGCTTTCGGGATAAACCATCCATTTACGTTTCCCATCATTCCAATGGATGTAATGGCAACATTTCCCATTTTTTTATAGGCAAAGTGAGGGTGTTTTAACAAGTACTTCCAAAACCAGATCCGGATGAACCCAGGTAAAAGGAAGTAAAATTCTTCCAGCTTATTTGACCTGTTCTGAATAACAATATCTTTTTCAGTCATCACCACATCGCGGGCATCATTTATCTGCTTTGTTATGGCTTCAATACTTCTTTCATTCGCTTTTTCGATGATCAAGGGTATAGGAACTTTGTGCCCGTCAACCAGCTTTTCAACAACCATCGAAATGTTTATATCCTTGAAAATAATAGCTTTGCGTTTCCCGGCCAGGTAGCCGGCAACCTGTTCATGATCCCTGATGGTAAGGCTGATAGCTTTTATCAGCCAGGCTGTGAACGAAATCCGGTTAACCTCGTTTTTATACTTTTTTATTTTTGCCCTGCTGGCCGAAACATCAAGTTCAATCATAGCAGCAATATGATGTTTTTGCTGACCAATTTCGCATACATCAATGGTGGCAAGCCTGGTTTTTGGAAATTCCTGAATCGTATAGGCGCTCATAAAATGGTTTATTTTTAAAAATGGGAATTCTATAAGCTGGTTCTTGTTGCTTGTAATCAATTCCCTGGGATTTGTTTCCCGGTATCACCGGCATAGCGGTTATCAGAAATAAGGTTATACGATCCTTTTTGTTGTAATGATGTGTTACAGATTCTGTTGTATAAAAAAGAATGCTATCTGTTCATCCACTTTTTAAAATCTGCTGTACGGTCAATGCTTACAATCGAATCCATTTCATCGTCTGCGGGTGGTTTCAATACCAGTTTTATCCGGCTGCGCGACCATGCAAACATATTGGCAATGGATTTCATGCTCACCAAGTACCTGCGGTTGATACGAAAAAACTGAGAGGGATCGATGATATTTTCCAGGTTATCAAGGCTGATATCTACCGGGTAGGAATGACCATCAAAAGTTGCCAGGTACACGCCTTTATCAAACGCATAGAAATAGGCAATTTCTTCAATTTCAACCTTCCGGAACTTGTCGGCGATCTGAATCAGAAAACGCTTGCGGTATTCCGGTTTATTGCCTTGTATAGCGGATAACAGACTATCGAAATCGATACTGAATGCCGACTTCAGCGATTTGTATTTCTGCAGGCTTTCGGCCAGTTCGTTTTTACGTATGGGCTTCAGCAGGTACGAAACGCTGTTAAGCTGAAACGCTTTTATCGCATATTGGTCGTAAGCTGTGGTAAAAATAACAGGTGTTTGTATGGTAACCTGTTCAAAAATACTGAAGCTTAATCCATCCGACAGCTGAATGTCGAGAAATATGAGATCAGCCGTATTCAGCATCAGCCATTTGACAGATTCCTTGATGGAACCCAATTTTGCAAGCACGGTAATTTCAGGAGTTATTTCCTTCAATATTTTTTCGAGCCGGTCGGCTGCCAATGCTTCATCTTCAACGATTAATATGTTCATCATAGTCGGTTGTGATTAAAGGAAGACGGACAATATAATAATTTGATTCAACCATAAACTGTGGAATATCGTCGCATATCATAGCGTAACGCTTTACCAGGTTTTTTTGTCCCAACCCGGTGGAAACGTTTGATGATATTTTACGTTGCATATTGTTTTTAACTACCAGCCAGCCGTTATCGTGAAAAATATCAATACATAAAGGCTGCGACGGATTGACAATATTATGCTTAATTGCATTTTCCAGAACGAGTTGCAAAGATAAGGGCGGGAGGAGCATAGCAAGCAGATCAGCCGGTAGATTTACTTTAAACAACAGGGATTCGCCATACCGGATCTGCTGCAGGAAGATATAGGACCGGATAAAATCCAGTTCTTCATTCAACGTTACAACCGGTTTTTCAATGGTTTCGAGCACATACCTGTATATATGCGCAAATTCATCGATAAAAAGCTGGGCCTTGGCAACATCCTTTTCAATGAGTCCCGAAAGTACATTGAGGCTGTTGAACATAAAATGCGGATTGATCTGGTTTTTCAGTACTTCGAACCGCACCTGCGAGAGCTCCCTTTCCAGTGTTTCGGACTTCAGCTTTGCCTTATCGCTTTCGATAAAAAAGTGCCAGGCTTCCAGCACCACCATCATCAGGATGTTAATTACAGAAAAAATTAGCGCGTTGGTAACCAGTACCGAAGGTAGTCCTTCCGGATAGGCACTGATCCAATTCACAAACAAAGTGATAAGCGTGGAGCCCGAAACAGCTACAACCAATGTTAAACTGAGTTGGACGCCAATTCGGGTAAGCAGCCTGTTTTTCCACTGAAATAAACCGTCCATATACCTGATGATAAGCAGATCGGGAATGGATATTATGAATGCCGCCAACAGATTTACAACTGAACCAATAAGCAGATGCGAAAGAAATGCAAGGAGGCTATCGAGGGGATGATACCCGCTCAGATGATTGTAGGAGATGATTACAAACTGAATTCCGAAAGACAGGGAAAGCAATAATTTAAATAATTTCCGGAAAGGGAAAAATTCATTTAGCTGGTGAAGAAAAAACTCTTTCATTACATCAAGAAAAAAAACTAACAAATTTACCAGGTAAACACTACAAATATAGGTGAGAAAGATTCATTCCTGTTTGTGGAATGAATCTTTCTTTACAAGTCGTACAAAATTGCTCAGAATCAATTAAAGGTACTTTAGGGGCTTTATGAATTTTCTTCATATATTAATTGAATCAAAACTTCTTGAGTATTCCAACACGTACCTGTATGTAATTGAGGTCCAATTGAGTATTGGTTCCTTCCATATTAACATCTCCGG
>JAIFMH010000140.1 GCA_020048595.1 Bacteroidota bacterium | reverse complement strand
CAACTCTTAGTGGTACCGATAAACATTCGTCCTACGCTGTGTATGGTACAATGTATGATTTTGGTGTTCAACTTGGTTTTTAAAAGTATATGTATATAAGAGACTTCTGAAAAAGTCATTGCGAGGAGCGACGCGACGAAGCAATCTTCTTACAACATGAAAAAACGAGATTGCTTCGACAAAAAACGTCTCGCAATGACACCGCACAGAGTTTTTCAGATGTTTCTGATAATTAGTATAAGAAAAAATTTTTGCTTAGTTGGGGCAAATAGTAACAACTACAGTCCAACAAAATCACATAATTTATAGGAGCTGTTATGAAATACCTATTTACTGTTCTTGCTTTGGTTTTACTGCTTTCCGCAAATATATTTGCGCAAAGGGTAGTACCTGTTCCTTCATTAACACAAGATGCTTTGTTTAACGCAATATCTACAGCTGTTGAAGGAGATATTCTTGAATTAGCAAGTGGCGGAACGTATCCTAATGTAGCAACACTTACGACTACTGTTCCTATTACAATTCGAACAGCGCCGGGTTTTACAAAGAAAGCCAGAGTTGTATATTCAGCTAATACAACCGGCGGTTATGCAGGTAATATGTTTTCTGTAGGAAAAAACCTTACAATAGAAAATGTTGTTTTTGATCTGAAGCAAGGTACAGTTTCAGCATGGGGCGGCGTCTTTTTATCCAGAATTTCCACCGGTATTCCTGGCGGCAAAATTGTGCTTGATGGTGTAGAAGTATACAGACCAGGAGGTTTTTCATCAGGTGGTTCTTTTGATACGCTTATTGTAAGAAATGGCTTCTTCTCTGCCCATCAAAAAAATGCCGGCGGCTGGGGTGTTCCTTTCTCACTTGGTAAAAATGAGTTAAAATATGTAGAATTTACTAACAATACTTTTACATTTGATTTATTTGCATGTATGTTGCTTGATGGTTGGGGTAACTTAGTTCTAACGAAAACAGGTAAGGTCATTATCGATCATAATACATTTTACAATATTACCGGTGATCATGGTGCTACACTTATGCTTACACGTACAGATGATATAGTTCTTACAAACAACCTTTTTTACAATCCAAGTAGCCGCCCAATTGAGTATTTCTCTGATAAATTTTTAGATTATCCACAGAATTACCCGCTGAGTGTTGAAGATGGTTCTGCTATTGCTTTAAAAAAATATGGACCACACGGGTTATGGATATTCTCTTATGAACTGGGTGATTCTGCAAAATCAAATGTAATGATGGAAGCTAATAATATTGTTTGGGACAAAGCCATCACTGATATATGGGATGCTAGAAATTTAAAACAATTATGGAATTGGAACTATGAAACATCCAGATGGTTAAGAAATGCTTCAGGCGTTAAGGATTCAACTAAGGCAGTCTTTTCAGAAATTCTTGCTTTTACTAAGCCACAAGCACCTTATCTTAAAGCAATTACCACAATTGCAGATAGTACTGTGCTCTATTCTACAGATGTTGTAAAATACGCTAAGAAAACAAATTATTCTGGTGTATTAATGTTTGACGCAACGACGAAATTACCACTATTTGATTTTAAAGTTAAAGACAGCGTAAATTATGCTTATCCTATCACAGCAAAATCATATACTGCTAGTGTTTATACCCCTGAAATGAAAGCATTGGGAGTTAAAGGAAAAGCAGGCTTGCCATTGGGAGATTTGAACTGGTTCCCTGCTGCTAAAGCTATATATACTGGTGTTGAAAAACAACAAGAAGGACTTCCAGTTAATTTTGAATTATCACAAAATTATCCAAATCCTTTTAACCCGACAACGAGTATCAATTTCTCGATTCAACAATCGGGTTTGGTAACTCTTAAAGTATTTAATATTCTTGGCCAGGAAGTAGCAACATTGGTTAATCAGAATTTGCAGTCTGGTAAATACGGTGTAAATTTCA
Organism: Bacteroidota bacterium; assembly: GCA_020048595.1. Classification (GTDB taxonomy): domain Bacteria; phylum Bacteroidota; class Bacteroidia; order Bacteroidales; family UBA4417; genus UBA4417. The sequence goes on along the minus strand of JAIFMH010000140.1, from coordinate 8,315 downwards.
ATGCATCAAATTTAAGTTCAGGTATTTATGTTTATCAAATAACTGCCGGAACATTTACAAGCACTAAGAAAATGATGCTTGTGAAATAACGAGCATTTTCTAGGTGTTAATGATCTTCAAAAAAGAGAGTTCGTTATGTTCTTTAATAACGGACTCTCTTTTAATTTCTCATACTCTGCGATCACCCTTGTATCAATGACCGTATCAAAGATCTCTCCGATAAGTAATTCGTCTTTGAACTTTCCATTCAATGATTCAATGTATCCATTCTCCCGACTGATATCACGGTTGAGGTGCAGATTCCCAAAAATATTCTTCCGCAGATATGGGTGCTTTCGCAGAATTATCCAAATCCGTTCTGTCCGGAAATGGTCAATAATTAAAGCATTGAAGTGACCGGAAATGTTACGTTGGCTATTTATGATGTAACTGGAAGGCAGGTTAAAATATTGGTGAATAAACATCAGTCTGCTGGAAGAGATACAGTTAGATTTGATGGACACAACTTGTCGAGTAGTGTTTATTTTTTTTAGGATCCAAGCCGGTTCTTATACAACGTTGAAAAGTGCATTTACTGAAATAAACATAATTTTCCGCCACTACTGTTTATCAGCAGTAGCGGAATTACTAACCTTTATAGTTTGAAACACTTAACGAATCCTCCTTCTATGCACCATACTATCAAAAAAATATTTCGCCAGTTATGCTTCACGGCTCTGGCAGTACCGTTCATGCTCTCCTGCAAACCAAGCGGTTTTACTTTTTATGTAAAAGTTGAATCCTCCGCTCCGCAGGTACACTATGGAGTTGAACAGTTAAAACAATTGAGTAAAAACTATCCGATAATTTTTTCAGAAAAAAATCCGGATATGGTTATTCATGCTACAGTCGATTCTGTTAACTTACAGAAAGAAGCGTATAGAATCATAGCCAAGGATGATAACATTGAGTTAACAGGTGGAGATTACACAGGCCTGATGTATGGGATGCTGGAAATAAAAGGACAATTGGAAAAGGGAAAAAGGAAAATTCAAAGCAAGGTTGAAAGTCCGAACCTTTCTTTTCGTGCAATAAAATTTAATTTTCCATGGGATTCTTACCGAAGAAGCGAAGCACTTAGCCTGCATTACGAAACTTGCCGCGACACTCTCTTCTGGGAATCGTTCCTGGATATGATGGTTGAAAACAGATTTAACAAACTGACGTTGTGGAATTTACATCCATTCAGCTATCTTGTTAAGACAAAGAAATATCCAGAGGCTTGCAGTCTTAGTGATAAAGATTTGGTAGAATGGCAAAAATTTTGGCACTCACTTTTCCGTATGGCAAAGAACAGAGGAATAGAAACATACCTCATAAACTGGAATATTTTTGTTTCTCCTGAATTTGCCAAGGCTCATAATGTTTGCGACTATTGCATTGAAGGTAAACATTTTGTACCGCAAGGCGACACTTCTGCAATTACAAAAGATTATTATCGTGAAAGTATAAAGACTGTATTAGATACTTACCCCGAACTTACGGGGTTAGGAATCACTCTGGGCGAAGGTATGGGAAACATGACTGCCGAAGCTCGTCAACAGTGGATTCTGGAAAATTATATTCAAGGTATGCGAATGGCATCTCGCAAAGCGAAGTTTATCTATCGGGTACCTCTTTCGGCAGGAACAAGTAGTGGTGGTGCTACCTCTGTTGAAACTGAGAAGTTGACAAGAAGTGCATTGGATACACTCACTTGCTTTGATGGGCCAATTAATATCGAGCTTAAATTTAACTGGTCGCACGCATTTTCAACACCACATTTGGTAAAAGTACACGGAGGTAAACTAAACGATGTTTATTGGAATCCGATGCCGAAAAATTATTATTTAGCCTGGATGATGCGTAATGAGGATTTTTTCATGTTACGCTGGGGTCAAACCGATTTTATCCGCAAACATATTGCTACCAATGTACAACCCTATGTAAATGGCTATTATGTAGGTTCAGAAACGTATATTCCGGCAAAAGATTACATCACATCATTACCCGGTTCAAGCTATCGCTATGCGTTCGAGCGGCAATGGATGTTTTATAAAGTTTGTGGAAGGCTGCTTTATAACCCCAATACACCGGATGAATTCTTTAGAGATGAATTTGAGCAACGCTTCCCAAAACAAGGCAAAGAACTTTTCGAAGCTCAATCCAAAGCCAGTACGGTCCCATTGGTTATTGCCTCATGGCAAAATGCAACATGGGATTTTTCATTGTATTCCGAAGGGATGCTACAGTCGGTTATGATTGACAAGAAGAAAGTGCAAAAGCTTATCTCTCTGGAAGATATGTCTGAGAAAATACCGATGGAGCCTGCGTATATGAGCATTGCAGATTTTCTTGCCAGTGAAAACAATGTACCAAAAGGAAAAATTTCACCATTCCATTTGGCCGATTCGTTAGAGACAATTTGTAATCAAGCACTTAAAGAAACAAAAAATATTAAACCGGGAAAAAATGTGGATTTGCTTTACGAAGTGTCCGACATTAAAGCATGGGCGAATCTGGGATTGTATTTTTCGAATAAGATGAGGGCCGCTGTTGAATACAAGCGATTTAAAACTTCCAACGATAAAAAAAGCCTGGAGAAGGCAATAGAGTGGTTAACAAAAGCGTCTGCCGGATGGCATGCGTTGGTAGAAGTTACTACTCCCGTTTATAAACCGGTTCCGCTTACACATTTTTGCGAAAATGCTCCGGAATTCAAAGAACTATATTTCCATTGGTCGATTGTAGAGGACCAGGTGAAAGCGGAACTGGCTTCGCTGAAACGTTTGAGTAGTGAACAATAAATATTGGAAGACAATCACTGTGATCAGAATAACATTAGTAGCACTATATATTTTACTCTATAATAATAGTTTTGCACAAAAACCGTTCATAACTCACATGTATACTGCGGATCCTTCAGCCAGAGTATTTAACGATACATTATTCGTTTATCCTTCGCATGATGAAGATACAGCCTCATGGTTTTGGATGAAAGACTGGCATGTATTTTCTACCACCAATATGAAACAGTGGACAGATCACGGAGTCGGCTTATCATTGGAAAAATTACGCTGGGCACAATCAATGGCGTGGGCACCCGATTGCATCAACCGGAATGGTAAATACTATTTTTATTTTCCAGTAGATCAAAGTAAAATTGGTGTTGCTGTCGGGGATAAACCCTATGGTCCATTTAAGGATCCATTAGATTCTGCTCTCATACATACCAATTCAAAAGGCGTTATTTGCAACAGAGATTTTATCGACCCGGCTGTATTTATCGACGATGATGGACAGGCCTACCTTTATATGGGGCAGTTAGTTGTAAATGCAATCAAGCTGAACCGGGATATGATTTCTTACGATGGCAAGGTTTATCATTTAGAGGGGACCGATGATTTCTTCGAAGCGAGTTGGATGCACAAGTATAAGGGGAAATATTACTTCTCGTACGTTGGAAAGAGTGGAGAAATTAAATATTGCACAAGTAACAATCCTTTGGGTCCCTTTGTATATCAAGGGGTGATTTTGGAAAAAATGAATAGCGGTACAAGTCATCATTCCATTGTTGAATATAAAGGGGAATGGTATTTGTTCTATCACAGCTCAGATTTATATTATCGCAATCATCTGGAAAAAGAAAGACTTTTCGGATGGGGACATGAAGGAAGCCCGCATCCATTTAGAAGATCAATATGTTTTGATAAGCTGACGTACAATAAGGATGGTACAATAAGAAGGGTAATACCTACGAAGTAGAAGATGGAAATTAATTATTTGATTAACGTGAATATATTCACGAAAAGGTAAATGGTCAGCAACACGAGTATACCAAATACGAAGGAGTAACCAAACATGATGAAGCATAGGCAACAGTCCTTACTCGTAAAAAAGCTATTATATTGGCAAATTATAATATTGTTGCTTTTTACCACCTTCGATTTGTCTGCAGGGAATGCTGCTGAATTACGTGAGTCGAAAGAAGGGAAAAAACATCTAGACAATGGTAAGCCGAATATCATCTATATTTTGGCTGACGATCTTGGATATGGCGATTTGGGATGCTACGGACAACAAGAGATTAAAACACCCACGCTGGATAAAATGGCAGCCGAAGGTATTCGTTTTACTCGTCACTATTCGGGCAGTCCGGTGTGTGCACCATCACGATGCTGCTTAATGACTGGCTTGCATACAGGGAAAGCAAAAGTCAGAGGTAATCAGCCTACAGTTGAATTAAATGAAAATGATACGACATTGGCAACAGTTCTTAAAAATGTCGGATATACAACTGCATTAATTGGCAAATGGGGCCTGGGTGATGAAGGAACAACGGGGGTTCCAGGTAAACAGGGATTTGATTACTTTTTTGGATATCTCAATCAAGTAAGGGCTCATAATTTTTATCCAGATTTTTTAATAAGAAACGATGTTAGGATTCCCCTTGACAACACCGTAGTTTTCTCTACTACGGATTATTCCAAAGGTGTCGGCTCCGCATCTACTGATAAAAAAGTTTATTCTCAAGAGCTGTTTACAAATGAAGCATTGGAGTTTGTGGAAAAAAATTCCAATGCTCCATTCTTCCTGTATCTTGCGTACACCCTACCGCATGCCAACAATGAATTCAAGTTAGCAAATGAAGAACATGGAATGGAAGTTCCTGATTACGGAATTTATGCATCGAAAAAATGGCCTAACGCGCAAAAAGGTTTAGCGGCAATGATTTCTTATTTGGATAAAGAGATTGCCAAGCTCAAGGAAAAATTAGAAAAACTCGGCATAGATAAAAATACGATAATTATTTTCTCGAGCGATAACGGCCCGCATTCCGAAGGGAATAACGATGCAAAATTTTTCAATAGCAGCGGTGGTTTACGAGGTCAAAAGCGTGATTTGTACGAAGGTGGAGTTCGCGTTCCAATGATTGCATATTGGCCGGGAACCATTAAACCGGGGAAAGTGAGCAGCCACATTTCAGCGTTTTGGGATGTAAAGCCAACAATTGCAGAAATTGCAGGTGCTAAGGCTCCTACAAAGACTGACGGAATTTCATTCTTGCCGGAACTTTTAGGTAAAAAGCAAAAGAAACATGATAATCTCTATTGGGAATTTAACGAACAGGGTGGCAAACAAGCAGCAATTCAGGGAGACTGGAAATTGGTTAAACTAGATCTCTTTAAGCCGGGTACAACACGCATAGAGTTGTACAATCTAAAAAACGACCCAACGGAAAAAAACAATGTTGTAGAAAAATATCCTGATATAGTGGAAAAAATGAAAGCCATTCTTGTTGGCGAACATATTGATGACAAAAACTTCCCAATAGATAAAAATGAAAAATAACTATACTGAATGAGATGAAAACACTAAAAATAATAGTAGTCCTTAGTGTTTTAATTGCAACGTCATTTCCCTGCAGCAGTCAAAACAGAAGTCAGAAATCTATTGAACCGTTGGCTCAGAAACCTCCAATGGGTTGGAACAGCTTCGATAGCTATGGCGTTTACCTGCACGACAAAGCAGCAATGGCCAATCTTGAAGCATTTGCAAAAAAACTCAAGCCATTTGGATATACATATTTTGTAATTGATGCAGGTTGGTTTGGCGAATTCAAACTTCAAGAAGGCACTAAGTTTCCGGCAGAGAAGCATGCGGCAAAACTGAAATTTAATGAGTATGGGTTACTTCAGCCTTCCGACACCTATTTCCCAAATGGTCTGCAACATATTATTGATCGTTGCCACACACTTGGTCTCAAATTTGGTCTTCATCTTATGCGTGGTATTCCGCGTGCAGCAGTAAAAGCTAATGTTCCAATTAAAGGCACAAAATATTTTGCAAAAGATGTTGCTGACACTACAAGTATTTGCAATTGGAATTCCCAAAATTATGGTTTAGATATGAGCAAACCCGGCGCACAGGAGTTTTACAATTCGTTGATGAATCAAATGGCCGAATGGGGTGTAGATTTTATTAAGTACGACGATATAGTTCCTTTTCCAAAAGAAGTAGAAGCAGTTGCCAACGCAATAGCGCAATGTGGGCGACCAATGGTATTAAGCCTTAGCCCTGGTGGAAAGGTAGATCCAAACCATCTCGAAGCTTTTCAAAAAGGTCACATGCTTCGTGTAACTCCAGATATTTGGGACGACCAAAAAGGAATTGACGAATGTTTTGATGAATGGCGTAAATGGAATGGCAAGAGCAAACCCGGTTTCTGGATTGATATGGACATGATTCCATTTGGTCAGTTGCAGATGATGACGTTAAAACCCACCGGTGTAAAAGGAAATGAATCCAAGAAGGAATTATTGGACAAAATGAAATCTGGAGAACTTGCTACGTTTGAACTTTTAGCTGGTAAAGGGTTTAATCGTTGGAGCGAGTTTACCAAAGACCAAATGTATACTTTTATCACAATGCGTGCTTTAGCTGCATCGCCATTAATGATGGGTGGAGATGTACCAACTCTTGACGATTTATCGCTTAGTCTTATTACAAATAAAGAAATGTTAGCATGTAACCAAAATGGAATTATGGGAAGTTTGGTGTACGAAAAAGATGGTATTGAAATTTGGAAAACTCCAAAACAAAACAGCATAAATGGTTGGATAGGGATTTTCAACCGTACGGAAGAGATTAAATCTATTTCGTTAAAACCAGAAGATCTGGGTTTTGATTCTGCTGAAAACTATAAACTGCAGAATGTTTGGAATCCGGCTGAGGCGTCTAACTTCGATTTTATAATTAATCCGAATGGTGTGGCTTTCTTAAAATACATAAAGAGATAGAACTACATAGTTTTTAGCCATTAAAGAAAATTGAGAAGAAATAAATGAGAATAATAAAAAAGTATTTGCTGAACCTGTCTTTCGTAGTGTCGACAGCAATATTAATTGCTGATACAATCCAGGTTGCAAATGCACAGGGCGTTTCAGTAGAACGAAAACAAAAAGTCACAAAGGGAATACTGGCACAAACACCTCCGCTGGGTTATAACAGTTTTGATAGTTACGGAATTAATATATACGAAGAAGTAGCAATGAAAGAAATCGATGCTTTCATTGAAAAGTTTGCTCCTCATGGATACGAATACTTTGTGATTGATAATGGCTGGTTTGCATCCCCAAAATCTCAAATGTATAAAGGTTATCTTGTGCCTGTTGCAGATAAAACAAATCCTACAGAAGTAACAGTAAATGAATATGGTATTCCGGTTCCATGCAAACAATTTTTCCCTAATGGCCTTAAACCGATGGTTGATAAACTTCATGCAAAAGGATTGAAGTTCGGAGTCCATTTAATGCGTGGTATTCCAAGAATTGCAGTTGAGAAAAATCTACCGATCAAAGGGACAAAGTATTCTGCAAAAGACATTTATACTACATTCAACAATTGCACATGGTGTATTTTTATGCATGGTGTTGATATGACCAAGCCCGGCTCGCAGGAATATTATAATAGTGTATTTAAGCAGTTTGCAGAATGGGGAATTGATTTTGTAAAAGTAGACGATGTTACACATTTTGCAGCTGAAATCGAAGGCTATGTGAAAGCTATTAAAAATTGTGGCCGCCCTATTGTTTTGAGCCTTTCAGCAGGGGGAACATCGAATGTGAAATATTTGGAAACGTACAAAAAAACGAACATGGTTCGCACCACTCCCGATATTTGGGATAATCAACTAAGTATTGACCGTTCGTTTGAATCGATGCGTAAATGGCAAGGATTAGAACAACCAGGGTTTTGGCCAGATTTAGATATGATTCCATTCGGAGAACTTTGTATTCTTCGAAGACCAGAAATCGAAGAAAGAAATCCGGATAAAACCCTTGAAGAATTTATGGGCAAAATGCATCACTGGTGCAAATTTACAAACGCACAAAAAGAGACTTTTATTACTCAGCGTGCAATTGCTGCTTCTCCAATTATGATTGGTGGTTCTTTGATTTCGATGGATGACCACTCGTTCAAATTGCTTACAAATCCTGAAATGCTTGCGTGCGTAAAAAATGGTGTGCATGGTAAACTGTTTCATGCAGAAAACCAAATTGAGCTTTGGAGCGCACCAATCGCAAACAATGAGCGATGGGGTTACCAGGAATATATGTTTAAAGAGGGATGGGCTGCATTCTTCAACAGATCTGATAAAGCTCAAACTCTTGATGTAAAAGGAAGATTTCTGAATTTTATGCAGGATGGAACTTATAGTCTAAAAGATGTTTGGGGAAAGCAATCGGTTGATAATTATAAGAAAGGCAGCAAGCTAAGTTTTACCATTGAACCTC
>JAIFMH010000297.1 GCA_020048595.1 Bacteroidota bacterium | reverse complement strand
TTGATTTTATCTTCATTTGATATAAAATCCTTAGGTGTTTTTGATTTATTCAAATAAAAAAACATCTAGTATGTATGTGTTATTTTATCCTTAGTCGTCTTATGTTTGAACGGTTGAGAATGAGAAGCCTTATTGTTAAGGCAAATTGAATTATCTTAAATTCCTCTATTGGCTTGGGGTTGGTTGGTGAATTGAGGGAAAAACTTCTTCGTGAAAATGAAGAAGTTTTTTTTTATGCATTAACAACTGCTTAGCATTCAATTACCTAATAAAGCATTCATGCGCATAGATGCTTTCTCAAGAATATTTATTCCCCTTTTGAATTTCATTTCATTCTAAATAAATTTAGAAAAGCCATTTTTATATTGCTTTTTTATTCTTGTATTAAATTTAAATTATTTTTGTGTATGATCTCGAAAAGTCTATTTTTGTGATCGAACTAATCTTACTGTATTGAAAGAAGGTTTATTAATAGAAGGTTTAATCAGAAGAGAAAAGGTAGTCTTTGATTACGTTTTTAATTACTACTACTCTGGACTCTGCGCATTTAGCATGCAATATCTAAATGATAAAGAATCTGTTGAAGATCTTGTACAGGATTTTTTTGTTTCATTATGGATAGATAGTCAGAACCTGCATATTAATACTTCATTGAAAGCATACCTGTTTACATCTATTAAGAATAGATGTCTCGATACACTGAAACACAAAAAAGTCATTGAAAAGTACAGAACTTTCATGCTTTTTGGTTCTGATAATTTTGAATCATCTGTTGATTTTTGGTTTGCCGAAACAGAATTACGTCAGACAATAGAAGCCAGTATGGCAAAACTATCTCCTCGTTGCCGCGAAATTTTTGAAAACAGCAGGCTCAATGGTCTGTCAAATCAGGAAATTTCTAACAAACTTGGTATTTCAAAACGTACTGTTGAGTTACAAATCAGTAATTCACTAAAGATATTGAGAATTGAACTTTCTGAATTTATGCCGCTCTGGCTGGTTATTTGGTTATTGAAATAGAAAAGTAATTTTTATATATGTGTTTTTATTTGCTTTATCGTCTTATACTAGAACAGTAATGAGAACAAAACCTTAGCTCAGTTTAAATTTATAACTTTATGCTTTTAATAAGGTTTCAGCGAAATAAAATATAAGGGCTGATATCAGAAGAAATGCTAATTGTCGGTAATATTTTATATATACCCGGAATTACATGAAAACTCGAAATCCTTAAAATTACAAAAAGTGCATAAGTCTCAAATTTTCACTGAATCTCTTAATTTAAATTTTTTCCATAGTGAATACTAATTTTAACGATATAGAAGCACTGTTGGCCAGCTATTTATCCGGGGATATATCTGATGAAAGCCGAATGATTGTTGATAGCTGGCGAAAAGAATCACCTGAAAATGAAAAATTATTCCAGGAGATGCAATATGCATGGAATGCTATACCCATTTTGCAGGAAATGGAACAATTTAATTCATTCGAAGCATTAAAGAAAATTAGTCCCATGCTTGAACAGGAGGGTTCAGGTATCAGATGGATTAAAATTCTGCAGCGCATTGCTGCAATACTTATAATACCATTAGTTGCTTATGCAGGATATATGACAATAAGCAACATTTCATTAAAAAAACTTTCTGAAACAGAATCCATAATTCAGACGATTTCGTCCAGGCAAGGCATGGTATCGAAGCTCACTCTCAGTGATGGAACTAAAGTCTGGCTAAATTCAGGGTCATCTTTACAATTTCCGCTCAGGTTTACCGGGAATAAAAGACAAGTTAAATTGAAAGGTGAAGCATATTTCGAAGTTGCTAAAAATGAAAATCAACCTTTTCTTCTAAATGCTAATGAACTCAATGTTGAAGTTCTGGGAACTTCTTTTAATGTTGTGAGTTACGACGATGAGTCTGTTTCTGAAGTAGTTCTTGTTACCGGAAAGGTTAAATTATTTTCAGAATCGGATAACAGTGAAAAGCAATATGGTTTCATGCATCCGGGTCAAAGGGTAGTTTATACAAAAAAATCACAAAAAGTAGCTTATGAAGAGGTAGATGTAAAAAAGTATATAGCCTGGCGTAATGGGGACCTGATTTTCGTGGACGATTCAATGAACGAGGTTGTTAAACGACTCAGCCGCTGGTTTAATGTAGAGATTTCTGTTAAAGACCCGGAGATCAATGATTATATTTATAAAGCTACGTTTTCCGATGAAACTCTTTCGCAAGTATTGTACATGCTTAAAATTTCAGCGCCTATCGATTATCGGATAGTTGAAAGTAAACCTTTACCTGATGGAACATTCACCAAACAAAAAGTAATTTTAATGAAGAAAAAGGAATAAAAAAAATACCGGAGAAGATACTTCAATATCAACTCCGGCATAAGACCGGTATTCTTTTTCGAAGAATGAATGCCGAGACAATTAGTTGCTAACTCTAATCTTTACAAAGGTATGAAAAAAAGACCATGTCTCACGGGATGGGGGTCAAAAAATGACCATCTCTTTAGAAAAATCTTGATGACAATGAAGCTAACCTTAATCATCATTTTTATTTCCCTGGGTTCATTACGAGCCGAAAGTGTTTACTCTCAGACGACCCGATTGAATCTAAATCTCAAAGATGCACCTGTAAAAGATGCCTTGCTGCAAATTGAAGAAAAAAGTGATTTTTTCTTCCTCTACAACCTTAAATTGATTGATGTAAACCGAAAAGTAACCGTTTCGGCAAAGAATCAAAGAATTGATGAAATCCTAAAGCAAATGTTTAAGGAAACGGATGTGGTTTACACTTGCGTTGGAAAACAGATTATCCTTACAAATAACGCTAATCGTAAAGGTTTCAATAAACTAACCGGGAATGAAAATCAACAAATTTTAGTAACGGGAACAGTAAGAGATGAAAACGGGACACTTCCGGGAGTAAGTATACAAATAAAAGGAACTACCAGGGGAACAATAACTGATGTTAATGGTAAATTTTCACTAGAGGTTCCAGATGCAAATGCTACACTCATTTTTTCATATATTGGATATACATCGCAAACTATTGACTTGCAAGGTAAGTCCAGTTTGGATGTACTAATGGTTGCAGATGCTAAAAATCTGGAGGAAGTTGTAGTTATTGGATATGGTACTAAAGTTAAAGGAGCTATAACAGGGGCTATCGTTAAAACTGATAGCAAAACCTTTGAAACAAGGCCTATTACCAATACTATGGATGCATTGCAGGGAGCCTTGTCGGGTGTAACTGTAACCCGTAGCAGCGGTCAGCCGGGTGCTGAGGGATATTCTTTACAAATCAGGGGTTATTCCTCAATTAATGGCAACAGACCTCTGGTATTAATTGATGGGGTTGCTGGAAACATTGATATACTTAATCCTAACGATGTTGCGGATGTTACTGTGCTAAAGGATGCTTCAGCTTCAATTTACGGAGCTCGTGCTGCTGACGGGGTCATATTAATTACAACTAAAAAAGGAAAGAAGGGTAAGCCAACCATTTCTTATTCATATAATTATGGAATAAAAACGCCGCAATATTTAAAGAAGATGGCCAATACCATGCAGTTGGCAGAGATGTATGATGAAGGTATGACAAATATAGGACAGATAGGATTAGACCAATCTGTTTTTGATAAAATTGCTGCCAATGCCGAACCAGATCCAAACGGGGGGTGGATGAAATATTTAGAAAATTACCCTGGTTTTTATCAAAGCTTTGATTGGAACGAAATTGTCTATGGAAAAGGTGTTCAGCAGATGCATAATTTAAGCATTTCTGGTGGAGGTGATAATAATACCTATTTGCTTTCAGCAGGTTATGAATCAAATGGAGGTATTTTTAATTATGGGGAAAATAAATCGAACAGGTACAACTTAAGATTAAATTATGATTTTAATTTGCTTAATCGGATAAATATTGAAACCAGGACTACTTTTGACAATGCAGTAACAACAGAACCCAGTTTTTTAGGGGAAGCTTTGAGAGTTCTATGTAGAAGCTGGAGCTATTTGCCTGTTTACAATTCTATCGGTCAATATTATAAGTATCAGGGGTACGGTAATCCTGTATCAGATTTAGTTGAAGGGGGGGAGAGCACATCCGATTATTCCAGATTCTCAACCAATTTTAAGGCCGATGTAAAGATTGTTGAAGGTTTAAAATTTATTTCTCAAATTGGAGTTGAACTTGGGTACTGGCACGGAAATGCTAATTACCCTAAATTTCAGGCGTATGATTGGACGGGAGGTAGCCAGGGAATTTATAACGATCCTAATTCGGCATATTATGCGAATTCTACCAGTCTCTATAAAACATTTACAAATTACCTTGACTTTAATAAGACATTCTTTACCAAGCATCATTTAAATCTGATGGTGGGTACAGCTTTTGAAGAATATAATGGGGCATATCAGTCTACAACCGGGTATAATTTTACAAGTAACGAGTTGTTTACCCTTAACTTGTCAGATAAAACCAAATTGGATTATACCAAGAATTTCACCGGAAGTGCATCTGGTAATGCTTTGAGTTCATATTTTGGTAGGTTCAGTTATTCATACAGTAATAAAATATTTGTCGATATTACAGCCAGAATGGACGGGAGTTCAAAATTTGCACCAGAAAAACGTTGGAGTGCAGTATTCCCGGCTATATCAGCATCGTGGAATTTGACAGAGGAGGCATTTTTCAAATCATTGAACTTATTTGATAAATTTAAATTGAGAGGTTCATGGGGCCAGGCAGGTAACCAGGAACTAAGCTTTGGGAACTACGATTACATACCTCTTGTTTATATTTATGGTACATATCCCCTGGGATCACCTAATGTTGGATTATCAGGAGCCGAATCAAGCATAGCATCGTCAAGCAGGAGTTGGGAAACTATTGAAACTATGAATGCCGGTCTCGACTTTGCCGTTTTAGATTCACGATTAACAGCTAGTTTGGATTATTTTATCAAGAAAAATAAAGACATGCTTGTTGGAGTACAGGTACCTGCAACTTTGGGAGGCAGTCCGCCAACAAATAATGCTGGTACACTCGAAACAAAAGGCTGGGAATCATCGGTTACATGGGCGGAGCAAAAAGGAGATTTCAGGTACAGTGTTTCAGCCTCACTCAGTGACGCCAAAAACAATCTCATTGACCTTGAAGGAAATGATGCGTATTATGAAGGGTTAAATTATGCACGGGAAGGATACTCACTGTATTCCTATTTTGGTTACCAGTTTGATGGAATTATTCAAAATGAAGAGCAATTGACTAAATATAAAGAATTACTGGGAATACCTGCAACTATTGGAATCGGAGATGTAATGTACAAGGATATTGACGGAGATGGTAAAATTACATCCTATGGTGATCCTGCACAAGGTACAACGGGAGATATGCAATATTTAGGTAACAAATTACCAAGGTACACCTACTCAGCAAATCTCAATGTCTCGTATAAGAACTTTGATTTAAGTGTGTTTATACAAGGCATTGGTCAAAGGAGTGAAATAAAATATGGCGATTTTGGTCAGCCTTATTACTTTGTTTGGCATCAACCGCTAGAATATTTTTATGGAAAAAACTGGACTGTAGATAATCCAAATGCAAAATATCCACGTATAACACCTGGAGCTGTTGGCGCTGACGAGCTAAGGGACTGGAACTGGAGAACTTCAGCCATGCGTGTTGATAATATGGCTTACCTGAGAGTTAAGCAGATAACACTGGCTTATAATATTCCCCAGGCAATTTGCAGTAGCCTGAAAATGCAAAGCATCCGGATATATGCCAGTGGTAAGGATTTATTCACTATTTGTAAAGGAACATGGAATAAATCATACGATCCGGAAGATACACGAGGGGATGAAGCAACGTATCCGCTGAGTAATGTTATTTCATTTGGTGCTGACATTAAATTCTAAAAACCTCAACTTAAAACTAATGATCATGAAACATATAATTCTTAAATCAGTCGTTGTTGCCATCCTGCTTTCGGGATGTGCGAAGGATCTTGATTTGACACCTAAGGACACAATTTCTGACGCATCGTTTTGGAAAACTGTTACCGACTTCAAGATGGGAGCAAATAACCTTTATTACTCATTAGAAGGACTAGGTTTTGGTGATACCGAATCAGATATTGCATTCAACACATCAAATTCAATAAGCAATGGCACGTATCAGCCCGGCGAAACATCTGGCGATTGGAATTCGCCTTATGCCTATATCCGAAGATGTTGTAATATCATATCCAAGGCAAAAACTGTAGAAATAGCAGAAGATGTTAAGGTATATGCTGCGGAAGCAAAGTTTTTCAGGGCTTATAATTATTGGCGATTATTAAGGCTTTATGGTGGCGTTCCTCTTATTACTGAAGTTTTGGACTTAGATAGTGAGGCTTTATATGGTTCAAGAGCCAGCAGAAAGGAAATAGTTGATTTTATTCTTCAGGATTTAACTGAAGCTGCTACCGACCTGCCTGTAAGTACAGCATTAGTCGCTGCTGACAAAGGCAGGATTACCAAAGGAGCCGCAGATGCTTTAAAGGCGAGAGTGGCCTTATTTGAAGGCACATGGGGTAAATATCGTAGTGATGCAAATGCAAACGGGTATCTTGACATAGCAATCGCTGCTTCCCAAAGTGTAATTACCAGTGCTCAATACAGTTTATTCACAGGTAAGGGTGCTAATAGCTACCGCTATCTATTTATTGAAGAAGGAGATGATTCAAAGGAGATTATATTAGACCGGCGCTATCAAAAGGATATCGAAGGTCAAGTGTACCCAGCTCTGATTCAAAGACTTGGTTACCTGCCAACCAAAAAATTAGCTGATATGTATTTGTGCAACGATGGAATACCTATTACTAATTCGACATTGTTTAAAGGTTATGGAACGACTACTTCTGAGTTTCAAAACCGTGATCCTCGTATGGCAATGACAATCATAATACCTGGCACCAGTGTTGGTGTAGTAGGTTACCCAACACCAATACCCAATTGGCCTTTCTACCCACAAAGGGTACCGAATACTGGTTATACTATATATAAGTATGCATCTGAAAATGTTTATGCTAATACTCAGGGAGAAAGTCCTAACTTCAATTTTGATAATCATATAATAAGATATGCCGAAGTGCTTCTAATTTACGCTGAAGCTACATTTGAGAAAAATGGATCAATTTCCGATGCTGATCTGGATAAATCAATAAATCTCATCCGGCAGAGGGTAAACATGCCATTATTGACTAATGCTTCTGTTTCATCGAATGGATTGGATATGAAAACGGAAATAAGAAGGGAAAGAACTGTTGAACTGGCTCTGGAAAATTTCAGATATGATGATTTAAGAAGGTGGAAAACCGCTGAAATAGAAATGATTCAGGATATAAGAGGGATAAAGATAGTGGGTACAACATGGACAGACCCTGTTCTTATATCAGGTTCCAATAAAAACCCTTATAAAAAGGCAAGCTGGCAAAGCAAAACGGATGCTGAGGGGTTTATTGTTGCTGAAAGCAGTACGGGTAGGTTTTTCAACCCTGAAAAACATTATTTAAGGCCTCTGCCAACAAAAGAAATTCTGATAAAGCCAAAGTTGGAGCAAAATCCAAACTGGTAGTTTCAAATTATACTTCGAAGAAATGACGCTTCTAAAAGGGTGGAAAAACCACCCTTTTATTGCCGCCGCATTCATTTTACTATAGCGATTTTTTATTGAGTAAAAGCGAAAACAGCAGTTAAAGCTGAGTTTAATTCTTGAAAAGTGTCCATAAGATGAAATTTGGAAATCCAAATCTTGATATGAAAAAATTAATAGTTACAGCCATTTGCGGCTTTCAGTTATTGTGTGCCTTCGCGCAACAAACCAATACAATAAGTTTAGATGGTGCGTGGCGAGTTGCCCTCGATGTCTTTTATCAAGGAAATGAAAGGCAATGGTATAAGCATCAGTTGCCAAGTACAAAGGATTTACACCTGGATTACTCTATATATTTTAGGGGAAGTGATTATTTGGTTTCCGATTGGATGCGTTTACCCGGAACCATGGATGAATCCAATATTGGCGTAAAACTATATCCCGAAAAAGCATTTTCCGAGGGCTTGCAAAAAAAAATAAATTATGATGGCCCATTTTGGATACAACGTACAGTTACTATTCCAACAGACTGGAATGGGAAAACTGTTATTTTTTCGATGGAACGAACCATTGGTATAAGTACTGTGTATTGGGATGGGAAATTAGTCGGTGAAGCCTCCGGTTATGAAGCTCCACAGAAATTTGAAATTAATAATTTACTGACAGGCTCAGGTGATCATATAATTACTGTATTTGTAAATAAAAACGATAAACGATACCGACAGGTAGGTCATGGAGTGGTTGGAGAGAACGGAGTTGGATGGACTGGTGTGGTTGGGAGAATAGAGATGCAGGTTCAGAATACTTCACATATAAAAAATTTACAAATCTTTCCGAATATCGAAAAAGGCTCTCTAAAAACTACTTACACCATTGGACAAAACGGTAAGCAAAATAAAGATATTGTAGTCAACTTTTCGGTGCGAAAAAAGAAAGCAGGTAGCGAGTTTGAAAATTTAAAGACCATACATATTAAAAGTGAAAGCATTGAAAAACAAAGTTTGGAATTATTACTTCCAAAACCGATTGAATTGTGGTCAGAATTTAACCCCAATTTGTATGAGTTAAAAATGGAGGTTTTAGTGGATGACATAGTTGCAGATGTTATCTATGCAACTTTTGGTATGCGAAGCTTCACCACGCAAAATGGGAATTTTACGATAAATGACAAAAAGACCTTTCTGAGACGAGCTGAATATGACGGCGCTTCACCAATCAAAAACTATCCGAGTATGGAAAAGCAAGACTGGCTAAGGTTGATGGGAGTTGCAAAAGAGTATGGACTAAATAGCCTTCGTTTCCATACATGGTGTCCGCCTGAAGCAGCGTTTGAAGCTGCCGATGAGCTAGGCCTTTACCTTCAGGTAGAATTGCCTTCTGCCTGGGGTGGAGATGTTACAGCGGATTATCCAATGAGAGAATTAAAAACTATTTCAGATGCTTATGGCAATCACCCTTCCTTCTGTATGTTAACGTTAGGCAATGAGCGGTTTACCCATAACGATAATACCAAAAAAGCAATAATTGATGCCAAACAATATGATCTAAGGCATCTTTACAGTTGTACTTCACATCCCCTTGCGATGAATTGTGTTGACGACTTCTATGAAGCTGCTGACGCCGGAACGAAAGACAAGTTGTTAGTTGGCATTGAATGGGGCGGTGGTGATGTGGTTACATCAACCAGGTTTAATACAAAAGCACCTGAAACAAAAAGTGATTACCGAAACGCTATAAGAGATTTTGATGTTCCAATCGTTTCTCACGAGGCAGGTCAATGGGCGATGTTTCCACACTTAGAGGAGATTTCAAAGTACACTGGTATTTTGGAAAACACAAACTATGAGAGAATCAAAGAATCCTTAGATAAGAAAGGTATGCTTGAATATGCCGCTGATTTTGCTATGGCTTCGGGGAAGTTTGCCTCTTTACTGTATAAAGAAGAAATAGAATCTGCTTTAAGGACCCCAAATTTCGGAGGTATCTGCCTGTTGGGAATAACAGATTATCAAGGACAGAATCTTGCTGTTGTTGGAATTTTAGATGCTTTTTGGGAATCAAAAGGAATCGTTTCACCCAAACAGCATCGTATGTATTGTTCGCCCATTGTTCCATTGGCCAGAATGGAAAAACGGGTGTGGAAACAAAACGAAACTTTTACTGCAAATGCTGAAGTAGCAAATTTTGGTGAAAAGGACATATTAAAAACACAACCTATATGGTCAATTGCTTCCGAAAATGGTATAGTATTATTTAAAGGGCAGTTTGCAAAAAATAATATCCCTACCGGCGGTTTGAGTTCTCTGGGTGATATCTCGGTATCATTAAATAAAATAGCAGCACCACAAAAATTGATCTTATCAATTGAAATCCCAGCAACAGAAATAAAAAACACCTGGGATATTTGGGTATATCCTTCCGAGATGGAAGCAAGTGATAGTAAAGTTAAAGTTTTTGAAAAGTGGGACAATAATGCAAAGAAGGCATTGGAGTTGGGCGAAAGTGTTTTGCTTTTACCAAAAAAACAATCACTTAAAGATGGCTACAGGGAGAGTTGTTTTACAACTGTATTCTGGAATTCACTTTTCAAGAATTTTCAAAAAGCCCATACATTAGGCTTGTTATGCGACCCATCACTTCCTGTGTTTAATAGCTTCCCAACCGATAGCTTTTCCA
>JAIFMH010000038.1 GCA_020048595.1 Bacteroidota bacterium | reverse complement strand
TTTGAACAGCCCGCCGGAGCTGTGTACGCATAAACAATAGTATGAAGTCCTTCCGGTTCTTTGTAGGGAAACAGGGAATCAGCCTTTAAGCCATCAACAAAATAAGTGCCTCCTTCGGGTAGACCTCCGGTTAACTTAAAGCCGGGAGCGGTATAACACATTTCAGGAATTGTGGGTAAAGTAACCTCCGGCAAAGGTTCAAAAATGATAGCAACGGAACGTGTTGGCCCATTGCCGCAGGAATTATTGATTCCATTAACCGAAAGCGTTCCCGGTGTAGCATCAGCTCCGAAATTCAGCGTTACCGTTGTTCCTGTTCCGGAAATTGTAACGCCGGTTCCGGAATACGACCAGTTGTAGCCGGTTGAATTAGGATCAGCGGCAACCGAAAATGCAAGAGTGCCTGTTCCTGCACAATGCACATTATTACCCGACAGTATCAATGTGGAAGGAGCCTTTTGGGTAACGAAAGTAACAGGTATGGTTTCGTCCCAGCTAACATACCACCATGAGTTTATGGTATTGTTATTTCCATTGTTCCAGGTATGGCAGCCAGTGTTGATAGTACTAATACATCCGTTTGTAGCGTTGGAGGTTCCTCCGATATTGGTATCATCCCAGTAGATTCGCAGTTGTCCTCCTGCCGGACGGATCTGACTTACTTTATACCCGTAATCATTGTTTTCGATATCATGTATCGGTAAATGTGTCATCCCACTGAGATTAGTCAAAGAGAATGACAGGCTTGTTGCGTTTGAAACCGGTCGGCCATAACTATCGTTGCCGTCCCAGTGAATGATATTATATTCATTTCCATTTGCAGGATTTGCTTCCACATTGGCTATAAGCTGAACATCTTCGGGATCTATTCCCGGCAAAGGATTAACCTGGATGAGAAGCCTGATTGAACCGTCTTTGACTACCTTAATTCCAAAATCAGCTCCACCGGAGGTACAGCTGGTGTTAACTGTCACCGGCAACAGAATTCCGGAATTCAGCTTCTGGGTTGGAAACAGGATGCTGTCGGGATTATTGAGAAATATTTTGTACTGAGGGTTTGTATGAAATCCCACTTTCGACTTCCTGTCACTGTTTAAATCATCAGTGGAATCGCAGCCGGTCATATTACTTGAAATTGAGAATGTTCCACCCCTGAAACCATTACAATCAACCTGGGTGACAATGCTGTCGTCTGAAAGGATCATCATTTTTCCGTAAAACTGATCAATATCTGAATTATTATCTGATCCACTCCAGAATTGCCAGGCTTTGGACCACACCCGGCCATTAACAGCTTTTTGTGAAGCATCCGTAACGGTTATATCGAAAAACTCCAGCAAATGCCTGGTGTTGTCAGTATAGGAAGGCTGGTAATAGAATTCAAGTGTATAATCACCTAAATCGGATGGAATTAATTCAAGGTAATCATATCCTCCCGCAAACGGACCTGCAACAGCCTGGGTATAGGAAGGGATAAATCCTTGTCCTGAAGCAGGAACCTGTGATTCGGCATACACAATATTACCGCTGGGACCTGTTATCCGGAAGAAAAGCGCAATGCTTTTATTGCCCAGGTCTTGCCCAAAACCAAATCGAATGGTTTCGGATGTACTCGCAATTGAAATGTTAAGTTTAAATTCAGGTTCTGCACCATAAAAAGCAAAGGTGTTTCTCGACCGGTTGATACACAACTGTCCTTTCGAATTTGTGTTCGGCATCACCTGTTTAGTGCCTTCCGCACAGAGATATACGGTTGGGAACACCACAATACATAGTAGAGCAACAATGCTTCTGATTAGTTCTTTCATAAAAAGTATGGTAAGCAAAGGTACTTCTGTTCTGTTGATATCAGGGAAAATTATTTTGCCGGCCGGGTAAAAAGTGATTAAAGCTTCCTGTGTTTAACTTCAGAGTTTTGTTTTTGCGCTTAAGCTATTAGTTAAATTGTCAGGTATTGTTATTGTTCCGGGGAATAGACAGGCGAATTTGTTGTTTTTATTTTTTGCATCTCACATGCTTTTTCAATTCCTGCTGATAGTAAAATAGATTGTCTTTTTTATTGTTTCAAAAATGGTTAAAACCCTGCAATTAATTGCAGCAACTTTGGTTTCTATGAATTTTAACCACAAAGGACGCTAAGGTTTACACAAAGAACGCCAAGCCCGATTTGTTATAAAAAAACTTTTCTCATATTGGAAGATCTTTGCACACTTTGTGTTAAAGAATTTCAAAATTTCATTTTTTGTTTGAACCTAATGGGTTTTTAATCCATAGTGGTTTAGGGAAAAATCAAAATGACTCTCCGGTTTTTTACTCTTCACAAAAGGTAATATCATCATAGCAGGTATTATGAACAATTGGACAATATATGCGTTGTTTAGCATATGAGTTTCTATAAGTGATTTAATAATAACTAAATAGAACTATTGATGGAAGAGCTTACGGCTATGCCTGCATCGGAAAAATCCGGGAAATCAGAAAAATCACATTACGAACTTGCTCAGATTAACTCGTGGCAGAAGAAATTACTGCCCTGGCTGATTATTATGCCGACCATACTTATGCTTTTGTTTATTTACCTGGCTACACGACAGATGCAGCGGTTTAATTCGGTAATTGATGCAAAATCAGAATCTGTTATTGAAAAGATTATTCCATCGCCTTCGGATTCCGCTTTGAGTAATAACCTGAAAGGGAATATGGATTACATACGCTGGATCACTCTTGCCAGGATGGAAGAGAAAAGCCTCGACAGGCGTTACAGCCAGGGCGGTTTACTGCTGGCATCGCGGATATTTACCAAATACCTCGGTTTTTTCACCGGCATGATACTCGCCATTGTTGGCGCAGTATTTATTATCGGCAAGCTGCAGGAGAGTTCATCTGATATTGAAGGTGCTATGGGCGACCAGATGAAACTAAAAATTGTTTCCTCTTCGCCGGGCATTATTTTCGGTGTTCTGGGTACGGTGCTTATGCTTTCCACCATTTTGCAGCATGCTGAAATTGAATTAAAGGATCAGCCTCTTTTCCTGAATCCATATAATATACAGGTAAATTCCATTCATAAAGCATTACCTGTTCAGGGAACAACCCTTCCTGTAATACCTGACGACAGAATCCAGGACAGCCTCTTAAATCTCCACCCCTAACTGAATCCGCTCTTCATTTTTTTCAGCAATTAAAGCTGCAGCTTCATACAAACGATCAGAAAACCCGAGTCTTATCCACGTTGTTTTAAAGCTTCGTTACTGATTTCCGGATAATTGATTTTCGACTTACCGGCTAAATATGAGTTGAACCTGAATGCCTTTAGAAATCAAGTAGTTGGTAAACTTTACCTGGGAGAAAAGATTAACGGATGCTGAGTAAAAATAATTGTCATTTAAAACAATATTCTTATGAAAGCGAAAATTCTATTGATAGCAATGCTTGCAGGCCTTTACAGCAGTGCTCAAAAGAGTATCGACAAAGCCTATTTTTATAACCTGATCAAGGAGCAGAAGTACGGCCAGTTGCTTGCCGATGCTCATAAGGAAAGAAACAAAGTGTACGGGAAGATATGGCTGGTTGATTATTATATCGCCAAGGCTTCCTGTGGATTGGGAAAACCTGTAAATGCCGTTGAGTGGTTCAACTCCAGCCTGAAATATCCGAACGTAAATGATGAGATAAGGAAGTTTTTATTAGAGGAAATGGGTAACTGCAAATCCGGACAGGTGGTTACCAACAGAACCGTGGCAACACTAGGCATGCCTGATAAAAGTTTACTCACTCCCACATTTATGCCAACTGCTACTTCGCGGGGTAAAATGGGTGCGGTTTACAATTGCAAGATGCCTCCGCAGGCTATAACCACTGTTCGTGAAGTAAGCATGGATGAACTGGAATCAAGGTTGTTCGACCTGGATGCTGGTGCCATTGCTATTCAGAAGTATAAATCTATACTCAACAGCAATTATCACATTAATGTATCGGGTCGTTTTCTGCTGATCACGTATGGGAATACGGTTATGAATAAGGATCAGATTGCTAAAACGAGTGAACGCCTCGAACGCACCTACAGCTTTTTCAGTTCCTACTACAATCTGCGTCCGCCTGATAAATTACTGGCAGTGTATTTGTTGCCGGATAAAAACATATTGAGGCAAACGGCAAAGCTGGTTCATGGAATTAAAATTCCTGATGCCAATATCGGGTATTCCAATCTCAGCGATTTAAGCCTTGTTGGTATAAGTGATATTACTCGAATCGGAACACTGTGTCATGAATTGTTTCATTTGATGATCCGTACGGATGTTGGTGATGTTCCGCCCTGGATGGACGAAGGAATAGCAAGCATTTACGAAACCAGCCGATGGAATGGTGATGCATTGAAGGGCGACATTCAGAACTGGCGCACCGATGTGCTGCGAAATGCAAGGCAGGATATGAGGGAGAAAATACCGCGTTTGGATGATTTTCTGAAATTCACCTGGTTGCAGTTTGATGGACTCGAATCCAATGACCTGTGCAAAGGGGCCATTAATTATGCTTATGCCAAACACCTTATGCTTTATTGCCAGGATGCAGGCAAACTTACCGAACTGGTTACGGCAGTAAAAAACCGGACTGAAATAATTGATGGAACCGATGTGGTATTTCAGTCGGACAGTGCACTTCTCGAAAAAGTATTCAACACGGATCTGGCCTCGATTGAAAGAAATTTCAACGACTGGCTATATAAAAATTTCAAATTCAGGCTGAACACATCAACTGATTTTGGCAATGGAAAGCCTGTTGGTATTTCTGATCATAACAACGAGCCTGTAACGCAGCAGGTAGTAACTGCTGATAACGTATCACAAGTGCAAGAACAGGATTTTCCGAATGTGAGTAACCAGCAAATGGTTCAGCAAATGCCGGATGAAGCAGCAATTCTCAATGCAAATGTCAGTCAGCAGAGCCTGCCACAGTTCAATGCCGATGAAGTGCTTAACTCTTTAACTGTTCATGTTAAGATTGATGAATCCGACAAAACCGGTAATTCAGTTGCCTATTCTTACTATCTCGAAGGCGAAAGCAGTGTTTTGGATAATGTAGCGCAGGTGAATTACCAGCGCAATCACGAATCGTTCCAGGAGGTTAAAAGCAAATCGTTTAAAAAATCTGCTGAAAGGGAAAGCAACTTCCGGTTTAAAGGCTACCAGTGGGGAAGTGTGGAAACGGTGTATGTTTACCTGGTTATGAAGGATAAATCAAAGTCGGCTACTGTTTTAAAAACAATAGTTTACGACAATTAATCAAGACCCAGGTCTCAAACTCCAAGCGCCAAATTTCAAGACGTAAATCCAGGGACTCAAATCTCAATCCGGGTGCAGAATCCTTGATCCTGGTTTCCTTGATCTTAAACCTATTTGTACCCTTCGTTATGCACACTTTTCACAGCGCGTCCTGACGGATCATTCTGGTTGCGGAACGATGCGTCCCAGGCCAGTGCTTCGGGCGTGCTGCATGCTACTGAAGGAACCGAAGGAACACATTGTGCAGCGGCATCCGAAGGGAAATGTTCGGCAAAAATGGAACGGTAGTAATATTCTTCTTTTACGCGCGGCGGATTAATAGGGAAACGGTATTTAGCGTTTGCCAGCTGTTCGTCGGTTACCTGTGACGCGGTAAGTTCTTTCAGTGTATCGATCCAGCTGTATCCAACGCCATCCGAAAATTGTTCTTTCTGTCGCCAGGCGATGCTTGCAGGTAAATAATCTTCGAAGGCTTTGCGCAGGATCCATTTCTCCATTTTGCCGTCTTTGGCCATTTTATCTTCCGGATTCAGGCGCATGGCCACATCCATAAATTCTTTATCGAGGAAAGGAACGCGGCCTTCAACGCCCCATGCTGCGAGCGATTTGTTGGCACGCAGGCAATCGTAGAGATGCAGTTTCGAGAGTTTTCGAACTGTTTCCTCGTGAAACGATCTGGCATCCGGAGCTTTGTGGAAATACAGGTATCCGCCAAAAATTTCATCGGCACCTTCGCCCGAAAGCACCATTTTTATTCCCATCGATTTAATAACCCTCGACATCAGGTACATTGGCGTTGAAGCCCGTATGGTAGTTACATCGTAGGTTTCGAGATGGTAAACCACATCGCGTAAAGCATCCAGGGCTTCCTGTATGGTGAATTCAATTTCGTGGTGAACGGAACCAATATGATCGGCCACAATCCGCGAAGCAGCCAGGTCGGGCGAACCTTTAAGTCCGACGGCAAAGGAATGAAGTTGTGGCCACCAGGCTTCCTGCAAATCGTGCGATTCGATACGGCGTGCGGCATATTTTTTAGCTATGGCTGAAATTACGGACGAATCCAGTCCTCCCGAGAGCAACACTCCGTAAGGAACGTCCGACATCAGCTGGCGGTGAACTGCTTCTTCAAGAGCTACTCTCAGATCGTGAATGCTGCTTTGGTTGTCCTTTACGGCTGAAAAATCTTCCCAGTCGCGTTTGTACCATTTACGCATTTCGCCGTCTTTGCTGTAGAGATAATGGCCTGGCAAAAACTCTTCGATGCGGTTGCAGGTGCCTTCGAGCGCTTTCAGTTCCGAGGCTACGTAAAAGTTGCCAAACTTATCCCATCCCATGTACATGGGTATAATTCCGATGTGATCGCGGGCAATAAGGTAGCAATCATTTTCAACGTCGTACAGGGCAAACGCAAAAATACCGCTCAGATCTTCAATAAAATCAATTCCTTTTTCGCGGTAAAGGGCAAGAATAACTTCGCAATCGGAATGTGTAAGAAACTCGTAGTCATGTTTCAGGGTTTTGCGGAGGTCAAGGTGGTTGTAAATTTCGCCGTTAACGGAAAGTATGAGTTTTCCGTCTTTACTTTTTAACGGTTGGCCTCCTGACTGCGGATCGACGATTGAAAGCCGCTCATGGGCAAGTATGGCTTTTTCGCCGCAGTAAATCCCCGACCAGTCCGGTCCGCGGTGACGTATCTTTTTCGACATTTCCAGTACCTGCAACCTCAAATCCTGTGAAGCTGATTTCAATTCAAAAACTCCTACAATTCCACACATAAAAATTATTTTAAGGTTCTACAATTTTTAACAACTATTACTATTGTCGGAAGTCCGAAGACGGAAGTCCGAAGATTTCATAAACATTCTGTTTACTTTCCATTTATCTGTCAAACAGTAAGTTTTCATTTTTCAACTTTAAATGTCATCTCTTTATAAATTCGGGGGATATCATTTTTAGAAGTAAAACTACATTTCACCAATAACAACTGTCATAAAAAAGGCCTTCCGGTTAGGAAAGCCACTTATGATTTTTCAAACACAATACAGCTTTCCTAATCCTTGAGTGGATTATAATTATTGAAAAGTGTATTGGTGTTAAACATTTTGCCTGTGTTAGTTTATGACAGCAAAGATAATAAGAAATGATGAAGTACAAATAAAAAAAATACGGTGGAAGGTTTATGCTGATTTTTCGGGGTGGAATTGGTAAAGAGAATTCAGGTAACCTGGTGTAAAATTGTTCCGGGAAAGCGCGTAAATAGTGTTTAGCAATATCAAGGTATACTATCTTTAGAGACTGTTCACAGAACTGTGTCTGCCTTTTGGAAATGTATGAATGTTAATGATATGCATAAGGCAGAATATCGTTCCAAAGCCGCTTTATATTAATTTTAATTTGTTTCGAGTAATCCGTGGAGTGGATTCAAATAATACTATATCTTTATAGCATAAATTCGGGGATTTAGATATATTTCTGTTTTTTAAAGGTTTATTAATGAAGGACTATCGGATTTAAAACTGCATTTTTCGAAAGACTTCAACCTATTTGTTTTTAGCTATAAATTGTTTCTGTGACTCAGGATCAACGGAGTTTTGCCAGGCAGACAGTAAAAACAAATGTAATAAATTACATGTTTGATAATTTTGAATGTGTGGAAATACCTGACAAAGAATTATTTGCTATAAATCATTATCTTTGTTTGAGTATAGTATTAGTTTTAATCTGAATTGTTTTGATTTTAGGAGTTTAGTTTTTTAAATATACGTTATCATGATACAAATCAGGAAGTTTTATCACAGGGATGATTTTCAGATCGGGATTTATTTTGGATTTGAGGATGAGCTGAAGCAAAAAGCCAGGGGAATTAACGCCCGGTGGAGCCAGACAAATAAATGTTGGTATTTATTGTACAACAAGGCTAATTATAACCTTATTTTACGTACCTTTGAAGATGTAATTGTTATTAATGACGAAAACAACGAACCGCTACCTGAACCTGCCCGGATAGGGCAAGAAATTGTTCACATAGCTGACGAAATCAGCGCACTTCAACCAGCAATGCCGGTTGAACATAAGGATGAAGATCCTGACTTTGCGGGGAAAATTGTTTTCAAGGGGCGCGTGGGAAAGTACTGGATACTTCTGGTTCCGTATAAAGAAGAACTCTCGCGTAAGCTGTTGGAAATAAAAGGAGTGTTCTGGAATAAAAAACAGAAAGCATATTTTATTTTCAGGCATGTAAATACGAAAATCAGAGTTGAAGCACTGCTGGATGCCGGACCTTTGTTCCCGGAGGAATATTATCATGATGCTGAATTAATTACCGGCGAAAACGGGTTGATTGAACTGGATGCCTATCTTCCTGACAAGCGCTGGATGGTTTTACGTTGCCCTCAAATCCCTTTCCTTGTTGAAGAAGTGAAACGTTGGGAAGGCAGCCGTTACTCCAAATCAAATGAGGCTTATGTTCTTAATGCCACGCCTTCGGTTTTTGAAAACCTGAAGGATCTGGCCGGCCGACTTAATATCCAGGTAAAAAGTAATCTGCCTGTTGGTTATCTTCGTAAGTCGAAGGGCATGAATAAAAAAGCTACGCAGCTTAAAGGCATGCGTGAAGCGTTGTTGCAGCAGGTTCCTTTTATGGCACAAACGTATACGCTTGCTATGCTCGACTATTTATTCGCTATGAACTATAGTGCCAGTTCCATTCGGAATTACGTAAGTGCGTTCAATCTTTTTATGCGTTTTAACGAATACCAAAGTCCTGATACGCTTACCGAAAGGCAAATAGTACGGCACCTGGCCATGAAAATGGAACAAGGCTTTTCGACCGCCAGTGTTAATATGGTTATAAATGCGTTGCAGTTTTATTTCCGCACGGTGCTTCATCGCGATGTTTTTGAGATTAAAATTCCTCATCCGCGCACGGAGGATAAAATTCCGGTAGTGCTTACAATTGACGAGTGTGCCAATATTTTCAGGCAGGTTGATAATCCGAAACACAAGCTTTTGTTGTTGTTAGGCTATGGCGCCGGTTTACGCAGGAGCGAAATTGTAGGGCTTAAATGGGTTGATATTTTGTTTGACGAACACAAAATAATAGTCAGGCAAAGCAAGGGCAACAAGGATCGTGTGGTGATGTTACCCTATTCGATAGTGGCTTACCTGGAAGATTACCGCAAGTTATATCCGTCTGTTGATTGGGTTTTTGCGGGCCAGTACAAAGGGGAAGCTTTAAGTACCGGTACAGTACAAAGCGTAATGCGAAATGCAGTTGAGAAAGCTGGCCTGGCGAAGAAAGCAAGTGTGCATACGTTGAGGCACAGTTTTGCCACTCATTTGCTTGAGAACGGAACTGATATCAGGTATATACAGCAATTGCTGGGGCATACGAATATAAAAACCACCATGGTTTACACCCATATTTTACCCAAAGCAGCGCGGAAGGTAATCAGCCCGCTGGATAGGATGCAGGGGATGCTTGGAAGTGATGATTCAGCGAAATAGCAAATGTTTACCGTGATCGAAATTGAATTATTAAAAAGAACTCACCCCACTGCCCCCTCTCTTTTTGACTGTATGACTGGAAAGCCTGGAAGTGGTGATTTCGTGAAACAGAGTTTTAAAAAACTCACCCCCTGCCCCCTCTCTTTGAAGGAAAGAGAGGGGGTGGAGTTTCCGGAACTAACCGAAATCTTTGAATGAAGCAATATAGAAAATCATTAAAACCATCAAACTTAAATTGTATTGAAAAGTAGTATATATTTGTTGCTATGTACTAGTTAGACATTAATGCTGTGAGAAACGCTTCGCGTGCCCCAGGTGGAGGATTTTCAGAAAGACGAGAAGCTTTTTATTGAGGCACGAAAGGAGACGTTGACAAGGGTAATTTGAGATGACTGAGCTACGCCTAATGCTAACAAACAATATAACAAATGCGGGGTTTGCGTGAACTTTGAAACATTTGGAATCTTTATATATATTTGTGCTGGCTTGAAAATGCAGTGCAATCTAGTCCCGCACTTGTCATATTGTCGGCCGTT
>JAIFMH010000136.1 GCA_020048595.1 Bacteroidota bacterium | reverse complement strand
CCGCATTTGCTCAAAACGAAAAATGCCTGGCTTTTTCCAATAAGATTATTGAAAATATGAAGGGGAAAACCTTGTGCAATTCAACCAATGAGGATATTTATTGTATGAAAGCCTCGTTTCCTGAAAAACTTGAATTGGAACAGATAAAAACTATATGTGATACAACAGCAAAGGCAACAAAAGTATCAGCTAACTGGCACATTAACTATGATAAAAACTTTGAGAAAGAATTTGTAGTCAGTAGCAAAAAGGTGCTAATCACAATTTATTTTAATGATAAGTTTCTGTATTTCGAATTTCCGAAAGAGTAAAAAGATAACTGCTTCAAAACTGGCCAGCTTGTATTTTGATGTGCAATGCTAATCCCTTGCGGGAACTTTAGTCCAAATGATTTAGCTATTTTTTCAGTTGATTAAACCAATTTATGGTTTTTAGTCCCCATGGCAGCAAACTGAATTCATGATCGGAACCAGGCAGATTGATAAGCTGGATTTTATCCTGTCCGACTCCCAGATTTATAAAACTGTTATATATAAGCTGCGATTGCACGGGAGGTACATTGAGATCGGCAGAACCATGGTAAAAATTAATTTTTGAAGCCGGCAACCAGGCTGTAACACTGTTTTTTACCAGCAGCGACCGTAATTGCGCAAAATCAGCTCCGCCGCTAAAACCCGAGATCATAGTGCTTTTAAGAAGTCCCGAGATGGTATCGTTAAGTTGAGCATTCACCTGGGTATTGGAATACGTACCGCTAAATAGTTCCGGGATACGGGAAGCAAACGGTTCGTTGAAAAATTTACTGAGCGGTTCATTATGCGCTCCTGACAACTGCTGCGAATAGATAAAATACGGAAGATACATCGGTCCCGGAAAAACATTTTGTTCCAGAACGTACGTTGACATGGCCATCATATCATATGCCCCTGCGCCACAAGAAGTTGCTGTTACAGGTATTGAAGTTTTGTAGTTTGTTTCTATGTTTTTGAGCCCCGAAAGTGTTGCCCATCCTCCCTGTGAATAGCCCATTAGGAAATGTTCGCCATTGAATTTTACTTGTATATCCTTTTCGTCAAGTAATTCGTGGCAAGCCCTGATCATATCAATCACGGCCCTGTCAGTGGTTTCTTTATCATAATATGGGTGAAGATATTGTGCCGATGCGCCAAAACCAATGTAGTCGGGAAAGGCA
Organism: Bacteroidota bacterium; assembly: GCA_020048595.1. GTDB lineage: Bacteria > Bacteroidota > Bacteroidia > Bacteroidales > UBA4417 > UBA4417. The sequence continues at coordinate 13,131 of JAIFMH010000136.1, read as the reverse complement.
ATTATGTAGCCGTTTCCGGCCATGTATTCCATTAACGTGTAATAATAATTGGTCGGATTTGCGCTGGGGCTATCGGATCTCAGGGTATTGGTGCCATTCTGGAAACTTATTATAGGGAACGATTCCTGTGATTGAGGCATGCTTACCAACCCTGATGCTAAAACAGATTCACCTTTATAGGTTGATTTATAGGTAATTTTATACACATCAACGCCATAGGCAGTATTGTTAACAATGGAAGTTGCTTCAGGATAAAGACTCTGCCAGAAGCCAATCTGTGTCTTTATCGTTTCAATTGGATGAGCAAGAATCTTCTGGTATGAAACCAATATTTCGTTTACCGGTTCTTCAATTATTGGATCTTCGTCCGTGCTTTCCTTTTTACATCCCGACACGAAAAAAAGACCAGCAAATAAAATTATTGCCAGGTAGTAGTGGGGGAATATGTATTTCTTTTGTTTAAATGAAGATTTCATAGTTCGGTATTAATAATACCAACCTATAACAACAGGAAGCCGGTATAAGTTCAGGGAATAAGTTCTCATTAGCCCCAAAAAGACCAAACAGATTTGAGGCTGTATCAAAAGTGATAAATTTTACCGCAGAGAACCGCTGAGGGAAAACGCAAAAAAACGCTAAGTATCAATTTATACTATAATAACTCTGCGTAACTCTGCGAAATCTTTACGCAACTCTGCGGAAAAATGACTTTTGGTACAGCCTCTAAACAAAGCATGTAAAATATTGTTAAAGTATTTCAGAAACCCAGAAACAAGTATAGGATATTTAAAAGCTTATATCGATGAATTTAACAGATCTCTTTATCAATTCCGATAAATTAGTTGATTTTAAGTCAGGAACAACAATTTTTGCTGAGGGCTCCGAAGGGGACTGCATGTATATTCTGATGGAGGGCGAGGTTGAGATTCGTGTTGACAATCAATTGATTGATGTACTTAAATCGGGCAGCATATTCGGTGAAATGGCCCTGATTGATTCAAGTCCGCGTAGCGCTGCTGCCATTGCCGCTTCTGATTGTAAACTGGCAGTGGTAGATTACGATAACTTTTTATTTATGATCCGGCAAACGCCTTTCTTTGCATTGGAAGTAATGCGGATTATGGCCGGCAGATTGCGACAGATGAATTCGATGCTGTTAAAATAATCAGATCATTATCTTCCTGATAAACAGGCTGAAACAGCAATCTTATATAAATCTTTGTTACTAGTTCTGTAGCCTCCGTTGTTGTGCTCTTTCGACAGAAACAAAAAAAACACCTACACGGTTTGATGTGTAAGTGTTTATTATTCTGTTGTTTGCGATGTGGGCCCACCTGGACTTGAACCAGGGACCTACTGATTATGAGTCAGTTGCTCTAACCATCTGAGCTATAGGCCCTTTCAATAAAATGTAACTCCATAATTGGAATTAAGGCTGCAAATTTACAACTTTGTACTCATAATCAAAGCCTGTATTAAATATTTTTTTTATGCCCGGAATTCAGAAGTCAGAAATCAAAAACATAATCTTCGATTTGGGGGGTGTTCTGCTGAATATCAACCCGTTACTGTCGTTGCTCGAACTCGAAAAATTAAGCGGCATCGGCCAGGAAGAGCTGATAATGAAGCTTGCCAGCGCCAAACTATTCGAAAAATTTGATACCGGAAGCCTTAACCCGGCTCAATTCAGGAGCGAATTATGCCGGATAATGAATCAAAATGTAAGTGATTCGGAAATTGACCGGATCTGGAACAAGCTTATACTTGACTTTCCCGCATACCGGGTTGAGCTGTTGCAGCAGTTAGGAAAAAATTACCGTGTTTTCCTGCTATCAAATACTAACAGTATTCATTTCGATTATTACACGCATGAATTCCATAAACAATATGGGCTGCAAATGGCAGATCTGTTTGAGCAGTTGTTCCTTTCCCATGAAATCGGAATCCATAAGCCGGATGCAGGAATTTATATGCATGTGCTCGAAAATGCGAATCTGGATGCTTCTGAATCGGTTTTCTTTGATGACTCTTCAGCAAATATAAAAGCTGCTGAAGATCTGGGTATCAAAGGAATTCATATTAATGGTGAAGATGTTACCACTTTCTTTGAAAATGGGATTCTCAGGTAAATCCGTGAAATTATCATTGAGAAATGCAGGCTGTTAAAAATCCAGTTTGCTTCCGTTTGGGGCCGACATAGCATAAACATGCTTCCTTACTTTTTGTGCCCACTGAACATGCGTTATGGATGTATCAAAGGTCTGCCATGGAATAGGTTTCCCTATTTTCAACCTGATGGTTTTATTCCGTTTCAGGAACAATTCGCGGGGCAGCAACGCCAGCTCAATATTGGTTTTAATACCTAAAGTCCGCCTAATTATATTGATGCCATAAAACAGGTTGGAATTCCTGCCATGGAAAAAGAAAGGAACAATATCCCTCTGGCACGAAATTGCCCGGGTAATGAAACTCTTCTGCCATTCCCTGTCCTGAATTTTTCCGTTAATGCGTCGTGATACTATCCCGGCAGGGAAATGAGTAATTGCCACATCCGACCGGTAAATCTTTTCCAACTCGGTAACATAGGATTTTGAACTCATCCCATATGGATTTACCATTGCGATATAAGGCCGCAGAGGAGGCACAAATTTAAAAGACTCATTGCCGATGGCTTTAAAAGTACCATACTTTTCAATTACTGTTTTAGTGAGAATCAAACCGTCGACAATTCCAAACGGATGGTTGGAAAGGAAAAAGCACTTGCACTTTTCAGGCTCGCAATCCTTGTACTTTTCAATAACATAGTTTAGCTCATCTTGCTTAATAATCCTTTCGAGACTTCGGACTACAAAACCCGGAAGTTTTTTCAGGAATGCAGAATCGCTTTCTTTTATGGATGCAGCTAAATCTATATGTTTCATATTTTGTTGTTGGTGTTCAGGCAATTACGGCACTAATTAAGCACGGTTTTTATACTCTTGTGCCTGGCGGCAAACTGAGAACAAACATAGTTAAAATTGTGATAGATTCCGCCAAATTTATATTGTACTTAACAGGCGCACAATACCTGAATGGGAGTGCATGACTCACAATTATTTTAGTTTAATGTTGCCTATTTTATTATTTTTACAAAACAGTTAATCGCTGAAACTATTTTATTTTAAGATACATTTATTAATATTACGAAAATATGAAAGACGAAATCGACGACGAACTTGAAAAACTCAGGATTGATAATGAGTTAAAAAAGATGAAACTGATGCTTGAACATGGTGCCATAATAACAGGCCCTTCCGATACCAAGGCAGTTCATCCATTGATAGAAAATGAATTTCTGAACTCTGTCGAAGCATTTGAAAACAGCTTCCGGAATGCAAAACCTATTTTACTTTATGATTTTATTGAACGGCCTGTTTTTATTCCGGTTGCTGATATTCCCGATTCGCAGGTAAGTGTGGAATTGGATAGAATAATGAATATGCTGAACAAAAACGGGATTCAACTTGATACTTTATGCGATGTTGAAGAGCGTGAGATTTACCGTTTCGTAACTGAAGAACTTTTTGTGCATGAAATGGACAATATGAGAATCCCCGGAATGATGACTTGTTTTATTTATGAGGAGTTTCATCCTAACCATGAATACGATCTGAGGAGATACAGCTTTGAAGGAATAGAGGCGTTTTTAAATAAAGAAGCTGAATATTATGAAGGACATTTCACTAAAGAAGCTGTGGAATCGGCATGGTTCAGGACTTTTCGTGATGCTTTCGGCTCTTTTTCGATTCAGCATTTTGAAATTACTGACATCACAACAGGGGACATAAACGCTTTAGTAAGTTTTAATATTGACTTTACGGGAATTATTGAAGGGAGTACGCTGAAGCAAAACTATGCGGGTACGGGTTCAATTGAATTCCTTTACCAGTATGGTTATTGGTACATTGAAATGATAAATTTCCCCGCGGCTAGCGATTCCTTATAAGATTTTACTGCGTTATAGCAATTAGGGCAAGGAACTGTTTGCCTTTTCTTTTTCCATTTTCTCTTTCTGCAGCTGCATGGTTAATGCCGTTATCCCGCTGAGGCCGCCTAACTGCATCGTTTCAACTGCCGAACTGGGAACAATTACTATGGTGGAATTCTGTTTTAATCCTTCATAAAGCATGTTCATAGCCCGGAGATGAAAAGCAGTAGGATTATCAGCATACGTGCTGGCCGCTTCTGCAAATTTTTGTGCCACCTGCCGTTCGGAATCCCCAAGTATAACACGGGCCTGCCGCTCTCTTTCAGCCTGAGCCTGCATGGACATGGCATCTTCCAATGCCGGAGGAATTAAAACATCTTTAACCTCCACCGAAATAACATTGATACCCCATGGCTCAGTGCGCTCATCAATAATTTTTTGAAGTTCGGCACTGATTTTCTCCCTGCCTTCGAGCATATCCGAAAGCATGGTTTTACCAATTACATCCCGAAGTGCGGTTTGCGATGCCCAGCTTATTGCACTCTGATAGTCGGCTACATCCAGTGCTGCTTTCTTTGAATCAATCACTTTCCAGAACAAAACTGCATCCACATCAACAGGGACGGTGTCCTTGGTAAGGGTTTTTTCTGTTTTGAACGTAGTTGTAATTACACGGATATCAATCCAGTAAGGAATAGCATCAATTACAGGAATGATAAAAAATAATCCTGGTCCCCTGATGGCGCGAAAATTACCTAAACGTAATATCACCGCCTTTTCCCATTGGTCAGCCACTTTTATTGAGGCGGAAACAATAACAGCAGTGACAAAAGCAATAATGATTATCCACAGAGTTGCAACAGTATCAGCCGGACCGCTGTATGATAACCAGGCTATTCCTCCACCTATAACACATATAAGTATGAAGATCAGCGAAGCAAAAGCATTAAAACGTCTCATGTTCATTTCCTCCATAATTTAGGTTTATCATACTATAAACAGAAATATATTATCCATACTATAAAGTTACCACTTTTTAAGGAAATATGTTCAATTTCAGGGAGATAAAATCAAATGAATCTGATTATATAAAGGATTCCAGGTTTGCCGCGGATAGCAAAACTTCTTCAATTATGGATACTGATATTTAAATAATCCATATATGGATTTCGCACATCTGCCATGCAATATCCGCCGGTAATGAAACCGGCATGCTGTTACATGAATGTAATCCGGAGGAAAAAATTATTCTATATAATACTTAACAATCTTACTTTGCCCATACCGGCAAAGCCAGATCAATGCCAAATACATAAATTATCAGAACATACAAAACCAGCGGTAACAATATCATACTGAGAAGTTTCAGCCAGATACCAGCTTTAGCCATATCGGGAACGGTAAGCCTGTTGCTGGCAAATATGACTGTATTCGGACCGGTTCCTGCAGGCATAATAAACACAAAAGAACAGGCGAAAGTTGCCGGGATCATCAGTAACATTGGATTAATACTGCTGGCAACAGCCATGCTGGCAAGTATGGGCAGAAAAATATTGGCGGTGGCTGTATTTGAATTCATTTCGGTAAAAAGCAATACAGCTCCTACAACAATGATGAGTACAATCAGGGTTGGATAGCTACTCACAAAAGCAAGCTGACTGCCAAGCCAGTCGGCGAGTCCTGTTGTTTTAAAACTTGTTGCCAATGCGTATCCGCCGCCAACGATCACTCCAACTCCCCATGGAATTGAGCCTGCAGCTTTCCAGTCTAGCAAGCGTTTTTTATCACCCGAAGGAAGCATAAAAAGAAGAAGTGCCGAGAACATACCTACCGTACTATCCTGAACGTATTCACCCACACCTAACACTGTACTCCACCCCGGAATTACTACCTGGTCAAATGTAAAACCTTCGCGGAAAACCCAACCAAATACAGTAAAAAGGAAAATATACATCACTCTCTTTTCGCCTACCGACATTTTGCCCATGGTTTTAAGTTCTTCCTCAATTAATTCCCGGTTACCAGGAATACTGCCTTTTATTTTAAAACTATAAACAAGATAGTACCATATTAATGGCAGAAAAATAAGCAATACAGGTATACCTATCTTTAACCATTCAAAAAAGCTTATAGGCGGTGCGGCAGGAAATAGTTTTGCCATAATACCAACATAAATCAGGTTAGTTGGCGATCCGATAAGTGTTGACACACCTCCAATACTCGCAGCATAGGCAATTCCAAGCATAACTGCTGTACCGAACTTAGGATTGGCACTACCCAGTGTTTCTTCTTTTGTTATAATAGCCAGACCAATTGGCAGCATCATCAGTGCAGCAGTAACATTTGCTATCCACATCGAGAGGAATGCAGTTGCTATCATTATGCTCATCAGAATTCTGGAGCGGCTTGTACCTAAAGCCCTGATAAGCATGAGCGCAATACGTTTGTGCAGGTTCTGTGTTTCTATGGCTTTTGCGATGAAAAATCCGGAGATCATCATTAAAACAAGGTCGTGCCCATAATTAATGGCTGTTTCTCCTGCAGGCAATATTTTCAACAAAGGGAAAAGTACCATCGGTAGAAATGCAGTAGCAAAAACAGGAATGGCTTCCGTTATCCACCATATTGCCATCAGCAATGCCACTGCACCGGCGTTACGCGCACTAACTGACATTCCGGCTGGTACGGGTAGCATAAGCACAATGATCAGAAAAACGATTCCTCCTATCAGCCCGTTATATTTGATGTTCTTCATGGGTGGGAATTATTTCAGATGTCAGATAATTTCCATATTTAGTATTAATTCAATCAGTCGAAGTTAATTCTTTGCTACAGAAAGTTTATCTTTTCCTGCAAAAAAGTTAAAAGAAAGAGGCAACCGATTTGGAATAACCGGTTAACCTCTTCTTCAATCCACTATCAATTATCAATAACCCAAATTTGTAGTTGCTTGCCCTACCAGAGAGGAAGCAGAACTACAAACCTGAATCTCAAATAACTTTATTCGTAATATGTGTAAGTATAAACTTCTACGAAATCAGCGCCGGTACGTGTAATTTTCGATGGCCTGTTTTTTGTATCAAATTCGTAAGACATGGTTGTTCTTTTCTTAGGATCTGTATTTTGTGGGTTCCAGTATTCGAGGTAATCAACCAGTTTCTTACTTGGTTTCCCGAACAGGTTACCTACAGGAAGTGTATTGCTATCAACCATATTAGCCTGATGAATATCATTAATATTATCACCTACGGTATAAATGAACTCTTTAATTTTCTTAACGGTTACACCATCATCTTCGTAAGTAGTATGTTTCATGATATTGCCGTTTGTGATAACAGCTTCCATTTTCAGATGATCGGCATCACCCCAATGTTCGATTACTTTTGTGAGGTACCCATCAGTATTGTACTGGTAAGTAACATATTCGCCACCGCCCCAGTCTTCTTTGGTAATCATGCCCTGGGCATTGATATCGTAAGTAGTGGCTGAAGTTCCTTTTGTGATGGTAAGTTTTCCGGCAACTGAATAATCATAAGTGATTGTTTTGTCAAGAACATCATTCCAGTAGTCGTCGATTTTTGTTACCTGTTTGGTGGTGGCATGGTATGTGAATTCATACTTTTCAATACCATCGGGATAAACAACTCCGATAGTTTTAATAGGAGAAGCTGTAACTACAATAGGATCGTCGCCATTATCATCATCCTTGCATGAGGAGAATGAAAGAGCAACAAGTGCAACCATTGCCATTGCTGAATAAAAGATTTGTTTTTTCATTTTGTTTTAGATTTAAGGATTAGAATTATATTTAGGTTGGGTTAAGAGAATTAATTGTTACCGGCTATAATGATCATGGCCAAACCAGCAGTAAAGAGCAGAAACATAAATCCGAGTAAAGTATTTACCGATTTATTCGCGCCTTTAAATTCTTTCCAGATAAATACGCCCCAGAAAGCACCTATCATAGTGGCACCTTGTCCGAGTCCGAACGAAATTGCATATCCGGCTTTATTTGCTGCCAGTAAGCTTAGCGAAGTTCCCAGAGCCCAGATCATACCACCAATAATTCCGGATAAATGACTACGGAAATTACCATCAAAATATTGCTTGAAATTAACCGGCGCGCCTTCAATTGGTTTTTTCATCAGGTAGGTATTGAAAAGGAAATTACTTATTACAATCCCGATTACAAAGAAGAAAAATGCTGCATAAGGAGTCAGTTTCCCGGCTTCGGATAATCCGGCAGCAGTAGCTTCAGGATCTGTTGCAATGGCGCTTGCAACGAAACGGAAGAACCAGGCCATCAGAAAACCTGCTGATACCGAAAGCAGAATTCCTTTTGTTGATGCTTTCTTTTCGCTGATAGCATGTTTTTTATACGCCAGCGCATCAAGTATTATTGCTACTACAACTATACCTACGCCAATAAATAAAAGCATTGGGTCGCCTTTTGGTGTGGCAATATAATTAATAAGTACTCCTAACACCATTGCAATGCCAACTCCAACAGGAAAGGCAATAGCCATACCGGCAACGGAAATGGCAGCTACCAGCAGAATATTCGATAAGTTAAAGATGATACCTCCTAAGATCGGATTGAGTATACTCGAAGTACTTGCTTGTTTGATGCTTTCAACAAAGCTCATCCCAACACTTCCACTACTTCCTAAGGTGAAACCAAAAAGCAATGAGAAGAGAAGAATCCCAATAACATAATCCCAATAGAAAAGCTCGAAACGCCAGCTCTTGGCGGCCATTTTCTGGGTGTTGGCCCACGATCCCCAGCAAAGCATGGTAATAAAAGTGAGAACAACTGCCAGTGTGTAACTGCTTACAATAAACATGGTTTTTAGTTTTAGTTAGTATTTATTTGACGTTACTTGTGAAATCTCTTTGCTGTATACGTGATGATCTCAGGCCATGCAGCCAGGAACCAACTGAATCCGCCGTCACCTTCCTTTACCCTGTATTCGTGTTGCATTTCGTTATCCCGTAAAAGCATATGTGCATTCCCGTTACCCTCATAATATTTGCCTTTATCCGGAGCAGCTATAAAGAAAGAAGTTCGTTCGAGTGTCTTCTTTTTCATATCGGTGGCTTCACTTAAAAAGCTTTCCTTTAACAGGTAAGCATCAGCAAGAATACACGTGCTGAATTGTTCCTGATCAATTACAAAGTTACACACATCCGTTGCCAGATCCTGGTATCCGGCCAGAGCCCGAAAGCGATATCCTTTTCGTATTCTCAGCTTTTCCTCTAGTTCCGGAAGTGCTGATTTTAATTCTTTAACCGTATTGGAAGGTAAAAACACGATCAGCATCGGGCTCACACCGTTGTTCTCAATTTCATTGTTAACAGTTGTCGCTATTGCCTTGCGATGTGAATCCGAAAAGTTGCCGGCAACATAAATTACCGGGTAAAACCGATTGGTTTTTTCATATTCAGCCGGTACAAACGAGAAGGCTTGCTTGTTATTGATTGTTAATTTCAGCATTTGCTTTTCAGGTAGCTGACTGGTTTTTGTGATAGCCATTTTATCGCCGCGATAAGGCTTCCCGTTAAATCCATCACTTATAAACCGTAATGCATTTGGCAAGGCCGAACACCAGTATTGAAAACTGTGCCCGCCATCACGTACACGAAATTCATGTGGAATATTCAGGTTCCGCATCAGTATATGCAATTCTTCGTTGCTGCGGCAAAGGGTCTGCTCTTTGTCACCATTATCAATGTAAATATTTAGTTTTTTAATTTCTGCAGCCGTCATTCCGGCTAAAACGTGAAATGGACTATTCTGCCTGTAATAATCTGTGATACGGTCGGTGCCGGTAAATCCGGGCTCGCCAAAAAGCCTGCCCCATTGATCGTCCCAGCCTGAAGCATCTTCGGTAATATATTGTTCATCCGTACGAACCGAAATGCTCAAAGGAACTGCTGTTCCAAATACGTCAGGGTGTTTCAGATGAAGTATCATAGCTCCGAAACCGCCCATGGAATAACCCATAACTGCCCGGTGCTGCCTGTCGGCAACAGTCCGGAAAAGGCTGTCGATATATGGAACTAACTCCTTCACAAACATATCCTGGTATAAAAACGAGCCTTTGTAATCGTTTACATAATACGTACGGAAACCTTCGGGCATTACAAAAATCATAGGACTTGCGTCCCCATCCTTAACTGCCTTATCAGCGTATTGGCTGATCTTTCCGTATTCGAGCCACGATGATTCGTTGTCGCCGAGGCCGTGCAATAAATAAACTACAGGAAAAGATTGCTTAACGTTATAATAATTTGCGGGCAGGCAAACCGAGAAATGAACATCCTGCTTCAATATGCGGCTGGGCATTATCATACTTTCCATGATCCTCAAACCCGATGCTGCAAATGAATTGCATATCAGAAACAGGCTAATGAACCACAGAAGTGTTATTCTCTTCATTTATTAATTTTTAAGATGTTCACGCATAAACCCGGCGGACTCAAAAAGCCCGTTCAGAAATGACTGATGCGAAGGTATTCCCTGGCGGACTCTGTATTCATGAGTTAAATGATTGTTCCGCAAACTCATATAGAGGGAGTGATACCCTTTGTAGTTTTCCCCTTCATCACAAATATCAAGATAATAACTCAGATCTGAATTTGTTGCTGCTGCATCCACAGGTAAATCTGCATCAAAAAGCAGGCAGGCATTAATTTGTTCTGCGCAACCAGGCATCAGTTCATAAGCCTGCAATCCGCCTTGATTATTGCCCAGTAAAATAGTATGTTTCCTATCGGCAATAGTGCGGTATTTTGTTTGAACTTGTGCAATTATCTGCTGAAGCTTTGCTGCTGTGAGCTGTTCTGTTTGCACTGGAATTTCAACTATCAGCAGAGATGGTATCTTACTCCCTTTCATACTGGTATTAAGTAAAGCAACCAGGTTTTGAGATTCTATATCCTGCGTGGCTGTATTCCTGTCGTGGAGAGCAAGCAATACGGAATACCGATTTGTATCAGATAAATAGGTTTGCGGAACAGTTACACTAAAGGTAATTTCCGAATTCTCAAGTTGTTCGGCAAAAGTGCGGTCAGAAGGAACTGCGGTTCCCGGATCAACATTTAAAGCAGCAGCATCAGGGTATGGAATATTCTGAAATGCATATCCTATATATTTCAATGCTTCGGGGAGTGCTTTATGCCAGTAATCCCAGGTATGAGCCCCATTTTTTACCCTGTATTCATGTTTAATATTCAGGTTGCGGAGCATTTCGTGAATTGCATCATTAGGTTCCGATAGGTTTTCTTCGTCGTCGCCACAATCGAAATAATAGTTCTGTCCATTCAGCGACGGATCTCCGGGTTTATTGAAGAAATGAAAAGGGCTGTAAGTTTTATAATAATCTGTTAACCGTGCGGCTCCGGCTGCGCCAATGCCACCAAATACGGAACCCCATTGCGAGTTCCAACCGTCCTGCGATTCATCCATATATTGCTGATCAGTCCGGTACGACATACTTAAAGCAACCCCGGTTTTAAACACACCTGGATTTTTAGCCGGTAAAATCATGGCTCCATATCCACCCATTGAATATCCCATAACGGCCCTGTGCTGAGGATCTTTAATAGTACGGAATAATGAATCAATAGCAGGCACCATTTCATTAACAAGCATATCCATGTATGGATAACTGCCGTTGTATTTATTCACCCAATACGAATTGTAACCCGATGGCATCACAAAAATCATTGGAAGTGTAATAGCTGAGTTTGCATCTCCATAATAGGTAATGTTTCCACCTGTGTACCAGGCGGTTTCGCTATCACCCATCCCATGAAGAAGATATACTACAGGATACCCGGCATTTAAACTGTCATAGTCTTTGGGTAACAAAACGGCATATGTCATTTCTCTGTTCAGAATACGGCTTTTCATATGCTGGCTTTTCAATAGTCGCACAAAAGGCGTTGGCTCAACAGGTGAAAGGGATTCACGCTCACACCCGGAAACTCCCATTAAAAGCGGGAGTAATCCTAAGAGTAAATAAGTGCAGCGTTTTAAGGTCATATTCATTTTTTTAATCAATGGAGTAAAGGCTGTTGTTACAATATGCAGCCTTCGGGATTTCGGTTTTGTTTTTCAGAGCATCAAGCTCTGTGTTGGCTTTGCGTGATTAATTATTTGCTTCCTGAACCGGATTAAACTCTTTATTGGGCGAATCACTATAAACAACATACGATTTTAAGTATATCCTGAAATCAGGATTCTGATTTACCCATTTTATTTCAATCTTGTGATCGCCGTTTTTCAACATGTATTTGTGGTAGATATCGTATTTACGAACAATGTAGTCATATGGCATTTTAACCTGTTCCGTTTTTACGCCATCGATAAATACATCAAGTAATGCCACAAAATCGCTCTTTGCAACTCCGCACTGGCTTTTTACGTTGCCAAGTACAACAATGCCGTTTCCTGTAAAATCAAGTTTGATGCTTTCGTCCAGAAAATCTTTACGGACCAACAATTCTTTGGTAGGATACATTCCTTCGAAGGATTGTTCAAATTTCAGACTTTCAGGTTTTTGAACCTTAATTGTAATGTTGTCGTTTTTAATCTCACCGCCATTTTGAGCGATAAGCGCGGTGGCATGTTTGTAGCTCAGATCATAAATCTGGTTTAACGTAAGATTTGAATAGGGAAATTTCAGATCCTGTACCTTTTCGATTGCCGGTTTCCAGTAAGCCGGAATTTTTTCATACCCAAGCATTACACCTAATATTCCGGCTGCTGTTGCCGGATTACAATCGGAATCCTGACCGCAACGAGTCGAGATATCCATGGTTTTGTAAAAATCTTTTTCCCCGTAAAGCAAACCAATTACCACATAAGCTGCATTTACGCTGGCATCGATATTAAAAGCATTAAAAACGCCTTCCGGACAACCCTTTTCGGAAGTGTGTTTCTTTTCGAATTCAAACCAGCATTGTTTCCAATCCGTTGGATATTGTTTATGCCATTTGATAACATCGCTGATAGCCTGGTGGAACCTGCTTTTTTCAGGTATTGGTTTCAGGCCCTGGGCAATAATGAAATCAAGATCTTCCGAAATGAAAGCGGTTGAATACATTGCCGCCATAAAAACGCCGCCGTAAAAACCGTCGCCATAATTCATGATGTGGCC
>JAIFMH010000227.1 GCA_020048595.1 Bacteroidota bacterium | reverse complement strand
CAGCTTGTTGACCTGATTGGCAAGGATCCATCGAAAATGACGCTCCAGGAAAAAATGACAGCAACACGCGCTTATCGCGAGGACAGGTATGAACAACTACTTGATGCTGTATATGCACGCCGCGGATGGAATAAAAATGGAGTTCCTACCATAGCACATTTAAAGGAATTAGGCATGGATTTGCCTGAAGTACTTGAGGTGGTTACTCCATTGCAATAACAGTCGTTGTTCAATAAACCATATCCCTGTCTGCAACTTCATTTGCAGGCAGGGATTTTTTTTTCACCAGAAACATTTTTATTACTAATATCAGTGTTATTGTTAAGGCTTGCAACTTACATTTCAATCCAAATACAGCCGGGCATAATAGCTTCGGCTTAGTTTAGTACAACATTCAGATAAATCCTTAACTTTGCACAAATACAATAAGCCTTTCCTGTGAAATTTTCGCCTTTTGAGTTTATAAAGGACCTTCGTCGACGTGATCACAAACCATCATTTGGAGGACTGGATATTCTCAAGTATATTGGCCCCGGGTTACTGGTAACAGTTGGCTTTATTGATCCGGGAAACTGGGCGTCAAACCTGGCAGCAGGTGCCGATTATGGGTATGAGCTTTTATGGATGGTTACCTTATCAACCATAATGCTGATTGTTTTGCAGCATAATGTTGCCCACCTGGGAATTGCTACCGGCCTGTGTCTTTCCGAAGCGGCTACCATGCATATGCCAAAGTGGGTTTCACGATCGGTTCTCTCGTCAGCGATAGTTGCATCTGTATCTACTTCTCTGGCCGAATTACTGGGAGGTGCCATCGCTTTAAAAATGTTGTTTGGCATACCAATACGGATTGGTGCAATAATTACACTGATCACTATTGTAATACTGTTATTTTCAAATTCGTACCGTAAACTGGAAAAGTGGATTATCGGATTCGTAAGCCTGATAGGACTTTCATTCATATATGAACTCACGCTTGCTGATATTTCCTGGAGCCAGGCTGTAGTTGGATGGATAAAGCCTTCGTTTCCCGAAGGTTCAATGATTGTGATTATGAGTGTTCTGGGAGCAGTGGTAATGCCGCATAATCTGTTTCTGCATTCCGAAATTATACAAAGCAGGCAATGGAATCTCTCGGATGAGAAAATAAAAAACAGGCAACTCCGTTATGAATTTCTGGATACGCTTTTTTCGATGATCGTTGGCTGGGCTATAAACAGTGCAATGATACTAATGGCAGCTGCTACATTTTTCAGGTATAAAATTCCGGTTGCAGAACTTCAGCAGGCAAAAAATATGCTGGTTCCGTTGTTAGGAAATAATGCCGCAGTTGTTTTTGCAGTTGCCTTACTGATGGCAGGCATTGCTTCAACCATCACTTCGGCTATGGCTGGAGGAAGTATTTTTGCCGGTTTCTTTGGCGAACCTTTCGATATGAAAGATAACCACTCACGATTGGGAGTTCTGATATCGTTAATACCTGCTGTACTGATTATTTTTGTGATCAGCAATCCTTTCAAAGGCCTTATTTACTCGCAAATGCTGCTTAGTATACAATTGCCAATAACCATATTTACCCAGATATATCTTACGTCATCAACAAAAGTGATGAGTAAATATGCCAATTCATTACCACTCACAATGTTCCTTTTGGTAATTGGTGCTGTGGTTACTCTACTGAATATCCGACTGCTTGTAAGTTTTTTATAAAACACACGAAATACAGAATCCAATGGATCGTTTAGCGAAAAACCTGTTTTTATACCTGTTGTCAGTCCTTACAGGTTTTACCACGTATGCCCAGTCTGATGAAGCAAACGTTGAAGTTGATTATTCAACAGATGGTCGAGGATGGGTTTTCGGATTGAATGTGGGTGTTTATTATCCTTCAAAAGCAACAGCCGCATATTACAATGGCAAATCAAGTAATAAAAACAATGTTGAGTATGTATTGTCAAATTACTATTGGTACCAGGATATATTTCACGCTCTTGGGGCAAACGATTCGATAAGTGTTGCCGGTTTACCGGAGAATATGCATTATAAGCTCGCCATGCAGCCTGGTATATACGCTCAATACTGTTTTAATTCCACATTAGCCATTATGATAGAGTTTAACTATATGAAGCTGAAGGCCGATGATGTCATCATCTTTGAGGTGGATCCCCCACTGGATTATCTGGGAAATCCTGATTTGCGATTATATCCCATGCGGGGCGTGGAAGAGCGCATTTATGCAGATATCGGACTTAAACGCACCTACCCGAAAACTGATAAATTGTCATATTATGTAATGGGTGGAGTGAATGTGAACAGCACACAGGTAAAGAAGTCTTCTTTTTATGTTGAAGATGTTGAATACAATATGATAAACATTTACGAAGATGGAGGTTATGTTCCCAACGGGAATTCACAAACATACAGTGTTTACCAGGGAGGTATTGGCGTTGGTGGATTTGCCGGAGCGGGCACTGCACTTACTTTTGCCAATAGCATTGTAATTGAAACAGGCATTACTGCACACTGGCTTATGGTTAAGCTTGAAGATTACCAAAATATGAATCCCGGATTCGGGGCTTATATACGATTCATGTTCTAAACTGATGACTCACTCTTCAAAAATAAGACTTTGGATACAATCTCCTATGTTTTTTTAAGATTCATGATTGTTCTTGTCGGGATAATGCCCTTCAGAATGATGTATGTTTTGTCGGATGCAACTTATTTTCTGGTCTACTATCTAATTGGTTATCGGCGTACTATTGTAAAAGCTAATTTGAAGAGTTCATTTCCTGAAAAGAATGCGGTTGAAATCCGGTTACTTACGAAAAAATTCTATCGCCATCTGTGTGATATCGGACTGGAAGGTATAAAGGGATTTACTCTAAATGAAAAGGAACTTAAACGCAGGCATCTTATTCTTAATCCGGAACTTGCTGATCATTATTTTGATAAAGGTGTCAGTACTATTTCGGTACCAGGCCATTATAACAACTGGGAATGGGGTTCACTGTCACCTGGATTGCAAATGAAATATCCGATCGTGGGCTTTTATAAATGTATGAGTAATACCCGGGTGGATATATTTGTTAAGAAACACAGGGCAAGATTCAATACAAGGCTGGCTCCATTAACGGATACCTCAAATACTTTTAAGGATATATCGGACATTCCACATGCTTATATTATGGCCTCAGACCAAAGCCCTACAAACCTGAAAGAATGTTATTGGATTGATTTCCTCAATCATCATACAGCATGGCTTCACGGACCCGAAAAATATGCCCGAAGATACAATTGGCCAGTGATATATGTTGATATACGAAAAGTAAAAAGAGGATTTTATGAACTGAAATTAGTTCTTCTTACTGAAAATCCGAATTCTTTACCTGAAGGTGAAATAACCAGGCTTTATACTCAACATCTCGAAAAATCAATTTTACAGGAACCCGCTTACTGGCTTTGGTCGCATAACAGGTGGAAACATAAAAGGGAAAGGGCTTAGGGATTAGGATTTGGGTATTAGTGTTTCAATATTCAAGAGTATAGGTATCTAACCACTTTTATTGAAATCTGACCTTTAACATTCCGCTCATTTCATCGCAATTAACTATTTCCCGTTTTCACGCTGAACTTACCGGCGTGAACTATTTCCTATTGTTACCCAAAGCTTGTCGAAGGTAACTATTTACTATTTTCCATTAACCATTAACCATTAACCATTTTCTTCCCCTTACCCTTCCTTATACATATTCTCTATCTCAGCTTTAAATTGCTCGGCAACAACCCTCCGTTTGATTTTCAGAGAAGGCGTTAATTCACCGGTTTGAATACTAAACTCATTCGGGAGCAGGACTATTTTCTTCACCTGTTCGTATGGCGAAAGATCTTTCTGCAGTTCATTAATACGTTGCTGATAGAACTCAATTACGGCTTTTTCCTGAACCTGGTATTCTTTTTTTATCTTTTCAAGGCCCATTTCTTTCATCAACTCATCGAAAGCGATAGCAGCAGGTACAACGAGTGCTGTTACGTATTTGCGTTCACTGCCAATAATGGTTATCTGTTCAATATACTTATCCCCCGAAAGCAAAGATTCAATCTTCTGAGGCGCAATGTATTTACCTGATGATGTTTTAATAATGTCTTTGATTCTGTCAGTAAGGAAAAGATACCCGTTTTCATCCAATCGTCCGGCATCGCCGGTACAGAAATATCCATCTTTCATCACTTCGGCAGTGAGTTCCGGCTTTTTGTAATAGCCCATGAAAACAGTACCGCCTTTAACCATTACTTCATCATTTTCTCCTATTTTAACATCAAGGGTAGGCATTATTTTGCCAACGGAGCTTGTGTTTATATCGTCATCGAGCAGGCATGTAACTGAGGCTACCGTTTCAGTTAGACCGTAACCTATTTTGATATGGATACCTACCTGTTCGAAAAAATGAATGATATCAAGCGAAAGCGCAGCACCACCGCATACCATAAATCTGAAATTTCCGCCAAGCACAGCACGGCCTTTGGAAAGAACAAGTTTGTCGGCAATAGCATATGCTAGCCGCAAGCCTAGCGGGACAGGTTGTTTTATACACAGATAATTGAACCGTTTGCCACCCATGTTGATAGCCCATTTAAACATAGCCTGTTTTGTGGCAGAGCTTTTTGCGATTTTTGCATTCACACCCTCATACGTTTTTTCAAAGAAACGCGGCACGGAGCACATCACTGTTGGTTTCACAACCTGAACAGCATCAACCACTTCCTTTGGATTACGCAGGTAGTATGATGTAATTCCATTGCTTAAAGCGATAAAAGTCCATCCCCGTTCAAAAATATGGCTCAGTGGCAGAAAACAAAGTGATACATCCGCATCGCTTATAGTTATACGTAAATCATGGATGCTTACGCAGTGCCTGAAATTTGAAACTGAAAGCATTACACCCTTTGGTTCACCCGATGTACCTGATGTATAAAGAATGGAACATAAATCTGAATCCTGCGCTTCGCTACTCAATATCTTCAATTGCTCTGAATAACTTTTATCGCTGCCTGATTTCAGAAAATCCGAGAAGTGTTCCGAACTTATTGTTTCATCAAGTTTGACCAGGGAATCGAAAGCGACAATTTTCCTGAGGGTCGGAACTTTTTCGAAAAGAGTCTTTGCAACATCATATTGTTCCTGTTCGCCAACAAGACAAATCAAGCATTCGGTTTCGTTAAGCATATATTCAGCCTGGGCTGCGCTGGTTGACGAAAACAACGGAACCGAAACCGCACGTATCAATTGTAGGGCATAATCCGAAATAGTCCATTCGGGCATATTACGAGACATGATAGCAACTTTATCGCCGGGTTTTACTCCGTTTGCCAGTAATGCCTTAGCCGTATCTTCAATGGCTTGCCAAAATCCGGCCCAGGTAATGGGTGTCCAGCTTTTATCACTTTTCTGATAGAACAACGCATTACGGGAGCCGTATTTGAGACTGTTCTGGTAGATAATCGTTGTTAGAAGCTGGTTTTCCATAGTAAATAAAGTTTTTTGATTATGTGTCCTGAAAAGGCCGTCGAATGTTACTTATACCGTTCGTTTCTTTTGAGATTCGGAAATTCTACCGGTTTAAATCGATGTAAAGGTATAATATTATTATAAAAAGTACAACACATATTGATAGCTGCATATCAGGATTTTGACGTTGTTTTCAGCTGATAGGCTACCAGTTGTGAAGGTTTTACCCGAAATCTCCCCCAAAAACGGTATCTTTGCACCTCATTAATAAATACAAATGATTTCAGTAGACGGACTTACGGTAGAGTTTGGAGGGACCACGCTTTTTAAAGATGTATCTTTTGCAATAAACGAAAAGGACAGGATTGCAGTCATGGGCAAGAATGGCGCAGGAAAATCCACCTTACTTAAAATAATTTCTGGCACCAAATCTGCTACACGCGGAAAGGTTTCAGCTCCTAAAGACGCAGTGATTGCCTATCTGCCTCAACATTTACTTGCTAACGACAGTCGTACTGTTTTTGAAGAAGCTGCACAGGCTTTTGCCCAGGTTTTCGAAATGCAACACGAAATTGATGATTTGAACAACCAGCTTTCAACTCGTACCGATTACGAATCGGCCGAATACTACGAGCTTATTGATCAGCTTTCGACACTAAGTGAAAAATTTTATTCAATCGAAGAAATTAATTACGATGCCGAAGTAGAGAAAATACTTCTTGGTCTGGGTTTTGTTCGCGAAGATTTTAATCGTCCGACCGGTGAATTCAGCGGCGGATGGCGCATGCGTATTGAGCTTGCAAAAATCCTCTTGCAGAAACCCGATCTTCTCTTACTCGATGAGCCTACAAACCATATGGATATTGAGTCCATTCAATGGTTCGAGGATTTTCTGATTAACAGCGCAAAAGCGGTCATCGTAATTTCGCACGACAAGGCTTTTGTAGATAATATCACTACCCGTACCATTGAAGTTACCATGGGCCGGATTTATGATTACAAAGTAAACTATTCGTCGTATTTACAGCTGCGAGGCGAACGCCGCGAACAACAGCAGAAGCAGTTCGACGAACAGCAAAAATTTATTGCCGATAACCAGGATTTTATCGATCGTTTTCGCGGCACATATTCAAAAACCAACCAGGTGCAGTCGCGTGTAAAAATGCTCGAAAAGTTACCTTCCATTGAAGTTGACGAAGAAGATAACTCCTCGCTGAGACTTAAATTTCCACCATCTCCACGATCAGGAAGCTACCCTGTTATATTGGAAAGCATGTCGAAAAGTTATGGCGATCACAATGTTTTTTCCGACGCTACATTTAGTATTGTACGTGGCGAACGTGTGGCTTTTGTAGGTAAAAACGGCGAAGGCAAGTCAACCATGGTAAAAAGCCTGATGGGCGAAATCGATTATGATGGCAAGCTAACACTTGGCCATAATACTATGATCGGCTATTTTGCTCAGAATGAAGCCTCGTTACTCAACGAAGAAAACACGGTTTTCCAAACCATCGACGATGTAGCCAAAGGCGATATACGCACGAAAATAAAGGATCTTTTAGGTGCATTTATGTTTGGCGGCGACAGCTGGAATAAGAAAGTTAAAGTTCTATCGGGCGGTGAGCGAACAAGGCTTGCCATGATCAAATTACTGCTCGAACCGGTAAATCTGTTGATCCTCGATGAGCCTACCAATCACCTGGATATGAAGACGAAAGATATCCTGAAAAGCGCTTTACAGGATTATGACGGAACGCTCATTCTTGTATCGCACGACCGCGATTTCCTGGATGGATTGGTAAGTAAGGTATTCGAATTTGGAAACAAACAGGTTAAGGAGCATTTGTGCGACATTAACGGTTTCCTGGAAAAAAAGAAAATGGAGAATTTGCGTGAATTGGAACGGACAGGTAAAAAAGGGTAATGGTTTACATGAAAATGGGAAATGTTTAATTGTGTAATTTGTAGAGACATGATGTTCGCGTCTCAAATTGGCAAATTGACATTTACCCGATTTTCGATGCCAATTCCAAATATCCAAATTTACAGAAGATCATTAGTTCCGAGCGTTAAGAAACGATGTATTCATAATTTTATCAGTGAAATGATCATATAATAAGAGATAATTGTTTACAAGAGATACAATTACTGTAATGAAAGCATTTCGCGTCCTACTTATTCCATTGTTGTTTATCACTGCATGTCAATCGCAGCAGGTAAACAATAATGATGATGCAAAAGAACCTTCCGTTATTGAAGTAAAATCTTTAACAGATAACTATAAAAATTCACCAGAACATCTTTCACCGGTCATAAAACCCACTGCTGTAATTGCACAAAACAATCGCAACTCTGAATTCGAGACAGCATTGCATGAGCCAGAATCCAGGGTCTTTATAAAAGTCAGAACTCATGACAAAAAAGTAGTAGTTCCAGTAACTTATAAGTCTTCACGTAAGTTAATTTCCAAACAAATTCCAGGTATAAATTGGATTGAACAAAGGGTGGATAAACGGACAATTCTGAACATCCATTTCGAAAACGATCTGATCACCTATGCCAATACGGACCGGTATTTCACCAATGGCATCAGATTTGATCTTCAGGCGGCCTGGCTTGCCGGATCATCTTTGCAAAAACTCATGATACCATACAGACATAAATCCTTTGTTATATATAACCTCAGTATGGTACAGAATATGTACACGCCAACTGATACAAGGATGGCTCCGGAATTAAAAAATGACCGGCCTTATGCTTCCTTATTGTATTTTGGCTTCCGGAAATCAGCGTCTGATCCGCTACGTGAAATCAAAATATCATCCGAACTGAATGTAGGTTATATGGGGCCTTATTCACTGGGATCATCCCTGCAGACAATTGTTCATAAAACCTTTCCGACCAATAATGAACCTTTGGGATGGGAAACTCAGATCAATACAGATGTTATTGTGAATTACAATGTTCAGGTTCAGAAAGCATTGTTAAATAGAGCAAACTTAACATTACTGGCGGGTTTGGATGCTGAAGCCGGAACCTTGTTCACTAATGCCGGCGCCGGATTGCAGGCGCAGATAGGTAAAGCTGATCCTGTTTTTGGATTGGTTGAAAATCAGCAATGGCCGGAATTTGAATATTATTTCTTTGCGAAAACGGATATCAGTTTTGTAGCTTATAATGCATTACTGCAAGGAGGCATGTTTAATCATGATAATGTTTTCACATTAAAACAAAACGAAATACGACGTATTGTTGGTAATGCTGAAGCCGGAATACATTTCAGGTATAAAGGAATTGGAATGGAAATTGCGCAACATTTTATTTCGCCTGAATATAAAGGTGGATTGTGGCATAAGTGGGGGAGAATGAGTTTGATTTTCAGGTTGTGAGCATGAAGAAAAGAATAGTAAAATTGTATCCTGGTTTATTTTAAATGATAACAAACATTGTTGAAGATTAATCGGTTACTATTTTTGTGAAGGTTTAAATTTTATTAATATCTGGTTCGAAAAAATGTTAAAAGCAAAAAGTTCCAATACAAGTAATCATTCATTTTCTGTTTTTATAAAGCGAAAGATCATGCATATCTCGCTGATAATTTCAGCTGCATTGTTGCTTGCCTTACTTCCTTATAAAACTTCTGAAAGTGCTTCCCAGGTTGAGCTACCGGCAGTTACTCACGAGATAACACTCATTTTTACCGGCGATATTATGCAGCATATGCCGCAGGTGGATGCCGCGTGGAATGAGGAACTGGGCGTTTATATCTATGATTCCTGTTTCAGGTATATAACTCCATGGCTTGCCAATGCTGACCTGGCTATTGCCAACCTCGAAACTACACTTGCCGGAAAACCATACAGCGGCTATCCCGCTTTTAGTTCACCCGATGAACTTGTGAATGGATTGATGAATGCAGGTATTGATATTGTCGGTACTGCCAATAACCATTGCTGCGACCGTGGCCGAAGAGGTGTTGAACGTACCGTTAGCGTACTCGACAGCCTGGGATTGATGCATATGGGAACGTATGCAACTGCTGAGGACTATCGCAAAATGAATCCAATGATTGTGAATACCCGGGGATTCCGGCTTGCATTTCTGAATTATACGTATGGTACCAATGGAATTCCGGTGCCGGAGAACAACATAGTGAGCCTGATTGAAAAGGATCGGTTGCAAGTGGATCTGAAAGCTGCGCTAGACTCTGTTGTGGATATTACTATTGTTTATATCCATTGGGGTGAAGAGTACCAGCGGATGCCAAATGCATTTCAGAAAGATATTGCCGAATTCCTTTTTGATCACGGTGCTGATGTAATTATTGGATCGCACCCGCATGTAATTCAGCCCATGGAGTGGCACAAAGCCGACAGCCTGAAAAAGGAACAATTAGTCGTTTGGTCATTGGGGAATTATGTTTCGAACCAGCGGAAACGCTTTACAGATGGTGGTACTATGTTTTCCTTAAAACTACAAAAAGAATCAGGACGTACCACAATAAAAGATGCAGGCTATCAGCTTACCTGGGTTCATAATCCTGTGGAGAAAGGCAAAAAACAATATTATATTCTGCCGGCTGCAAAGTATGAGAATGATACTATACTGCTAGGCCCCCAGGCCAGGAGCGATTTGAAATTGTTTTTATCAGATTCAAGGGAATTGCTGGATGGGAATAATATTAATATTAAGGAAATACGGTAGGCTGTTCTTGTTGTATATCACGCCTGACTGTTATATATTTTGTGTTTTCCTATTCTGCCTAGTTTCTTGATTCTCTAAAACAGATGTCATATCTTTACTTTCACAAAGCCAGACATAATCCGGACTTTTATACCATTTTACAGATTAGAATTATTATTTGTTCCGGGGAATATGGATTCCCGCTACTCATCCGCAAAAACAGTTTGTATGAAACGACTATTTATAATCTCAAACCGCTTGCCACTGCAGGTAAGGGAAATTAACGGCAAAAAGGAAATTGTTCCTGTAACTGATGGTTTTGATTCAGGATTGAAACGGTTTTATGAATCGTATGATATAAAATGGATTGGACGCGGAGGTGTAAATATCGACGAAATCAGCGAAACCGAAAAGATAAAGATTGACAATAAGTTCCGAAAAGACAATTGCATCCCTGTTTACCTTGATCAACAACTAAGGACTGAATTTCTGGAAGGATTCTGTGACAATACCATCTGGCCGCTTTTCAATTATTTTACACAAATAGCCCGTTACAATCCAACCAATTGGGATGCGTATAAAAAAGTTAACCAGATTTATGCCGCGGTTATTGCAAAATATGTGAATGAGGACGACGTAATATGGATTCATGATCATCACCTGATGCTGCTGCCACAGTTGATTCGTGAGAAATTTCCAAATATCTCAATCGGTTATTTTCAGCATATTCCTTTTCCTTCTTTCGAGATTTTCCGGCTTTTACCCTGGCGTATGGAACTGCTCGAAGGCATGCTGAGTGCTGATCTGGTTGGTTTTCATACCTACGATTATCAACGTCACTTTATGAGTTGCGTCCGCAGGTTGCTCGGCCACGAGACCGTTTTTAACCGTATTAGACTGAACGAGCGAATTGCCATGGTTGATGCCTATCCTAAAGGAATTGATTTTGATTTTTTTAATTCGACGGCAAAAGAACTGGCTAAAAACACAGTTGCTCAAAAGTCGGAGATTCACAATGAAATCGAATATTTAAAGAAAAGTAAAAATCGAAAAATCGTCCTGTCAATCGACCGCCTTGACTACACCAAAGGCATTCCTGACCGTTTATTGGCTTTTGAACATTTCCTCGAAATTTATCCTGAATATCTGGGCAAAGTGAGTCTTTTCCTGTTTGTAATCCCTTCGCGCGAAACGATGACAGATTATAAAAATCTAAAAAAACAAACGGATGAATTAGTTGGTCGGATTAACGGGCGGTTTGGAACCATTGGCTGGATGCCGGTTTCCTACTTTTATAAGGCAATCAGCCGGCTCGAAATGATTGAATTATACAATATTGCTGATATTGCACTGATTACGCCTACCCGGGATGGTATGAACCTGAATGCAAAAGAATACGTAGCTTGCCGGACAGATGAAACCGGTGTGCTGATTTTAAGCGAAATGGCCGGAGCCGCCAAGGAGTTGGGCGAATCGCTGATCGTGAATCCAAATAACAGGTCCGAAGTTGCCGAAGCCATTCACCAGGCATTGAATATGACTGTGGAGGAACAGGCTGAACGTATTTCGGTACTTCAAAAAAGGCTTAAAATATACAATGAAGAACGTTGGGCTACCGACTTTATCAATGGGCTCGAAAGTGTTAAAGCACTTCAGGCCACCAACTTTACCCGCAAAGTCAGCAGCACAATCATATCTGAATTTGTTGAGGCTTATAAAACCGCGGGAAAACGAATAATATTCCTCGACTACGACGGCACGCTGACCGGGTTTTTCAAAGATCCGCAAATGGCCATGCCCGACCAGGAACTATACTCGATAATTGAAAAGCTGATTGCTGATGAGAATAATACGGTTGTGATAATCAGCGGAAGAGATAAAGAAACTTTATCGAAGTGGTTCGACAAATCGCCGCGTCTGGCATTTATTGCTGAACATGGCGTGTGGAGTAAAAATCCGGATGGCAACTGGAAAATGACTGACCAGATCGACAAGCAATGGATGGGGATTATTGAGCCCGTTCTGCAAAATTTTGTTGATCGTACACCGCGCTCGTTTATCGAGTATAAGAATTATTCGCTGGTATTTCATTACCGTGGCACCGATCCGGATATGGGCCAGCAGCGCGCCTGGGAATTGAAGGATACTTTAAAAGATTACTTATCGAATCTTAATCTTGAGATTATGGATGGAGACAAAGTAATTGAGATTAAAAATGCCGGCATCAACAAAGGAAGGGCAGCACTGGCAAAAATCGGGAATATAAAGTTTGATTTTATTTTAGCAATAGGCGACGACTGGACGGACGAATTCACCTTTAACGCAATGCCCGAACAGGCATATACAATCAAGGTAGGAACAAAAGCTACAGCTGCGAAATACTATTTAAATGATGTGGCTGATGTGAGGAGTTTGTTAAGCCAGTTAGAAGCCTGAAATGTCCTGTAAATCAGTTTTATCTCAGGTAGATTTAATTTTCCGAAGCAATTTGTCCGATAAAAAAAACATATCGTCCCTGACGGGACTATTGCTCATTTTCATCTTGCTCTCTACCAACATTAAGTCCCTAGCGGGACTGTCCCGTCAGGGACTTAATGTTGGTGGGAAAATAGTAATCCATGATTTTTAGAAGTCCCGTCAGGGACGATATAAAGAGTTTCAACAGTTTCAGATTTGTCAAACATACAATAAAGTTTCAAAATCTAAATTGAATTCCCGCATATACATTCCTGGGTAATCCGGGATAGTAATAACGCGGTTCGCTGTTTCCAAATCCAATTGCATTTACTATCAGCATCGACGCGTACTGTGTGTCAGTCAGGTTATTGATTCCTGCATACAGTTGTAGTGAAACTGTTTCCTTTAATTGAAATTGAGCTGAAGCTTTAAAGTTGACTAAAAAATATCCTTCATAATTCAATGAGTTTGCATCATCCAGAAATTGATCGCCGGTATATTGAAGCTGAGTATTCAAATCCAACCTGTCGAATGGATTCCAATCAAATTGCAATTGCAAATATTGATCAGGGATTCCCGGTAAATCGTTGCCATTGTATGTATTTCCATCGTTAATAAAATCAATAAAGCGGTTCCGTGATAGCGTGTAGCTAAATGTTGAATTCAATTTCCCTGGAAAGCTGCTGAACCCGAAAACCCGATTCCGTAAAAGCAACTCAAATCCCTGGTGACGCGTTTTTCCGGCGTTCATGCCCGTAAAAATATCTTCGGTTATCCGCTTGGTTACAAGAAGATTATTAAGTTCAATCCAATAAAGTGAAGCATCTATTTCAACAGCTTTATCAAAGATGTTTAACCGGGTTCCGATTTCATATTGAAAACCTTGTTCCGGCTTAATATCTGGATTTACGTCCCCTTCAGGCAATAGAGTTTCTTCCGGCGAAGGAAGTGAAAACCCATGACCTACTGAAGCATAAATTGCCAGTTTATCATTTGGGGCAAAATTTAATCCGATTCGTGGAGAAACGATTATCGGGAAATTACGTTTACCCGATTGATCGCCATTGGATGCATATAAATCAGTGAGCTGATACCTTACAGCGTTCACATTGCCTGCAACCGAAATGTTGAGTTTATTAGTTGGCCGGTAATTCATTATTGCAAATACGCCAAACTGGTTGCGGTTTTCACGGTTCTCGTTCAGCAGGATTTCATCCTTATCAAGTTTCCATTTATACTGTTCTGCTATCCAGTCAATTCCTGCAATCCAATCGGTTTTTAACCTGTAATAACTCAATTTGTTCCTGATGCCTATACTCTTAGTCTGGTCGGTGAGGTTGTTAAAAGGACGCTTTTCATAACTGTCGCTCCATTTTCCATGTACTGTAAATTGGTTGGTAAGCTTTGACGAGAGGATATTTGACAATGTAATTCCTGCCAGTGCTTTCTGGTATTTCTTATAACCCTCAATGGCTGCCCAGTTTGATGCTGCCGCCTGCGGATCATTTTCGAATTGCGTTTTCCCCAGCGAACTTGGAATTTCCCCATTGACATCAGTCAGCATGAAGGTTGATTTTACTGACCATTTGGTTTGTTTCCACTGCGCTGTTGACAGAAATGAAGTCCGTTTATATTCATTGTTATTCCGGTAACCATCCGATTGCAGATGACTGAGGCTGCCCCAAAGGTTTGCATTTTCTGTGTTTACTGTTCCCGAAAGATTGGTTTTCAGTGTATTAAAGCTGCCATAACCGACACTCAGATTTCCTTCAGTATTCAGATTTACTGGCGTGAATAAATTAATGCTTCCGCCCAGTCCTGAACCGTATAATGCTGAAGATGGACCTTTAATTATCTCAATCCGGCTCAGGCTCAGTGGATCAATTTCTTCGGGTGTTGAAACGCCATCGGAAGAAGTCAGGGGTATATCGTTGAGGTACGATCGTATCCGGTTTGTGTTATACGGTGTGCGGCTTCCCATTCCCCTGATTACGATCCGGTTGGTAGCATAGGTTCCGCTTTGCATGCTTACGCCGGGAATTGTGTTAAGCGTTGTTGCCATGTTTGTGCCGTCGTAAAGGTTGAGTCCTTTACCGGCAAGCACTGACAAACTACCCGGGAAAGTTTGTAGTTTGCTGCTTAACTGGTAGCCTTCAATGGTAACCTGGCTCAACAAAATAGCCGAATCAGGAAATTGAACCCCGGCTGTTTGAGGATTGACTTTTTGTGCATGAATATTCAGCAAGCTTAAAAAAAATACCAGGAGGATTGAAAGGCTGTGTGAATAATTCATTTTTAAACTTCATGAAAATGAGGAAATTTACGATTTACGATTAACGGTTTTCCATTAACTAATTCCCATTAACTTATCCCCACCTTTACTCCACAGGAACCAGCTTCACAATCTTCCCCGGATTTTCGATAGCTACATAAATAAACCCGTCAGGACTAACAACCACATTGCGTACGCGTCCTATTCCCTGCAGCAGTTTCTCCGTATGCATTACTGTATGACCCTTGATCACTACCCTTTCGAGATATTGAAAACGTAATGAGCCAACAAACAGGTTATTCTGCCATTTTTTATAGCGGTCGCCGGTTAGGAAAGTCATCCCACAAGGAGCAATGGATGGATTCCAGAAGAAAACTGGCTGTTCCATTCCTTCTTTTTCGGTAAATTCGGTAAGAATGGTGCCGTTGTAATTAATACCGTAAGAGATTACCGGCCATCCATAATTTTTTCCTGGTTCAATCAGGTTGATTTCGTCGCCTCCACGCGGTCCATGCTCAGTTTCCCATAGTTCGCCGGTTACAGGATTTATACAATTGCCCTGCGGATTCCTATGGCCATAACTGTAAACGGAAGCAACAGCACCTTTTGTTTTTACAAACGGATTATCTTTTGGAATGGAGCCATCATCATTTATGCGGTGTATTTTTCCGTTGGAGTTGTCGAGATTCTGAGGGAAATCGTCATGTTGTCCACGATCACCAATCCCGAAAAACAAATGTCCTTTATTGTCAAATGCAAGTTTGCAACCGTAGTGATGTGATCTGTTATTGTCATGATCTCCTCTGAAAATCAACTCCTGATCCACCAGCTTATTTCCATCAAGCCTGGCACGCATAATGGCTGTATTGCTTACGGTTTTGCCATTTTGTTTGTTCAACGCGCTGTAGGAGAAGTATATCCAGCCATTTTTTTTATATTCGGGATGAAGGCATAAATCAAGTAATCCGCCTTGTCCTTCAGCCCTAATTGGTGGTAAGCCTTCGATGGGTGGAGAGAGTTTACCTTCGGAAAAACGGTGCAGCGTTCCGGCACGTTCCGAAATCAGCAGATCGCCATTTGGCAGAAATGCCAGTCCCCATGGCACATCTAATCCTGAAACAACAGTATCGACTATAAAATCCTGTACTTCTGTTTCCATCACTCCGCCAGGAATAACTGCTGGTTTCAGTGAACTTTTATCTTCAGGAATTCCTTTTTTAACATAGGCTGCCAGTTCTTCTATTTCAGCTTCTGTAAAAGTCTTCTGGAAGGATGGCATTCCCTGCATTTCGATTCCCATCTTAATGCTATTGATAACCGAAGCATTACCAGGTTCATCCATCCACTTTTTGGCTGTGAACTTTTCGAGGTTATCACCATGGCATCCGGCACAATAAGTACGGTAATTCAAAGCTGCCGGGTTTTCAGCAGCGGCTTTGGTAGCCGATGGTTTGGTGTGTAAACACTTGAATCCAAGAAAACCAAACGAAGCCAACAAAAGCAGACTGCTTGAAAAGATTACAGATTGTTTCATAGTTTAAATAATTATTTAGAAGAGTCAAACACTATAAACACATGATGAAACTCATTTGTTCCGCAAAACAAATGCAACCTGATAAAAAAGTGTAAAATCAGAAATTAATTAATTCTTTATTCTGTGTAAATCCAGGTCCTGAAAATCAAAGCTGAAGTCAATGTTTGGTGAAATCCCTTTCATTTTTATGCTCTGGGCTTTCCCTTCTTCATCCAGGCTGAAAATGGCAAATGCATCTGCATTCATATCCTGGTATTCCCATTTTATGGCAAAGGAGTTTGCTTTGTAAAAGCTCATTGGGCCATTTAGTTTTGGAGACCTGTATGATTTCATCCAGAGTTTATTATCCTTTAGGAAAACTTCAACTTTACCGAACCATTTATCTTCATAAATACCTGTATAATCGGTGTAATTCAGATGTGAGTAATCGGCAGTTTTTACAGTTTTCCAAACTTTCGTGGTAACAGAATCAGACTCATTTTCATTCGCCTTGTAACGCTTGTAATTGGTTTCGATCCAATCGAAATAATCCATCCCCATGTAACTTTCGATAATAGTTTGTGAAACTGCCGAAAATAGCGCGGCACCGCCGTTTTCTGTATTGGTTAAAACTACTACACCAAGATTAATGTCGGGAATCATAAATGTTATTGATAGCATTCCGGGCAAACCGCCTGTATGTGAAACACTTAAATTGCCTTTGATATCAGTCAGGCCCCAGCCTAAACCATAGCCGGCAAAATGTGAATTATAGCGGGGATTTTGTCCAGCATTTGTAGTTGTATGTATTTTCCACATTTCGCGCTGGCTGGCCTGGGTAAAGAGTTGCTTTTCCATGTCCTTTCCATATTTGCCCTTATTCAAATGTACAAGCATCCAGTTGCTGATATCATTAACATTGGATAATATACCACCTGCAGCTCCGTTTACCATATCTTCATAATTTGGTAAAGACCTGATAGGTCCGTTGACTGTTGAATGCGGCGATGAAAGGTTGCTTTTATCTTTTATGGCTGCCATTGATGCATACGTATTGTCCATATGCAAAGGTTCGAAAATACGTTTTGTTACAAAAGCTTCCCAGGTCATTCCACTAACCCGGGCAATAATTTCACCTGCCACCAGGTACAGCAGGTTATCATAATCAAACTTTGTTCTGAAAGCTGAGACTGGCTTCATATATTGAAAGTTAGCAAGTATATCTTTCATGGTAAAGTCTGAACCATCAGGAAAAATCATAAGGTCGCCGGCACCAAGTCCAAGCCCGCTGCGATGAGTTAACAAATCCTGGATATTGAAATTTTCGGTTACATATGGATCGTACATTTTAAATTCAGGGATGTAGTTCTTTACTTTATCTGTCCATTTCAACTTGCCTTCTTCAACCAGAATGGCTAATGCTGCTGTTGTAAATGCTTTACTGTTTGATGCAATCGCAAAATTGGTATTCTCATTTACTTTCTGCTTTGTATCTACTGATTTTACGCCATAGCCTTTTTCGTGAACGATTTTCCCGTCTTTTACTATGGCAACCGCAACGCCTGCAACATTAAATTTGGCCATTGCTTTTTCAACAAGCTGGTCCACTTCTGCGGAAGTTATTTGGGCATAAGTTCTGCTATAGGTCAACAAAGCTATTGTGACCAGGAATGGTATTGCGAATCTTAAATTCTTCATTGTGTATAGTTTATGCATGTGAATACTGATTTCTGCCTTCATCCTTAATTAATGGTAAAATACCTGAACAAAAAGGACTTTAAAAGTACTGTATTTTTGAATATCGATAATTGAGCTGCATCGCAGAAATCCAAAAAGCAAATTTAGTGGAGTTAGTTCTTAATTCAGAATTTGATTCTTTTGCCTGGTATGAAGGAGCTAAAAAAGCATAATTCCGGATGGTTTTAGAGAAAACAGAGGTTACATAATCCTGATCCCACTCCTAAAGAATTGCCTGCTTTCTTTGCTTCATTAATCAAAATCTGAATCCTGCCTGGAATGTAAATTTACTTTCATTTAACCGCAAGAGCGAGTTCACAGCAAAAGGATCAGTCAGGTATTCATATAAAAAATTAATGCATACTGATTGTGAGTTAACCAGTTTCTTTTCTAGTCCAACTTTTCCGGAAACTCCTATTAAATATGGCTGTATTGTTCGTCCATATTGGTTTTCGAAATTCTCAATTTTAAACTCCTTATTGTTACTCAGTATAAATTTATTGGTAATTCCGATTCCCGGAACCAACGAAAAATTCCGAAAATCAAAATTGTAATTTATCATTAAAGGTATTTTCAAATTGATTAACTCAAGGTCAACAGTCAGGGCAGGGAGAGTATAATAAAGCGGGAAACTAGTCAGGATGTATTCATCACCATTGTAGCTCACGTGCACATATCTTTTATCGCTTACCGGCTTCATTGAATACTTTGAATCTTTCTCAAATAATACGTCCACGCTTATGCTTAAATTTTCATTCGAAAAAAGCACATTTTTGATTCTCATTGATACCCCGGCCTGATAATCCGGGCTGTAATCACTAACTAATTCAGACCCAAATTTGTATTTATTACCAGATATGCCGAGGACTATTCCAAATTTTACTTTGACGGGTGATGCTTCCCTTTCATAAATAATGCAGCTTTCAGTAGTACAAACTCTGTTATGGTAATCCTTTGACAGCTTTACTAAAGAAGTATAATTCAGTTGAGTGTTGTTTATCTCATTTTTAATTTCAGGGCAATCTGCCATAATTACATTAAGTTTTCCTTTGTAAATGAGTTCATCTTTTTTATCATCATAGGTATTCATATCTGAATCCGATAATTCTACTAATCCGAAAGGCGTTTTTTCAATATAAAAATGTTCGCCTTTTTCATCAACAAAATAATATATACTGGCAATTCCCTTAATTAAGAATTCCATAAATATGCTTACCTTAACCTGATCTGAATTGCTGCCAATTTGTTTCGAAATGTAATATTTACCGTCATTATATCTATATCCTAAAATATCATCAGGAGTATAAACTATTTTAGCCTCCTCCGGATTACTCCTGAAGATGCACTTTTTTGAAGCATTGATGCTGATCTGCTCAAGGATATAGCCTTTAATTGTATCTCCTTTTAAATTTATTATGTATCCACTTTTAAAAGTATTGTTTGCAGACAGGTTGAAATTAGCCAGGCATATTAAAGTCAGAACGATTAATAGATGTCTCATTTTGATGCAAATTGATAGTAATAAATAGTTAAAATACCTTGTTATACTTTGCTTTTATGAATTCTGATTTTTATTTTGTAAATGTACTAAATAATCTAAATGGATTTTTAATCATAAAATTTACTAACAAATTCTGTATAAAATACTTTTGCGATAGTTACGGATGTTTCTGCTTTTATAGCTGGTTCGAGAATCGCTTTTCCCAAAAAACTTTCGTCTGTCTTTTGTGTTTATTAAACTTACAAAAACAACTTACATGCCTGGAAAAACTCTTTTGCTGTTTTTACTCTTGCTTATCTGGCAAAGCACATATGCACAGATAAATGAGGGAAACGCTGTACATGTCGTAAACTACTACCAGCTAGAGCCTTATCTTCAAAAGAGTAATGATACCATTTACCTGGTGAATTTCTGGGCAACATGGTGTGCGCCATGCATCAAGGAATTGCCGGCAATTAAATCTGTTGAACAAAAATACGCTGACAAAAAGTTTAAAGTGCTGCTTGTGAGCCTGGATTTCCCAAAGGAACTTACCAGCAGGCTTGAACCTTTTATAAAATCAGAAAACATTACTTCCGATGTTTTTTTGCTCGACGATCCAAACCAGAATAGCTGGATTAATAAAGTTGACGCCAACTGGTCGGGAGAAATACCTTTTACACTGATTTACGGGAAAAAATTCAGAGAATCGTATTTCCAAACATTCACCTTTGATGAACTTGATTCAATTATTAACCTTAAACTAAATTTACCATGAAAAACATCATAGCACTAGCATTCATTGCATTGTTTGCCGTTTCGTCTGCCTTTGCGCAGGGATATAAAGTTGGAGATAAAGCCTCCGGATTTAAACTCAAAAACACCGACGGGAAAATGGTTTCCCTCAGCGATTATCCCGATGCTAAAGGATTCACTATAGTATTTACCTGCAATCATTGCCCTTATGCAAAAGCATACCAGGACAGGATTATTGCTATTGATAAAAAATACAAATCAAAAGGTTATCCTGTTATTGCCATCAGTTCAAACGATCCTGAAGTGAATGCCGAGGACTCTTTCGAGAATATGATTGTGCGGGCAAAAGAAAAGGGTTTCACTTTTCCCTATCTCTTTGATGAGACACAGGATATCTGCAGAAAATACGGTGCTACCCGCACACCCCAGGTTTATTTGCTTGAGAAGAAAGGCGGAGATTTAATTGTTCAATACACCGGTGCTATTGATGATAACAGCCAGGATGCAAGCAAGGTTAAGGCTCCTTTTCTTACAAATGCAATTGATGCGTTACTTGCAGGATACTCACCTGAACCTTCGTTTACAAAGGCAGTAGGATGTGGAATTAAATTGAGAGAAACAGCTAAATAGGAGGGAAGCCATTCCCTGACAGGCACTTTAAAATCCAATACAAATGCTTTTAGCAGGAGCAGAGCAGATTCAACTGAAATCTGCTCTGCTCTTTTTTTATTCGTTTAGCTTAATCAGCTTTATGTTTTTCGAAACATTGTTGTTCGACAGGCGGCAAATGTATATTCCTCCGGGAACTTTGATTCCTCTTTCATCATTTCCGTCCCAATTCATAGTAAATTTTCCTTCAGGAAGAGTTTTGTTAATGATGTCCGTAATTTTTTGTCCGTTAATACTGTAAACCGAAATCCTTGTGGCTCCGCTTTTTGGCAGATAACAGGAAATTGTTGTTGATTCTGTCATTGGATTTGGTAAAACATCCAGGCTAGGCAATTCGCCAGTAGTTAGTTTGGTATTTAATCCTAAAGTCCCTCCCTGAACCACGGTTGCAGTATCCTGATCGGTAATCATAATGTTATCGAACCATACTTCTTTTCCATCCATTGAGCCATACTCCGAAACGATTTCCATCCGGTCAACAGCGGACCAGTCAAATTTGCCTGTCGGCGTGTACCATGTGTTATTATCCCAGGATCCATGTTCGGTAAAATCACTCAGCGGGATATGCAGATGATGCCAGCTTTTGTCCCAGCCAGGGATGGCGCCATCAAGTGTTACCCTCATTCTCCAGGGATGATCCAGCGGATCTGCGGTTTTACTGTCGAGGAAGCGGATATCAAACTTTATTCCGGTGGTATTTCCTCTTACAATCATATCAAGCGCATAACCTGAATTTACCAGCCTGGATAAGTCCTTGTTGGGTATAAAATCGAGGGTTACAGCAGTATATTGGGGGCCACCTGACCAATAAAGACAATACTGGTCATTATTTGGAATCAGATCCGAATAATAATTGATAGTTCCCGTTGTGTAACTGGCATCCAGAATTCCCTGCCCGATATAATCATCGTAAATCCTGAAACCCACACTGTCCGGCTTTATAACAAGTGGATGTTGCTCAGGAATCGTAAAATCCAGGGCTTCGAGCAGGGAAATGTTGAGGTCGGATTCAAATATCTCGCCTGATCCTTTTTCGAAAAGGCCAAAACCGCCTTTGTAATCCCAGATTGTCCATGGGATGGATTTCTCTTCAAAATAATCTTTTACAGTTTGATACCAGAAAGCCCTGTCTGTTGTATCACTGTTTGGAATATAAACTCCGAACTCGCCACAGAAAATTGTTACGTTTCGTGCATTCCTGAAGTTTACTGCAATATCAATCAGTGATTTTACTTTGGCCACGGTACCGTCGTTCTGGTAATTGTTCAGGTTGCTTTGTATCCATGTTCCTACAAGTGACGGTGGACATACAGGCATTTCAGCTTGTGAATACGGAAAAGGTACGCCCGAAAGTGGCTCCATCGATGGTGTTGACCAGCTTGCACCCTGATGCGTAAACAGGAAAGGATCGTAAAAATGAAAAGTATAAATCAGGTTTTGATCTGAATAAACAGGCATCTGCGCCAGATCAGCATAACTGTTATACCCGGATGCTCCAACGATAATGGTATGTTTTGTATCCTTTGAGCGAATTGCATCAATTGCCAGTTGTTGTATGCTGCCCCACAACTGATTGGTGATTCCGTGAGGTTCATTCAATATTTCATACAAAATGTAATCCGACTTATCTTTATAGCGTTCAGCCAACTGCGGCCATACTTTGGTGAGAATCTGGCCAATTTCCGGACTCGTGTTAACTGCAGGATCGAACGAATGATTATCAATTATAAGGTAGAGTTGCAGGTTTTCAGCCCAGTCTACTGCTGAATCCAGGAAGGAAATGAACAAAGGGTCGATAGTATAATCCGGCGCACCTGATGTCATTCCATGCAGGTTAACCGGCAATCGGATCACATCGCAACCCAGGCTTTTTATATCATTGAAATCCTTTTTCGTATACTTCCGGAACTGTATTTTACTTGCGTTATCAGCCTGTAGCCAGTTGGTAAGGTTTACGCCGCGATGAAACGGAGCCTGTGCGTGTATGAATTGGAAAATGAGTAAGGAGAGTGAAATCAGGATCAGTTTTTTCATGCAGATATTTTTGAAATATTTTGTCACCATTAATTTAATGTCACAGTGATAGATTGTTTTTCCTGTTTTTATTCCGGGGACTCAGCAACAGGCGTTAAAATTAATGCAATTTAAGGTGTCTGTCAGTAAAAATAAAATAATTGATTGTAGCTTGATTCCATATTGATCTAAATTTGATTCATACATTTGATTTTATAGAAATCCATATCTTTAACCCACATTTTCTTTATCATTTAAAGTAATTCCCTCCAGCCGTGAAATATTCAAAAGCAATTATTTTAAGCAGCCAGATGCTACTGATTTCAGTCTTTGGTTTCACTCAGTCTAAAATCAATCCCAACGACATCAAAGAAAAAATGCAATGGTTTGCCGATGCCAAGCTTGGTATTTTTATCCATGCCGGCATTTATTCCGTTGATGGAATTGATGAGTCCTGGAGTTTTCACAATAAAAAAATCAGCTATACCGATTATATGAAGCAATTGAAGGGCTTTACGCTGAAAAAATACGATCCTTCCTCCTGGGCTGACCTGATACAGGAAAGCGGAGCGAGGTATGCCGTGATCACCACCAAACATCACGACGGCGTGGCGATGTATGATACCAAAATTAATGATCTCAGTAGCGTGAAAGCTACGCCTGCAAAACGTGATATGATAAAGCCGTTTTTTGATGAATTGCGGAAACGTGACATTAAATGTGGTGCTTATTATTCGCTGATTGACTGGTCATACGCTGATTATCCTGGCTTCCTCAAAGACAGTTCCAGGTACAAAGTTGAAAGTGATTATGAGCGTTGGAACCGTTTCCGGCAGTTCTTTCAAGGGCAGATCAGGGAAATAAGCACATGGTACAATCCTGATCTCTGGTGGTTTGATGGCGACTGGGAACACAGTGCCGAACGATGGGAATCGGAAAAAGTGCGTAATATGATTTTGACAAACAACCCGAAAGCCATCATCAATGGTCGTTTGCAAGGCTATGGCGATTATGCAACTCCTGAACAGAATTTTCCTGTCACGCGTCCCAAATTCGATTGGTGGGAACTTTGCATGACTACTAACGACAATTGGGGTTTTCACCATGACGAAAACTGGAAAACACCATATGAGATCATCACTATATTTATCGACGCAGTTTCGAACGGTGGCAATCTTTTACTGGATATGGGCCCAAAGGAAGATGGTACTATTCCGGCTGAGCAGATTCATGTATTGAAAGAACTTGGCGCATGGAACAAGAAAAACGGGGAAGCCATCTTCAATACCATCGGCGGGATTCCACAAGGACATTTTTATGGTCCGACTACATTATCCAAAGATTCAACAGTTCTTTATCTTTTTCTGCATGGTCAGTCAAGCGGAACATTTATGCTGAAAGGACTTGATAACAAAATCCAGGAAATTACAGTAGTTGGAAATGGCACAAAGCTTTCGCATAAAGTTGTCGGTAAAATCTCCTGGAGCCCGGTTCCCGGCCTGGTTTATATTGACGTTCCCGCAACTGTACTTGATAAATATGTAACCGTTCCGAAACTGAAGCTGGATAAACCGGTGAAACTTTACCGCGGACAAGGTGGATTCAATTGAAAATCATATTTGGAAGAAACTAGCTATGTTTTATGCTTTTCAATGAGAATCTCTAATTCTGAAATGGAATGACCAGGTACATAATTGTCCTTTTGATGCTGGTATCACACAGCATACTTTTTGCTCAGCAAATAGGTGTACCTGTTTTTACTTCAGGAACCGACGGGCATAAGAGTTTTCGCATTCCAGCAATTATAAGTTTATCTGACGGACAGTTGTTGGCTTTTGCCGAAGGCCGTGTGAATGGAAGTGGTGATTTTGGAGACATTAATATCGTATTAAAAAGTAGTTACGACAATGGAAAAACCTGGGGTGTCATTTCAACAGTTGTGAACTACGATTCGCTTCAGGCAGGTAATCCTGCTCCGGTACTTGATTTAACTGATCCCGACTATCCGCAGGGGAGGATTTTCCTGTTTTATAATACCGGCAATAACCACGAAGGGGAAATACGAAAAGGCAATGGGTTTCGGGAAGTATGGTACAAAACTTCAACCGATGCTGGCCTTACATGGTCCGATGCCGTTAATATTACTTCCCAGGTGCACCGACCTTTCCAGCCTTTGGTTAATCCGGATTACAATTTTAAGGACGACTGGCGATCCTATGCAAATACTCCCGGCCATGCCATGCAGTTTACTTCCGGCAAATACAAAGGACGGATGCTGGTTGCTGCAAATCATTCATTAGGAAATCCTTCTGCACAATTTGCTGATTATTTTTCACATACATTTTATACTGACGATCACGGTAAAACATTCAAAATAGGTCAAACTGTAGGTTTACCCGGAAGCAATGAATCAACTGCTGCTGAGCAATCAGGCGATGGCTTGATTTTAAATGCCCGAAATCAAAGAGGCGATATCAAAGCACGAATTGTAGCCATAAGCAATAGTGGAGGTGAAACCTGGGACAGTGTCTATTTTGATAAAAAACTGCCTGATCCGGTTTGTGAAGGAAGTATGTTGGCAATCGGAAACAGAAACGGCAAGAACATTCTGGCTTTTTGTAATGCTGCCGATACGTTGTACAGAGATAATCTTACACTTCGGATAAGTTTCGATGATGGATTTAACTGGCCGGTTTGTATTCCGGTCGACAAATCGCAGATACCCGGGAATACTAATGATTACACAGCGTATTCTGATATTGTAAAGATCAGTAAGAATAAAATAGGTGTGCTTTACGAAAGAGATGACTATTCGGAGATTGTTTTTAAAATAGTAAAGTGGTCAGCAAAAGAAGTAGAATAAATTTTGGAGAAGAATGAAAAAACAAGTTCTGATTAAGTATTTTTAAGCCATAGAATTCCAGGAAAACCCAAAAATGATGAAAATGATAAACAGAGATTTACAGCAAAGAATTGCATTAGCGCTAATTATTACTTTCACAGTCTTTGCCTTTGCAGGTAAAAGCTATGCTCAGCTCCCTGAAGAAACTCCGGAGCAAAAAACACAGCGCATGAAATGGTGGACCGACGACCGTTTCGGGATGTTTATCCACTGGGGCCTTTATTCTATGCCTTCGCGCCACGAATGGGTAAAGAAAAATGAAAGGATGACGAACGAAGAGTACGAAAAGTATTTCCAACTTTTTAATCCGGATATGTACAATCCCAGGGAATGGGCAAAGATGGCTAAAGAAGCCGGTATGAAATATGCCGTAATTACAACAAAGCATCACGAAGGATTCTGTTTGTTCGATTCGAAATATACCGACTACAAATCTACCAATACGCCTTTTGGCAAGGACTTGTTACGCGAATGGGTTGATGCTTTCCGCGCTGAAGGAATCAAGATCGGATTCTATTATTCACTTATCGACTGGCATCATCCTGATTATGTTGTCGACAGAAATCATCCGCAAAGCCAGTCGTCCGATACAGCGTATGAGCGCATCAATAAAGGACGCGATATGGACAAGTACCGCAAGTATTTAAAAAACCAGGTGACCGAGCTAATGACTAATTATGGTGAAATCAGTGTGCTCTGGCTCGATTATTCTTTTCCAAAAGGGAAAAATAGCAAAGGACGAAATGACTGGGACTCGGAAAACCTGTTGAAAATGGTGCGGAAACTTCAACCTGGTATTTTAGTCAACGACAGGCTTGATTTACTGGATGTTGAAGGCGGTTGGGATTTCACTACTCCTGAGCAATACAAAGTAAGTAAATGGCCCGAAGTAAACGGGAAACGGGTTCCCTGGGAAACCTGCCAGACGTTTTCGGGTTCGTGGGGTTACTACCGTGATGAAAATACGTGGAAAGACAACAAGCAATTGCTTGGCCTGCTGATCGAGTCAGTAAGCAAAGGTGGAAACCTTTTATTAAATGTCGGGCCAACCAGTCGTGGAACCATTGATTACCGCGCCCAGGATCGACTCAAAGCCATGGGTGAATGGATGAAATACAACAGCCGATCCATTTATGGTTGCACCGAGGCCCCACCAGAATTTCAGGCACCCGACAATTGCGTTCTCACTTATAATCCTGTTACAAACCGGATTTATATTCACTGCCTCGACTGGCCCATGGGTGTACTACATCTGAAGGGATTCAAAGGAAAAGTGAAATATGCACAGATGCTGCACGATGGTTCCGAAGTTAGGTTTTCCAACAGTGAAGGTTACTGGAATCCGGAAACAAAGGCCGATGATGTGATTAGTTTAAGCCT
Organism: Bacteroidota bacterium; assembly: GCA_020048595.1. Classification (GTDB taxonomy): domain Bacteria; phylum Bacteroidota; class Bacteroidia; order Bacteroidales; family UBA4417; genus UBA4417. The sequence continues at coordinate 1,837 of JAIFMH010000227.1, read as the reverse complement.
GCCGGTTTTAAAACCCAATGTGGAAATTCCGGTGATTGAGATTATTTTGAATAAGAACTAGAGAAGGAATTTAAATCTGCACGGAATTTCAATTTCTGAAGCAACTCAAATCACAGAATGCATTATGGCACATTTTATTTAGCCACAAAGTGCTACACTGAGTTTGCCGAAGGTTCACTAAAACATATAAAAAGCACAAAGTTTAACACTCAACTCTTACCTTCAGCTATTTTTTTGTGTGACTACTTTATAAAGGGAACTAACTCAGTAAGCGTGTTGGGCATACTTATAATTTGTTTGGTTCTGGTCTCCATGAGCACCATTACAGGTGTAGCAAGAATAAAGTAATCATTTGCAACCTTGCTTCGCACTCCTTCATCGGCCCGAAGCTGTTTCCAGCCTGGCAGGTCTTTTGATTTCTGTTCCCATGCTTTAATTTCAGTTTCGGTTTCATCAAGGCTCACTGCCACTACCGACACCTTCTTCTTTATCTCCGGGTTTTGCTGCCAGGGATATAATGCATATACTGTTTCCATGCAGTGACTACAATCCGCCGACCAGAATAATAATAGTATGTACTTTTCAGGCGGGTTAAAATTATAAAGTTCAAACAAACTGCCGCCTGTTTCCTTTAGCGAAATATCCGGTGCTCTGCTTCCTGCCACCAGTGTTTCCATTCCTTTCAGCCTTTTCTCAATTTCCAGTCTTTTTGTAGTAAGGCAATTGGGATCATCCAGGTAGGGCTGCAATACTTTCATTCCCTCTTGAATGCTGTTGCTTTCAAAACCTTTATAGAAATAATCCACCATCCATCCATAGAGTAAAGGGTGCCCCTGTTTGGCCTTTTCAATTGAAGTTTTAGCCGCAGCAGGAAATAGTGAGTCACGCAAAGCAATAGTTGTGGCCATTTGCCCATAAAGGTTTACGTAATTGTTCATCCAATCATTGAGTTGTGAAGTTTTAGTGATGATTGGATCATTGAAATCGATTCCGTCGAAATAATGATTGATCACACTGACCAACCTGTCCTTTTCAGTTCCTTCCCAGGTGATTTTTGGCAGGTAATTAAACCTGTACATACTGCTCACAAATAACAATTTATCTTTTATAACCTGCTTTTCGAGCCATTGATTGTAAGCAAGTCTTCGCTGTTCGTATTCTTTGATTCCCTCTTTGTAAAACTTCGATTTAGTATCATCATAGCTTGCAAGGAATTGTTGCAACAGCCCAAGCTTTTCTTTCTTCCTGGCATTTTCTTTTGAGAATGAAACAAACGCACCATTCTCCCTTTCTCCCGGTTGAAACCAGGTGCTGTCGGCATTATTACAATATATCGGGCTTACCCAAAGTTCCAGGTCCTGATTATTGATGAAAATATATTTCTCTGAAGGATAAGGTGCACTTTCTGGCTTCTCTTTATAATCGAACCGCAGCACAAATTCTCCCGGAAGGTTTTCCTTCAAAACCAGAATTTTTGCGGTTTCACCGTTTTTTATACCCTGCACTTCAGCAATAGTCTTAATGGCTTTTGTACCCGTTAATGGCTTCAGGCTTATTTTGCTTTCGAAAACACCGCGAAGATGGATTGTTACTGTTAAATTTTGCGCTGAAGCGTGAAATGCAGTTATATTCAAAAGTGCGAAAGCAATCACTCTGATGATTGATAAACAAATACTTTTATATTTTCTATCCATTTTTTTACTTCCAATAAATTTATTTTTATTCCGACAAAGTGTAATAAAAATTAGATTAATCTGATTAATCTTTGATACAACGTATCGAAGAACCATTTCCCTTATTTAATTCGAAAATTCCAGAACAGGTGTTATAGATATAT
>JAIFMH010000231.1 GCA_020048595.1 Bacteroidota bacterium | reverse complement strand
CACAGGCAAATTGCCTCAGCATTTAAGCCTTTTCTATATGCAACGGCACTCGAAGGAGGTTTGTCGCCATGTACCTATCTCGAAAATGAAGAAAATATTTATCCCGGGTACGAGGATTGGGAACCTCGAAACGCTGACTATAAATCAACACCCGACAGCACGGTTGCGTTATGGTATGCGCTGGCTCACTCCATGAACCTTCCAACGGTGGATTTATACTTTAAGACAGGCCGAGAGAGTCTGATGAATACCTGCAACAAGTTAAAATTCCCGAAATTTACCGATGACGCTCCATCCATTGCATTAGGAACACTTGATTTATCTCTTTTCGAGATCGTGCGGGCATATTCTGCTTTTGCCAACCAGGGCCTGATGAATGAGCCGGTTATGATCAATAAAATTACCGACTCCAAAGGGAATACTTTGTATTCGCGAAAACCAACAGAGCCGGAAACTATTTTCAGCACAGAAACAAGCCAGATGATTACAGCAATGTTGCAGGAAGCCATCAACCAGGGAACGGGAACCAGTATTCGCAGTAAATATGGAATACGTGCTGACCTGGCAGGAAAAACCGGCACGGCACAAAACTATTCGAATGCATGGTTTATTGCTTATACGCCGGATTTGGTGCTAGGCACATGGGTTGGTGCCCGAACGCCGGATGTTCACTTCTTTAGCGGCAACGGATCAGGATCATCGCTGGCATTGCCTGTGGTAGCTAATGTGCTTAAAGGAATTGAAAATAATGAACAGTTAAGAAATGAATACCTGACGGAGTTCATATTCCCTGATGATGACAAATCCTATATGCAATGCGATCCCTTTCAGCAAAAGGGAATTAAGGGGTTTTTCAATCGTTTGTTCCAGGGGAAGGATGACAAGAATACGGATTCGCGCAATCCGGATACAAAAGAGAAAAAGGTCAAAGAAGAAAAATCATTCTTTAAAAGGCTGTTTAAACGCGATCAATAGGATGGTTTAAGGAATGGAAAGAAATAATTTTTCCTGTTTCCTGAATGTAAAGATTTAGTCATTCTGCGAATAACTCACAAAAGCAACTTTCTTGCTGTCGGGGCTCCACGAAGGCACATTGAGTGTTCCCTGGCCTCCAAAAAAAACAGGTGTTATATCTTTTATATTTCTGTCATCCAACGACATAAGCCGAAGTTTAACATCTTTTCCAAACGGATGTGCATCACCCTGGTCAACAATATAGCTAATGAATACGATCCATTTACCATCTGGTGACGGATGTGCAAACCAGTTTGAGAAAGAGTCGTTTGTAAGTTGTTCCTGTTCACTTCCATCGGTTTTCATCCTCCATATCTGCATGCTGCCTTTCCGGAAAGCATTGAAGTAAATGTATTTCCCGTCGGGCGAGTAATCTGGTCCGTCGTCCAGTCCGGCTTCATGGGTTAAACGCTTTTCTTCGCCGCCATTAACCGGAATTGTATAAATATCGAAGGATCCGTTCCGTTCCGCACAGTATGCAAGTTTGTTGCCATCAGGGCTCCATCCGTGCCAGAAAGAGGGAGATCTGGATGTTACCATCCGCGGAATTCCTCCTTCAATTGGCAGAACATAAATAGCAGATTTCTTCCACTGTTCCGTTTGGATTGTATCGTACTTGTTGTTATGACTAATTGCCAGCCATTTCCCGTCAGGAGATATTCCATGGTCGTTGTTACACTCATCTGCAAAGTCCGTATTCACTGGTTTCATTCCGGAACCATCTGTTTGAATAGTGAAAATCCTGCCATTGCTGTTTACCACAAAATATTTGCCGTTGCTGCTCCAGTTAGGTGCTTCAAAATGAATTTTCTCCGTAAATACAGTTTCAATTTCGTGTGTTGAGATAGTAACTGTTTTTAGACTGCTTTCAATTTTAGAAGATTGTTGAGCCATAGAATATATAGGAATTAGCAAAAATAGAAGTACGTATTTTTTCATAGTAAGCAGGTATTGAAGAAGCAACGAAATTACTGAAATCAGATCAGATTTTAACTTTTTCCTTTCAACATCCGATTAGTCTCAGTTTAGGATTTGTATAATTATTACGGGAATCTATTTAAATCAAGATTCGTCAACAGGAAAAATTAGAACTCAGGTGCGACAAAATCTTTTATTTGGTAACAGAGAAAAAGAACTTACAGAATTTGGCATATCATAAATTCGAAAAGAGATTACGGTGCGGAATGGTATTTTTGAAGCAAAGGCTGCAAAACATTGGTTCTCGGGAGTTAATCGAAATCAATCAAATCTCAATCCGTATTAAACAAAATAAACATGCCAGTCTACTCTTGAGCAATACCATTCAATAATATTGATATGTTTTGCTCCGGTATAACTGGCATGTTGTACTCCGGAATGGAGAACTACTTTAGTCCGGATTATTCAAGGAATGAAATTCTAGTAAATAAATGTCTTGCACTCATCATCGGTTTTAAACTGCTGAATGAATTTGATTGAGTTAACACTTCGTATTTGAACTATTAATTAAAAAATAAGACAAGTAGAAATCACATTTCTAAATACTTCTTGGTTTTAGTGCAAATGCGCAAAACAATAAATAAGATGCACTTATAGTGATAATCAGTAACGAACCAACCTGCGAACCGAGAGCATCTGATGTTAGGCCCATAATGAATGGAATAATAGCTCCTCCAAAAACTCCGGTAATCATTAAACCGGAAATTTCATTTGCTTTATCTGGCCGTGATTGAATTGCCATCGAGAAAATGATGGAAAAGACATTAGCAATAGCGAAACCGATGATAGCAAGAAGTGTAAAAACAGCAACTTTGTCTGAAGTAAAGGTTAGAGCAATTAATCCTAGAAATGCTACAGTTGTAATTATTTTGAAGATTTTTCCCGATGAAAACTTAATTAAAAGTATTGCTCCAATAAATGCACCTGCCGTGCGAAAAGCGAAGTACATGCTTGGGCCATAACCTGCATCAATTGAGTCCATTCCGAACCGTTCCATTAAAATTTTAGGAGCTGCCGTATTTATGCCTACATCTACACCTACAACAAAAACGATTCCTAAGAATAAAAGTAAAATCGTTTTGTCTTGTAACAAACTGAAAACACTTGCGAACGAACTTGCTTTCCCGGCAACAGGTTCTTCCGGCATTGGCGTTGCCATTAACCAAATTGTAGAAATTAAAGTTATAACTGCATAAATTGGGAATATGTATTGCCAGTTACCCAACATAGATGCTGCAAAGGCTGCTATAAATGGTCCACAGAAGGAAGAAATAGCCTTAACAAACTGACCGGCTGTAAGACTGGATGTAAGTTTGTCTCCTTTCACTACATTAGTCAACAATGGATTTAAAGATACCTGCAAAATGGTATTGGCAATTCCAAGCAAAGCAAAGGCCAGCAATGACATTATGAAAGTATACTGAATGAGCGGGATAAACATAGCCACTATAGTAATAACATTGCTCAAAAGAACAGTCCTTTTCCTGCCAATTTTGTTCATTAAAATTCCGGTTGGAACGGAGAAAATAAGGAACATCGAAAATAATGCTACTGGAATAAGGTTTGAAAGAGTATCTCTGAATTCAGGGCTGTAATTTCCCAGCAAATCTTCTTTAACATGCATGGATGTTATTCCGACAACATCACAGAAGCCCATGATGAAGAAGCCAAAAAGTACAGGCAATATTTTTGAGATAGAATTTTCGTTTTTCATTTTATAATGTAGATTTTAATGTATAAGATATTTATTTTGTATTGTCTCTTAATCCCCAGAGTTTATTCGGTTCCGGCCCCATTTCAAGAATTAATTCCCCACCCTTTAAAAGCTCTCTTGCTGGGAATATGCATGAATTTAACTTTTTCCCATTTAAGACTGCGCTTTGTACGTAGATATTTGTACGCGAGGTATTATTAGCTGTTATTGTGAATTTACCTCCACGACCAAATTTATGGCCTAAGTCAATTTCGACTTTTTGAAACAAAGGACTTCCAATTTCATAAACAGGGTCGGAATTGCATCCTCCGTCAGTCTGAAATAATCCTAATGCTGTCATAACTAACCATGCACTCATTTGTCCCTGATCTTCATCACCGAGGTACGCATTTCCAACTCCATAACCGTAGTAACGTTCCAGTATTGAACGACTCCACTTTTGAGTTGACCATGGTTTACCTACCCAATTAAAAAGGTATGCAAAGTGCATGGATTGCTGATTTCCTTGCATCACCGGGTAATCCCAGTACTGATCGTTCATGCCGTTGTACCGCCAGGGTACACTTTGAGCAAAACCCCATTCAAGTCTGTCGATGAATTTTTGCTTACCAATCATACTTGCCAATGCAGGTACATCTTGTGGAACAAAAAATGTCAATTGCCATGCATTACCTTCAACATATTGTTCATTTGCACCACTACGGAAAGGATTGAAGTCCTTTTCCCACTCTCCGTTACTTAATTTCATATGGCAATATCCGGCAGTATCAATTGTGTTTTTCCACCAATAACCGCGATCGTTGAAAGTATTATAAATTTCTGATTTCCCCAAAGACTTAGCTAATTGTCCAACCGTCCAGTCGTCGTAGGAATACTCCATCGAATTCGAAAAACGACCTTTATCAGATGGGACATACTTGTGTTTCATGTAATAAACTAAATCCCTGTTACCAGCAAAGCCAGTGAATACCTTTTGTGCAGGTGTTGTTTGCATTTTCACAGCGGCCTCCAATACTTTATCTGCATCAAATCCGCGTATTCCCATTTGATAAGCGCCCACCATTTGTGGAATTTCATGTTCAGCCACCATAACCGGAATATAATTCATTCCTGCGGGCCCTTTTGCTAACCAGCCATATGCATCATACATGGCTAATTGCGAATTTACCCATCGGTTACTCCATTCCGGAGTTACAAGATTCCACATTTGATTTAAATTCCAAAATGAATTCCAAAAGGCATCACAACCGAGTGCAACATCATCTGAATTCTTTAATGTCTGAATTTTACCATCTGTACCTCTCCATTCTCCATTTATATCGCTCCATGTATTCCGACTACAAATTGATCTGTACATTGAATTGTAAAAGCGAACCTTTTCCATGCGATTAGTAGAAGTTACTTTTATGCGATCAAAAATATCGTTCCATGTATTTACCTGGTTAAGTCGAACCGCATTAAAATTCCAACCAAAAGGATTTGTAACTTCTGATTTTAAGTTTAAATCGGCATTGGCTATACTAACTAATGAAATACCCGAACGGACCTGAACAATAGGGTATTGTTTCACATCAAACTCCAGGAAAACTCCTGCATTTTGTATGTCTTTCGCTTTGAACTCATTTCCATACTGAATCTTATCATTTATCCACCCGCCCATGTTTTTAATGGGTTTATCAAACTCAATAACAAAATGTACAGTATAATCCTGCTCTGCATCATTGCTCCATACCTGTGCTGCAAATTGATGTGCATAACCTTCTATTCTATAGTCACTTATTTTTTTCAGGGATATTTCTTTTAATTGGTAATCGTATTCTGATGGCACATGCAGATCTACCAAGATTCGGGAACTATCACGGTCAGCAGGAAATGTAAAGCGTTCGAATCCACAACGAGTTGTAGCAGTTACCTCAGCTTTGATATTATAATCCTTAAGTTGAACTTTGTAATAACCGATCGGTGCTTCTTCTGTTCTTTTATCGATAGAGGAGCGATAACCGGAATTAGGTTTTAACTCATCTCCGATATTTGTTTTCAATGGACCGTTTGATGCGAAGATTCCTAATCCACCCAAAGTCCATTCGTGGATATGACTGAAAGTTCCAACACTTTCGTATGATGGTTGATAGCCGGCTTGCCAACCCGAATTTTGGTTATCGGGACTCATCTTTACCATACTGAACGGCATCCATGGGCCAGGGGCAATCATCCAGCGAGAGTGCGCGGTTCCCATTCTTGTATCAATGTAACCTGCTAAGGATTGTGCTGGCTGTTTCGATCTTTTAACAACCCCCGACTCTATAACCTTTCCGTTTTCCAAAATCCTGTACTTGCTGGTTTTTGAATTTGTAACGGCAGGCATCGGGGCTTCGAACTCATAATTTCCTTTTTCAAGCTTTTCGCTGAAAATACTTTTTCCATCCAATTCAACACTTATAACAGGCGAACCAGTGAGATATTCAACATTTACCAACATAGGTTGCACAATTCCTTGGCCCGTTTCCAGTTCGTAATCAGCAGCCTTCACCCCACGTACAAATATCTGACCGGGCTTTTTTAACACCACTCCCTTTGTTCCTTCAAGCTTCAGTTGGTCAAATTTGATCCAGGAGCCTTCTAGCACAGTAATTGAAACAACGTTGCCTCCTTTGTGCAGCACATTGATATCCAAAGGTATTTCGATATTTTTTGGAGTTGAGCCTGGCAATTCACCTTTCAGTGAAAGTGAATCTACAGTGGGTTCGTCCTGCCTCGGATAAGGTTGCTTATTTATGTCATAACCTTCAGCTCCCAGCTGTATTTTAGTATTGAAATTGTTAAAACTTACTTTTATTAAAGGCAGAAACTTTTTGGCATAATCCTGCAAACTGATAATAAGCTTCACTTTCCCTTTTGCAGGAAGTTGATCGACTGTAAACAATATATTCACCTGGTTGGTGCGCCATCCGGAAGTAGGCCAGGTTCCGCCCCAGGTATCAACCGGGCCCGGCAAAACATACGGAAAATCATTTTTTTCTGTAGAATGTCCAATTAAGTAAAACTTATCTTCGTAACCAAAGTCATGTTCAATAAATTTTTTAAATCCATTAGGTGATATTGCAAACTCATTGGCTGAATTATCAGCTTTACCAACGTTCCATATAACATTAGTTTCTTTTTGTGAATAAGAAGATGCTATTGTCCAACTGGAAAGTATGCATAATCCCAATAAAAATGTTTTTTTCATTGTTGAGTATATTTTATTGTTAATTCATTGCGTGATCTCACTGCATTTCTCAATTCGCGAGTTTTTCCTTAGCCAACTCTGTCTAAAAACTCAAAACATAAACGATATGGTCTAAGTTACATGTTCTTTTTTTAGTGGCGTCAGTCTTTATAGCTTTGTGATTCTTTTTTTCTGAAATCGAAGAATTCGTTTATCTCAATCGAACCAGGAAAGTAGCTTGTATTAAATACATATCATCACTCTCACTCAATCCGTAGCAGTGTATATGACTTTCCAGCGATCGATAAGAGATCAGAGCATTCTTTTATCTTCTCTTCATTCAAGTTTGTTATGTATATTTTTGATGATGAAGATACGCCTTCCAACTTACTCTGAACATCTGTATCACCCATATTGCTGACGCTTAAAATGAAAGCTTTACCATCTTGTGAAGGCTTGATATGTGATATATATACTTGCTCATTATCTATACTAAAGGCAATATCCTGGCATGGATTATCGACAGATGCTACTATCAGAGCCTGTGAATTGGATACTCCAAATTGATTTGCTTTCGCAACATCATTTCCCTTATGAGCTGCAAAATCATATTGGAATTTAATTATACCTTCTTGATCAGCCTTAAAATTAGTAAACCAATGATTGTTAAGTGCCCACGAAAGAACAGTTGACGTAACAGGGCTTTCTTTAATCCACAAAGGTGAGTTTGATTGGCTACCATACAAATTAGCTGTAACTGTTTTGAGCTCAAACATTGAAGCATCTTTGGAAGACAGTACCACCCCGAAATCATTATTGGAGATATCCAACCAACGTTGAACAGTGTACCAGTTTTTATTTGAACCGGGAATCTGATCCGTGTTTACCCTGGCAAAACTTGTAGGAATATCGTAGGTTATATTTGGATATGAAACTAAAAAAGGGAATGCAAAATGTACAGCTTCCTTATCTCTAACAGCTAATTTATACAGCGTGTTGCTAATACTAATTTTATCTATTCCATCAACGAGCGAAATTTCACTTGTCAGCTTTTTGCATGAAGGAGCATCAAATTCAACTTCAATCGAGACAATTACCTCTCCTGCTTCTTTTATTCTGATACGTGGATTTGAGGAAAAAGATACTATATCCTTTTTATGAAATTCATTAGTTAAATAAAAATTATTCTCCCGATATTCATCTATATCATGGTTTTTACCTAATAAATATACGAATTGATTGAATTCAAGGCTATCATTTTTATTTACAATGTCGCTTTTAAGTGTTTTGCAATAAATGCTTGAAATGTTGCCGGTTTTGCGGTTTATGACAATTTTATAAAAATTGTTCTCAATCTCATTATCGGTATGTTGCAACGTGGATTTTGCAATATTATAGCCTTTTCGAAGAGTGTATTTTGCTGACGAAAATGGCAAGACTTCTCTGGCAACAAAAACCAGTTCTCCGGTCGAAAGTCTTTGGGATGCTATATTATTCCCTTTAGCATCAACAACTATGTTCATATTGCGTGATTGTTCAGGAGAAAGCTTTACAAGTTGATCCTGAACAAATGCAGTTGTGTTAATTACTTTAAAACCCGCTGTTATCTCTGGGTTTGCAAATTCTTTTAAGAGGTCATTTACCTGGTCATTACCTTCAATAATATAAGATTTCTTTTTGTTCCATATATTTTTAACAAAATCTAAATCCGGGGCAATGACGCTATTATGAGCTCCCCATGTATGTTCAGAAAAGAGCAGAATGTTTGTCCATGCATCCGAAAACATTTCTGCTGGGGAAATACGCGACTTTTTATTCATTGCTGATAATACCTCGGCTTGTTGGATGCGTTCTGTTGCGTTTCTATAAATACTCGATTCTAGTGCTGTACTTCCAGTTCCATCTGTCCAATACTCAGTTAAATCTCCTTTTACTTCAGGGATGATTTCCTTGTATTTCTTTTCGAAATCAATCATGAAGCCTTGCATAGAACTTATAATTAGCTTGGGAGAACTATACTTGTTATTCCAGGCAACTACTGCATCCGGCAATTCCGGATCAAGGGGGCAGTTATCCCTCATTGACCAAGTCAAAACTGTAATATCATAAGGCAGTTTTTTTTCTTCAATATTATCAAGTAAAGGAAAAAGTGCAGGATCCAGAAAATATTTAGATGGATTCCCTGAATTATAGGCTTGGGCATTGGTTACAGTCATTGCATCAGGCACCTTACATCCCTTTAGTATCCAGCCAATATTATATGGATAACATTGATAATAAAGAACTATACTTTTCCCATCAGGTGAAAGCCAATAAAAGGGTCTATCTTCCCACTCTTTACGAATACTACCCGTACGCCCGTCAGGATTGGGGCCTAAAAGAAAATACTTTAAATTTGTAGAATTGCTAAGCCCAGAAATACCCCAACTTGCACCAGGAATATCACCCTGGTACATAAATTCTGCTGAAAACCCTTTCTCTTTAGCCATTTTATTGGCAAATGAAAAACTCTTCAACAATGCTTCAGATGATAGATTACTTGTATTGATGTTCAAATAACAGGCACCAAAATTAATCCAGCCTTTTTTAACTGCATTCCATAACCGCTCTTTTTGCTTATCGTCAGCTTTTTTTAAATATTCATCGAGCACCCACATTACTTCCACATTCCATACATACCTTGCTTCCTTAGGATAGTTAACCGTGCGTTCAGCTAATTCTATCGCTTCATCAATATTATCGCAATGAAGTTTTGCAACATTTTCTTGTAGATCGGTGTAGCCAACATCCACATGGGAATGAGGGGTTAAATAAACACTCCACTTACGTGTTGGGTTTATAATTTTCGATGCAGTAAAATTGTTTCGCTTGCACTTTAATGAAACAACTAGCTGTGTAGGTTTCGTTATGTCTTCCCCAGGCAGGGCTAACTCAATTACATCAGTGGGGGCAGATGAACAATCTATATGATTAGATACCTTGTGACCATTAAAATTAATTTCAATTTCACAGGATTCTTTACAACCCCCCCCCTGAAATTCCAGACGGGCCATGCGGGCTTCGCCACCATTTGGAAGCCTTAAAAAAGCAGGTGTTGAAACTATAGTAATTGATTTAAAATCTATGTCAGTATTCAATTCACTATCTGTCACTTTTTGGAAAACCAATAATTGATTTTGGTTCGTTAAAGGTTGCGGGATACATTTTGACGCTATTTTTGCAGAAACTGTTAACGCAACCAACAAAAAAAAAGTAGTAATACTATTTCGATTTCTCATGACTGTTTTTTGATTTGCACGAACTACATTAAGCAACAGAAAGTTAAAGCGGCGATTATACTTGCAAAAGAATTTTATTAGATTTCCTCAGAATCAAGTGTATGAAGAGCAAACGCATAGGAGCCTAAAGCAATTGATTTACTTGCTCCCAGTTTGGATATTGTGACACCTATACG
>JAIFMH010000314.1 GCA_020048595.1 Bacteroidota bacterium | reverse complement strand
CCACAGCAGTTGTCGAAGATTCAAAACCGCTCGAAGATGGAGCAACACCACTTTGGTTGTTCTTTATAATTGCATTTGGTGCCGGTTTAATCGCCATCCTTACTCCATGCGTCTTCCCAATGATTCCCATGACGGTATCCTATTTCATGAAATCAGGTTCCAATGGTAAAGTTCAGGCATCCATTTATGGCTTCTCCATTATTGCAATTTATACTCTCTTTGGAACAGTTGTAGCTGTTTTGTTTGGTGCCGAATTCAGTAACTGGATCAGCACACACTGGATTCCAAATGTACTGTTCTTCCTGATCTTTGTGATTTTTGCGGCTTCATTCTTTGGATACTTTGAAATTACATTGCCTAACTGGCTGGTTAATAAATCAGTTTCGGCCGAGGACAAAGGCGGAACCATTGGTACAGTATTTATGGCTCTTACCCTGGTGCTTGTATCTTTCAGTTGTACCGGACCTATTGTCGGAACAATTCTGGTAGAGTCAGTAGGCGGACAGATACTTAAGCCGATTGTTGGTATGTTAGGTTTCTCGCTAGCCTTCGCCATACCTTTTACACTGTTTGCATTGTTTCCACAGTGGCTTAACAAATTGCCCAAATCAGGCGGCTGGCTTAATACGGTGAAAGTTGTATTGGGATTTATTGAGCTTGCTTTTGCACTTAAATTCCTTAATATCCCTGATCAAACCTACCATTGGGGAATCCTCGACCGCGAAATATACCTGGGCTTCTGGATTGTGATTTTCACCATGATGGGATTTTATTTATTGGGAAAAATCAAATTTCCACATGATAGCGACTATCCTGTTGTGAGATCGTTTCCTCGATTGATGCTCATAATTGCAACTTTCACTTTCGTGGTTTATCTGATTCCTGGTTTATGGGGAGCCCCGCTCAAAGGTATTTCCGGCTGGCTGCCTCCTATGGAAACGCAGGATTTTGATGTAACGGCTATTGTTCGTGATAACAGCGGAAGCGGAGGTATTACAAGCAAAGGCAATATTGCTGAAGCACCAAAATACAGTAATACTGCACTTAAAATTCCGCATGGACTAAAAGGATATTTTGATTATGATGAGGCTTTAAAAGCTTCAAAAGTGTTGAATAAGCCGGTATTTATTGATTTCACAGGACATGGTTGTACCAACTGCCGCGAAATTGAAAATCGTGTTTGGAGTGACCCGGAAGTATTGAAGCGCTTACGCGAGAATTTTGTGATTGCCGCTCTTTATGTAGATGATAAAGTAATTGAACTGCCGAAAGAAGAATGGTATACCAATAAAACAGGGCGTGAGGTAAAACTACTTGGAAAGAAAAATGCAGAGATACAGATAGAAAAATTCGGAGCTAATGCACAACCATATTATGTGATCCTCGATAGTGACGGTAATTCGCTTGTAAAGCCCCATGCGTATGATCTGGATATTTCTTCTTATGTCAAATTCCTTGATGAAGGTGTTGCTGCCTTCAATAAAAAGAATGAAATAAAGTAAAATTTTTAATACGATTAATTGAAAGCCGGTAGTTTTTTTCAACTCCCGGCTTTTTTTTATCTTATTGATTCACAATTCATCCAAACCATTTACAAATACAATTTAAGGTTAGCTGAGTAAATTATTTATAGATACAAGCTTTTTGGCACGGGCTTTGCAACGCACTTTATAACAGACTGTCTGAAACTACTGTAAATAAAGAGTTAAATTAATAACGCATACTAATTTCTACTGCCATGAAAAAGATAACTTTATTCCTGATCCTTTCGATGGTTATAGTATTCAGTGCCGAAGCACATAAATACAAAAACAGAAAAGCAACCATAACCATCACGACCCAGACCTTCTACGATCAGCTTTCACCTTACGGAGACTGGATTTATACACCTGACAACGGATATGTTTGGCGTCCTTATTTCGATAATCCTGAATCTTTCAGACCCTATTCGTCAAATGGGAATTGGATTTATACTGATTATGGATGGACATGGTCATCCGGCTACGACTGGGGTTGGGCAACTTTTCACTACGGCCGGTGGGATTTCGACAATTATTTAGGTTGGATGTGGATTCCCGGATACGAATGGGCACCTGCATGGGTAACCTGGGGATCATACGATAATTATTGGGGCTGGGCTCCAATGGGACCAAACGTTTATGTTCAATCTTCATGGTATGCTCCCGATCCCTGGTGGACCTTTGTTCCTCAAAATCATTTCTGCTCAAGCAACTGGAATCATTATATCTACAATCGTCCGGTTCGTGTAAACCATATCACTCATATAACTAATGTACATGTTGATGGCAACAATCACAATAACCGTAATTCATGGTACAATGGCCCACGTGTTAATGATGTTGAGAGGTATTCTAAAAGCAAAGTAAGAAGGGTAGAAGTTGCTGATAGTCAGAGACCTGATAGAGTTGGGATGCGCAATAACACTTTGAATGTATACCGTCCGGCAGTTGATAACAAACGTAAGGATGTTCGCCCAACGGAATACCGCAATGTTGAACAGGCCAGAACCGGAAAACGGATTGAGCAAACCAATGCACGTACCAACGATCCTGGCGTAAATCGTACCCGCGACAGCAGAAATGACATACGCAATACAAAACAAGCTACGACTGAACGCAAAGTAAATTCAACAAAAGAAACCAGGGTTGAACCACGCACATCAACTCAATCTGCAAATCAAACTTCAAATGCCAGAAGAAATGAAATTAAGAGAAATTCAACGGAAGCTGTACGCACTGTTACACAATCCGAAGCACGAAAAAGTTCTTCTGACAGCAGGTCTCAGGTTGAGCAACGCAGCAAATCACAGGTATCTCCTTCAAAAAATTCAACCCGACCATCAGTTGAAACAAAAAAGGAAACTTCCGATCGCAAAAGTAAAATTAATATAACTGAAGGTAATCGACCCATATCAAATACAAACAGGGTTATAAACTCCGAAAACAGTCAATCCCGCAAAAGTGCTCCAACCAGTGGAAATGTGAATAACAACTCATCACGTGGATCACAAAAAAGTCAATCACCTGCTGCACAGCCTACTCGTGAACAAAGAACACAGAATGAAGCACGCTCTTCAAACTCCCGCTCTGAAAAAACTGAAATAAAACAAGCAACTAAAGAACAGGTTCAACAAGCTGTAAGTAAGACCTCTGATGAAAGTCGTGCAAAAAGGTCTTCAGGAAAACCAACAGGCAGGTAAACAGAATTAATTAAACAGGAATCGGCTGCAGGAGAAATTCTGCAGCCTTTTTTTTAGACAGGGCGCGATTTCAAACTGATATATGGCTCTTACCTGATAGGATTTAATCAATTTGTCAGCTTTACAAGGCGAACATGATATTACTTATATTTGTTAAAGAATTGATCGAAAAACAGGCAAGCAATTCCTGCCTCTTTTAATCTTGCTAATATTAATCTTATGGACTGGGCTTACCTTCATATAGTTATAAATCACTTCCCGATAGTCGGGTCAGTTATCGGTACAGTGCTAATCATTGCTGGTCTGGTTTTTAAAAACCAGGGAGTTAACATAAGTGGTTTAGGAACTATTGTGTTTGCTGCACTTACAGCAATACTGGCATATCAAACGGGTGATCCGGCTGAAGATGCCGTGAAGGGAATTCCAGATGTAGCCGAAAGCCTGATCAACCGCCACGAAGATATCGCAACAATAGGAATGTACCTGATGATCCCGGCCGGATTAATGGCTGCTATGTCATTATACAGCATCTGGAAGAAAGAACGATCCGTTCATTTTCTGATAATTATCACACTCATCCTTTCGTTAATCAGCTCAATGGCTATGTTGTATGTGGGGAGAACAGGAGGACAGATCAGGCACAGCGAGTTTAGAAATGATGCTGAAAAACAAAATAGTATCGGCTATCAGAATGAAAATGAGACGGAAAAATAATTCCTGTTTCCTGCATAAGCAAATACTAAATCCAAAATCCTCTGGTGATTTTGGATTCAATATTTTTGACTTGTTGCTTATTGAAATTCTCTGAGCGATTCGTGCACTCCTTTATGAATTTCGTACCAGAAATCAAGAGCTGCCGCATTGCGGTCTGTTTCAAATTTTTCGAGCCAACTTAGCAAAACAGGATCTTTGATGCCATCCACCTCTTTCTTTCGTTTCAGAAAGGTGTAAATATAATCAACGCTCCGGCTGCTTTCCCAGAAAACGGAAGAGTTGCGGGCATTGATCCTGGCAGCGGTGGTACGTATATTTTTCAGATATTTTTCCTTCATTCCATATAACGATTCGATAATTTCCGGTATCATTTCTTCGGCCCACCCGCGGTGAAAGCGGCAAAGCCCTATATTATCGATCACCAGTTCCTGAATCATTCGTTCTGCATTTTTGCGACCCAGTTCGCGCGGTGGTATGAAATCGTTTCCATAGTTCATATAATATTTCCCCATAATGGCCATAGGAGAGAGGGTGCCTGGTGACCAATACTGGTTTGGAACCATCCAGCCGTTACGTGCATAAGCTGTGTAAACAAAGCTGTTCAGCACGTGTTGTCCTTTTGTTCGGGCAAGGTGGCGGGCAAATTTCCGGGCACCTTCGTTAAGGTTAACTATGCCGCGTTTATGTATGATGCTTTCGAGCAATTCAAGTCCGATAAGCGCATTATGCATCGAATCATCCACAACATTAAAATTCTCAGGTTCAAAAACTGGCTTAGCGGTTACGCCCATCTCTTCGGCACTTACGGATCCATCAGCCAGGCATTCCATCATCCACGAAAGCACCCCGCCCACCGAAATGGCATCAAAGCCCAGTGTGTCAGCGTGATGGTTTAATAACTCAGCTGCACGCTGATCGAAAATGCCACACTGCGGCCCCATGGTTTGATAAGGTTCATAATCTTTTTTAAACTCGTTGTTCATCTTTTTACAGACAGCCGCGCAGGGTTCGCCACAATTTTTCTGCTGTTTGGTTTGTATGGTTTCTTCGTTGAATTGTTTAAGGTAGTGATCCAACACAAATTCCTTGTGCAGTTTCACCCGTTTCTCTTCATCCCATTGAAGGCTTTTATAATTGAATGACATCATCCGACCTGAGAGCGTGGCATAATTTACGCCAAATGTGCCACCGGTATTAAAGTTGGGATCGTAGCGGTATTTCGTGGTGGCGTCAATATCCTTGGCTGCTAGTTTCTGTTGGTATTTCTGCTGAAACCAGGCATCGGCCACGGTACGGTCGCGGAAATCTTCGGTTACAACCGTACCTCCGTAAATAATGGCTGCAATACCGTGATCGCGCAGCATTTTGGTCCCGAATCCGCCCCGCCCTGCCCAGGTATCAACAAAAGTGAGCTCTTTGTTGCGTATTGGAACCGAACAGATTCCTCCAAAGTCGGTAGCCAGGGCGGCAGGGCCGGTTGCCAGAATTCTAGGATCGGTTTCGTAACGGTGTCCATATTTTTCAAGCACATGATCCATAAGGCTGTATATTCCCTTTCGACCTGAATCCCAGACTGCATTCACATTAACAGGCGTAATTTCCACTTCAACTTCTTCGCCATGCACACGGTTAAGATACAATATGGAAGGCGTATGTGCTTTGCCAATTATTGATAGCATATTTATTCCCATATTTTCAAAAACCAGGGCAGCTCCACCCATGCTCGAAACATAGAAGCCGCTCCAGCAAGGCGAAAAACCATTAAAGATCAGTCGGTTAGACCCGGGAAATATAGAGCCGGCCAGCAAGCCTGTCCCGATATTTAGGCTGTTCAGTTTTCCTGACAAATGCAACCCAAGATCTACAGGACCAAAGAAGTCGCCGACCTTGTATTTTTTCATCCTGTAGAAGGATGTGGCTGCATCTACAAGCAGAACTTTTTGCATCTGATCCATAAAATGAATATTTTAACTGGTTTAAAAAAGTAATGATGAACGATTAAAGGTACAAAAATATCATGACCCTTTCTCATTCATCATTACAGGTGTTTTGGCACTGTTTTTTTTGAAGATGATTCTCTTGCGCCGGATGATTTAGTCCTGTTTCTTATGCAAGTTCATCGCTGTAGTACTTATAAAACCAGGTAATTGTTTCAATTCCTTTAAAAAAACACTCGAGGTGGTAGTTTTCGTTTGGCGAATGGGCGGCATCCGTATCCAGTCCAAATCCCATAAGGATGGATTTGATTCCCAAAACCTGCTCGAAAGTTGAAATAATTGGAATGCTTCCACCGCTTCGCGTAGGAACCGGTTTAATGCCATAAACGGTTTCGTAGGCTTTGCTGGCGGCACGATAAGCAGCCGTATTGGTTGGAGCAACATACGGATATCCGCCGTGGTGCTCTTTTACTGTAACCTTCACGCAATCAGGAGCAATGGATTGTAAATGGCGGGAGAAAAGTTCTGCAATTTTATGCGGGTCCTGGTGCGGAACCAACCGCATGCTGATTTTTGCAAAAGCTTTTGCAGGTAAAACGGTTTTCGATCCTTCGCCGGTGTAACCGCTCCAGATTCCGTTTACATCCAGTGCCGGACGTATGCCGGTACATTCGTTAACGGTATAGTCTTTTTCACAAAGAGTGGATTTTACATCAAGTTTTTTCTTGTACTCCTCAAGGTTGAAAGGAGCGCGGGCCATATCCGCGCGTTCTTCCGCCGAAAGTTCCAATACGTCATCGTAGAAACCGGGAATCGTTATATGATTATTTTCATCGTGCAACGAAGCGATCATTTTAGCAAGTATTGTGGCCGGATTAGCGACAGCACCACCATAAATTCCCGAGTGCAGGTCTTTATCAGGACCGGCAACTTCTACTTCCATATAAGCAAGGCCACGTAATCCAACGGTAATGCTTGGAATATCAATGGCAATCATACTTGTGTCAGATACCAGGATCAGATCAGCTTTTAACAAGTCTTTCTGGCCGGGCAGCCATTTCCCCAAAGCAGGCGAACCCATTTCTTCTTCGCCTTCAATCATCCATTTTACATTGAAATGAAGCTGGTTTGTTAAAACCAGGTATTCAAATGCTTTAACCTGCATAAAGAGCTGTCCTTTATCATCCACAGCGCCGCGGGCAAAAATCTTCCCGTCGCGGACTTCCGGCTCAAACGGGGGCGAAGTCCAGAGTTCGAGCGGATCAACAGGCATCACATCATAATGACCGTAAACCAGGATTGTAGGTTTTGCCGGATCAATGATTTTTTCGGCATAAACAACCGGATGGCCGGTGGTTTCCATTATTTCTGCTTTGTCAGCGCCTGCTTTTAAAAGCGAATCAACAACATATTGGGCTGTTTTTACCATATCCTCTTTGTGTTCGCTTTCGGAACTGATTGAAGGTATGCGGATTAAGCCAAATAATTCGTCAAGATATCTTTGGGAGTTGGATTGGATGTAACTTTTTAGATTTTCCATTGTGCTGTTTTTATTTATGTTGTTTTTGATTTCTATGAATGATTTTTAATGCGGAATTATAACTGATTGTCTAATATACCCGGGCTAAAGATATTTATTCCACTTCTTTTTCAAAGTATTTTATCTCAAAGGTATTTCCGTCAAATTTTCCATATGAGTAATGTTTTACCCAATCACCCAGAATAATGCAACTAGCTTTTTCTGAGACTTTGATATTGGTTGGAATATGCCGGTGTCCGAATACTAAATAATCTATATCCGGATTTTTTGCTGCCATTTCGCGTGAAAATACCAGCAGTATCTCCTGGTCATTCAGGAAGAAATTTTCATCTTTATCCTGTTTTATCATATTTGAAATACGGCTTCCACGCGAAAAGTAAAGTCCCATTTTTGTGCCCAGGTCGGGGTGAAGCCAGCGGAACAGGAATTGATTGAATTTGAAAAGGAATACCTTTTTCATAAACTTGTAGCTGTGGTCACCTGGACCAAGGCCATCGCCATGAGCAAGAAAAAACTTCTTTCCTTTCAATTCAATTTCTTGTGGATCGTCATGAATTATAACGCCTGCTTCTTCGTTCAGATAATCGAAGGCCCAGAAATCATGATTTCCTTTGAAGAAATGTACCGGAATTCCTTTTTCTGTTATCTCTGCCAGTTTACTGAATAATCGTGTATATCCTTTGGGAACTACAGTTTTATACTCAAACCAGAAGTCGAAAAGGTCACCCATAAGGTAAATAACTTCAGCATCTTTTTGAACCATATCCAGCCACCGGATCAGCCTTTTTTCACGAACCAGGCTGCTGATCCTGTCGGGAATACCCAGATGAAAATCGCTGGCAAAATATATGTATGTGGGTGTGGAATCCATTTGGTAAAGATATTATAAGTTTGAACGGTTATACTGTTTACTACTTAGTTTGGCGCTTATATTTTGTCAGCTTTTATTTGCAATTCGCTGTTCAGTATCAAAGATTCTTTTTTATTAAAGCCTCCAACTCCCCAAACGCTGGATCGCGGGCTATGATATTCCCATCTCTTCCAATCAGAATCATTTTAGGAATTACCATTACCGCATACGTTCTGCAATAATCCGATTCGAGTCCTTTTGGATCATTTACCTGCACCCAGTATGCTTTGTCTAGCAAATACGATTTCTTCCAGAGGTCAGCATCTGAGTCGATGGAAACAGCATAAATTTCAAAACCACGCTCGTGATACTTGTTATAAATTCCATTGAGATACATATTGTTTTGTCTGCTCGGTGCATTCCAGCTGCTCCAGAAGTACACAAGGGTAAGTTTACCACGTAAGGATGAAAGTTTTGTTTCTTTTCCCGCTGCATCAGGTAATGCAATTTCTGGTGCCGGTGTGCCTGGTTTAACCAGATTTGCAAGCATTTGTGCATCTGCAATTTCAGCCTTGAGATCAAGCATGCGGAGGTGAAAAGTATTTACAAGGCTGTTTTCGGGATAGGCAGAAAATAGTGTACTGT
This sequence comes from Bacteroidota bacterium, assembly GCA_020048595.1. GTDB lineage: Bacteria > Bacteroidota > Bacteroidia > Bacteroidales > UBA4417 > UBA4417. The sequence goes on along the minus strand of JAIFMH010000314.1, from coordinate 1,498 downwards.
CGAGTTTTAGAAATAATTCCGGGTGAGATTGCTCAGAAATAAGCGGGTTTGGACCAAAATTATTCGAAATGATAAGGAGTGATGCAAGCGAATTAGGATATTGAGCTACAAATGAAACCACTTTATTTTTCTGATCGTTGAAGATTTCAATGTATGCTGAATCTAACTGTCGCTTTACCTCTATAAAATCAGGATTTGAGCGGCTTTCGGCAAATATTCGTGATAATGAATCTACTTTATTCAAATTTGAGATAGTGAATGTATGGTATTCAAGATATAACTTTGAATCTTTTGATCCTTCAACCGTATAGGTATTTCGAAGGGTATTGCCTTTACTAGTCAACGTTAGCTTTTCACCCGGCGAAACCACCAGAGTAATTTCATTTTCCGGATTCTGTGCTAATGTGTAATATCCGGCTTTGTTTACTGGAAATGAGATTTCGAAATTGCCGGAAGCATCCGTTCGTACTGAATCTATCAGAGGTTTGCTGTCTGGCAGAAGCTGGTAGATATAGAATTTCGTATCAGGCAAGCCGGTGAAAGTTCCATGTATAGACACATCATCTGTTGATAAACTATTACATCCCTGGACAAGCAACAATGGAAATAAAATAACGAAAATCAAGGAGTTGAACTTCATACCTGGTGTTAAAATTAGTGTACAAATGTCGGAAAAAAATCAATCCCATTACTTCCATTAGCTAAGCTGTATTAGCTTGGTTTTTTGACTTTTTTAACGTTTTTGGTTAAAGTAATTTGCTTAATTTTATCGGAACTAATAACCCGGCTTATGAAACTACATTTATTTTTAATTTGGACCTTATTGTTAGTTTTATTTTGTCAGACTGTGGATGCGCAGAAGGTTATATTACTTCAGAAACCGGGTAAAACGAAACGTTTTTTTTACCAATCCGGCGACAAGATTGTAGTTCGTATGGGCGACCCCGAATTTACTGTAAGCGGTGAGATTACTAACATTGATGATTCCAGTTGTACGGTTAACCGAAATTATACTTTTCAATTCACTAAAGTAAATGAAGTACTTATAAGGAGGCCATTTTTAAGCGGCTCGTGGCGAACGATGTTTGTGGCAGCAGGCATTTATTTTTTCGGGAGCATGTTTAACCACGCGATAAATCAGGAAGAACCATTGATTGATAACACCGTACCTTATGTTAGCGGTTCTTTTGTTGCGCTTGGCACAACATCCTATTTATTGCGAAATAAACACTGCAAAATGAAGGATGGATGGAAGATGAAAGTGCTGGATTATGATATTTTTAAAGAGAAAAAAGAGGTTGAGGAATAGATTTTTTTTTCACGGAGACACGGATTACACTGAATTTCACAGAGATTTCTTTTCTTAGGATTTCTAGTATTCTTATCTACTTACTGCTTTCCTTTCTTAACCACGGAGGCACAGATTACACAGATGTTCGCGGAGATTTTTTTTTAGTGATTCTTGATTCTTATAGTGAGTTAGTGGTTTCCTCTTTTT
>JAIFMH010000301.1 GCA_020048595.1 Bacteroidota bacterium | reverse complement strand
GAATCTCACCCCGCCATTCCCATAAACATTCCGCCCAAATAAGGGATCAGCCAGATAAGCCAAACGATCAAACTGTACCGGTGAAAGCCTGTACGGGCTTTTTCACTTCCTTTTCGCACAACATATGTTGCCCAAATGGCGTGGGCCAGCATCAGCCAAAGAGCTATCTGGCCGGTTAGAGTATGCGAAGCCAGCAGGTCAAATGGTCCGGTTGCCAGTTTACTCATGGCATAGGTGCCCGAAACATCAAACGTAAAACCGGCCCAGAATGCAGCTACATGCCAGGCTTTCAGGTACCTGGATATCCTTTCGGACCAAACACCCAACGAATAAAAGACAAGGGCCAGTGTAATCAGTGTTGATGAAATAATCAGTAAAGGTGTCATACATCCGGTTTTCGGCTATAAAACTATAATTTAAAAAACAAACAGCAAAAAAAATACTGATTCCAAGTCTAGCTCTTGTTTTAGCCGAAATGAAACCGGGATGAATACGCTTCTCAGAACAAGAAAGGATTAACACTTCCAAATTAGGGATTAGCTTCTACACGCGAATTCCGCAGAGTTTGATTTCCTGGCCTAAACTGACCTAAAGCAACAGGTGGAATCTTCCGACTCTGACGGATGAACTTCTATTGATTAATAAATTGCTCGAACCGCCACTCGCTCAACTGTTTAAACTTATTCATAATGTGCGTGGTTGCACGGTAAATTAAATCCGACCATCATAAACAATTGCGCCATTTCTTTCTCCCCACGCTCAGGAATGGAGGACCGGACATACATTAAAAAATAACCGATAGGGTAACCTCCGCTGCATTTGTATAACAGAAACCGGGCATTGTCGAAATCAAAAAGTTCGGGCGTACTCTGGATTTTTATGGCATTAAGATTAAACAAATGAAACAGCTGTAGCCCGGCTAATCCTTTTTTATTATTAAACGGATCCGAAGGCCAGCCAAACAGGTTAACTTTTATCTGTTCCAGTTTATCGTTCTTTAGTGTGACCTTTGCAATATGGTTTGGCCAGCAACTGGAGTCACCATTCCATTTCAGCAATTCTTCAAACACAAAACTTACGGGAGTCTCAATTCCAATCCTGTGAATATTCAGCACCCTGAAAGTATCAACTCCAATGCCTGTACGTTGCAGGATATTCTTACTGTAAAACGCCCTTTCCTCTTCAGAGTGAAACCTGATACCAGTCTCAACTTCAGGTTTATCCAAAAAGAACAAGCGGATATCCGAAAATATTCCGGTGCTTTTTGGAGGAGGTAGTTTCAACATATTTATATCAGGGATTAATGAGAAAACAAATCACGTGAGTGCAGCGACAACAAGTGAGTGCCGGTTTTCATAGTTGTAAAATTAACAAAATTAACAACTTCGGATGCAAACAGAATGGCCCTTTTGTAAATTATCTGCTGTTCGGCTATGGCTATTTTTATTAATCCTATAATTTAACATCTGATTTCAGAATAATCCAGTTCCGGATATACCGGCCTAACATTATCCGGTATAACTGTATTTATATTTTAAGTGTGAATTCCTACTAATAATTGACTGAATTGTCACAGTGTACAAATCGGTAAATCCCTAATTTTCCGAAATCAAATTTTATTCCCGGAAAGGTTAAAAAACAGAGTGGGTTTGGAAATCTCCTGTGTTAATAGTGTTAGCTTTTGAGTACGGTTCGCCTTAAATAACGGAAAACATTTAGCCAACGGTTGGACTAATTGCAGGATTAACGATTCCTGGTATCGCTTTGTTTTGCAGCTGGTAAAGCAACAAACTGAAGCGAGTTGCTGAAGTTGGCCAACAACAGCTTGACAAATAACATTCAAAGTTCTGCGCTTCAGTTTTTCAGTGAATATTTTTTTCGTTAATTCCTTTGTTTTTAACAGTTTGTATCTATTGTCATTATCTAAAACCTAAACTATGAAAAAACTTTGGACAACACTTTTTGTGTGTTTATTCTTTTCGCCAATACTGTTGGCACAAAACAGAAGATCGCATGAAATCAGAAAAAATGTGCCTTTGGATTCAATTGTTCTAAGTGATCCTTTCGTACTGGCGGATCATAAAACAAACATGTATTTTATGACAGGAACCGGTGGCATGCTCTGGAAAAGTAAAGATTTGAAGTATTGGGACGGGCCTTACAAGGTTGCGCGAACCGATTCTAACTCATGGATGGGCCCCAAACCGATGATATGGGCTGCCGAAATTCATGAATATAAAAACAAGTACTATTATTTTGCCACCTTTACCAACCAGGCTGTTACGATTGACACCGTTAAGGGCAATGTAATTGAACGTCGTGCCAGCCATGTATTGGTAAGCGACAAACCGGATGGCCCTTTTGTGCCCATGAAGGACCCCACTTATTTACCTGCGGATAAGCCTACCCTGGATGGAACATTTTGGATTGACACGGATGGAAAGCCCTATATGGTCTATTGCTACGAATGGCTGCAGAATTGGAATGGAACAGTTGAAAAGATAGAATTGAAACCCGATTTAAGTGGTACGTTAGGAGAAGGCAAAGTTCTTTTCCGTGCCTTTGATTCTCCATGGAGCCGCGAGAAAGATGAAAACGGCAACGTCATTCCAAATAAAGTAACCGACGGCCCGTATCTGTTTCGCACGGCAACAGGACGGTTGGGCATGGATACAGGAAAAAGATCCTGTTACACCTCCTGATTATGGTCATGGCATGTTGTTCCGCGCATTTAATGGTAAACAATTAATGGCAGTACATTGTCATAAAAGTATCAACGATCGTTACCTCCGGACTCCTCATTTTTTTGAAGTAGATTTGTCGGGCGATACGTTAGTTGTAGGTAAGCATTATATACCTTAAAGATTAAAATCCAGTTCACAATACTGGTAACAATAATTTTCAGAACCCTTTTTATTAAAACCCTTTTTACAAATAGTAAGGACAGCGATTTTAAAAAATGGGCACTAACACCACCCATGGGCTGGAATAGCTGGGATTGTTACGGCCCGACTGTCGAAGAACATGAAGTAAAAGCAAATGCTGATTATATGGCCAAATACCTGAAGGAATTTGGTTGGGAATATATTGTGGTTGATATACGCTGGTTTGTTGAGAACGATAAAGCTGGTGGCTATAACCAAACAGATCCGCGCTATGTAATAGATGAATTCGGCAGATACCAACCAGCTGTAAACCGTTTCCCATCAGCCAAAAACGGAAAAGGATTTAAGGAATTGGCTGATTATATTCATGCAAAAGGCTTAAAATTTGGAATCCATATTATGCGGGGTATTCCGAAAATAGCCGTGGAGAAAAAACTTCCTGTGAAAGGAGCGGATGGTATAACGGCAGATCAGATCTATTCAACAGAAAACCAATGTAAATGGTTGCTGGATAATTATACTATACTAGCATATAAGCCCGGCGCGCAGCAATACTACAATTCGATTTTTGAATTGTACGCGGAATGGGGAGTGGATTTCGTGAAAATAGATGATTTGTCGGCACCCATCTACCACAAAGATGAGATTGAAATGATCCGCAAAGCAATAGACAGGTGCGGACGCCAAATTGTGCTAAGCACATCACCTGGCGCTACTCCGGTAGAGGATGCAGAACATGTAGGTAAAAATGCCAATATGTGGCGCATGGTAAACGATGTTTGGGACACCTGGTGGCACATCTCCAATCTATTCGACGTTTGCCAGCAATGGTTTCCATCTATTAAACCAGGTACCTGGCCTGATTGTGATATGATACCTTTGGGACGACTTTCGATACGGGGAGAAGTAGGAGCTGATCGCATGACCCGTTTAACAAAAGATGAGCAGTACACCCTGATGACATTGTTTACTGTTTTTCGTTCCCCGTTATTCTTTGGAGGAGATTTACCAAGCAATGATGCGTTCACGCTTTCATTGATAACAAATAAAGAAGTATTAAGGATGCATCATGAAAGTTCAGGTGTTCGTCAACTTTTTCGGAACGAAGGAAAAGTTGCGATTACATCAAGGAATAGTAAAACAGGGGAAACTTACCTGGCTTTGTTTAATATCTCCGAAAACTCAAATGTTGAAGTGAGTGTAAATCTGGCTGATCTGGATCTGAAAGGAAATGTCAGAATAACAAATATCTGGAGTAGTGAGGAAGTTGGTGTATTTAAAGATTCCTTTTCTGCAAAGATTTCTGCCCATGCATCTGGTTTGTATAAATTAACAAAATCAAACTAACAAAACACTTCTGTAAGTATGAAGAATATATTTTCCCTGATCGTTTTTCTTTGCAGCTTAAGTGAGCTATACAGCCAGGAGAACAGGCATTTGATTTCAAATCCTGTAATCAACGGATATTATGCTGATCCATCCGTTCTCAAGGTCGGAAATACATTTTATGTGTATGCAACCATCGATCCCTGGGGAGGAAATGAACTGGCAGTATTCGAAACAAAAGATTTTAAAACCTGGGAAACAAAGCACATCAACTGGCCGACAAAGCTTGCATGCACGAGTTCTGGATCTAATGGGTCAATGGTTTGGGCGCCCTCCGTTGTAAAGGCTAAAAACGGTAAGATTTATATGTACGTTTCCGTAGGCAGCGAAGTTTGGGTTGGTGTAAGTGAAAAGCCTCTTGGCCCATGGAAAAACGCAAAAGCCGATAACACACCTTTAATCAAAGCTGATTTATTTCCGGCCTATCACATGATAGATGCCGAATGCTTTATTGAACCCGACGGACAGGCATATCTTTACTGGGGCTCTGGTTTAAATTGGATTAATGGCCGTTGTTTTGCAGTGAAACTTAAACCCGACATGGTAACTTTTGATGGTGAACCCATAGATATTACCCCGCCGAATTATTTTGAGGCTCCATTTATGCTCAGGAAAAATGACATTTATTACCTCATGTACTCCGAAGGAAAAGCCATCGATGAGACATATAAAACCAGGTATTCCGTTGGTAAAACTCCTTTTGGTCCGTGGAAAGAAGGCATCAATAGCCCAATATTATCAACAACAAATGACCGCACAACTACCGGACCCGGCCATCATACCATTTTTACAGAAAACGGGCAATACTATATTCTTTATCACCGCATTCATCCACAGGAAAAGGAATATGTTTTAAGAGAATTATGTATTGACAGTTTAAACTTTGATGCAGATGAGAATATAAAAATAATACTGCCTAAAGGAGTGAGAGAATTTAAAGCAAAGTAACATCCTGATGAAAAATGTGGCTTATACTGCTAAAATGGTAATTACTATTTCAATGTCGTTTAGTTAAGGATTCATTTAATAGTTATCATTACTGTTCTCTGTAATTCCCTTTGTACCCCCTCTGTCTCCCCCTTGTGCTTCGGCTCCGCTCAGCATCCAAGGGGGAGTACATACTAACAAAGATTAACCTAAGCTCAAATGTCTGAAATTTTGTTGCGAACTACTCCCTCCCTATTTTCTAGGGAGGGCTGGGGAGGGTACCAAATCTGACATTGTTTTTCTTTCTATTCTTAAAAATGCCAACTAAATGACATTGACTACTATTCCCTGATCTATAATTGTATTTGCGAATATCTACTAATATTTGAAT
>JAIFMH010000121.1 GCA_020048595.1 Bacteroidota bacterium | reverse complement strand
TCAGACCCAGGCCGGAACTTATACCGTGGTCGGAACTGATGTAGTAACAGGCTGTACCGCCGATATGCAGGGAAGTGTTGACATTATTATACTGCCACTTCCAAAAACCTTTAATGTAACCGGTGGTGGAATTATCTGCCAGGGTCAGCCCGGATTACCGGTAGGACTTTCAGGGTCAGAGAGTGGCATTGATTATCAATTGCTGCTTAATGGTTTCCCTCACGGAGCACTGGTTGCCGGTACAAATCTGCCATTAGCCTGGGGACCAATAAGCACTCCTGGTTTATTTGAAGTGCGCGCTATTAATTCAAGTACTGGAGCAACACAAATGATGAATGACAGTGCTGTAATAATTGTAAATCCTGCACTGGCTATATTTTCAATGGATCCTATAGGTTCACAATGTCCGGGCACAATTATCCGCCTTAACGGTTCTGAATCGGGAATAATGTATTATATGATGCTGAACGGCGTTGTAATTGACTCTATTGCCGGAACAGGAGTGATAGGCTTCCTCGATTTTGGAGCACAATCCATTAATGGTCTTTATACAGTCAATGCTGTAAACCCAGCAACAGGTTGCCAGGCTATAATGAATGGCAGCACATTTATAAACCTGGCGCCACAGGTATTCAATGTAACTCCGGTAGGAATCCTTTGTCCTGGTGAGGCTATCAGTCTCTCTGGTTCCGAAATTGGTATAAATTATCAGCTTCGCTGGAATGGCACATTTGATTTAGGCACTCCGGTATCAGGTACAGGGTCAGCAATTGTTGTCGGCACTGCAGGACTTCCGGGAATATACTCAATAATTGCAATTGATGCAGTTACCAATTGTGTATCGTATATGCACGACAGCGCAACTTTATATCCGGATCCTACAGCTTTTACTATGGTTCCTGACGGTCCAGCATGTGAAGGCGAAACAATAGGATTAAACGGTTCGGAGGTTGGCGTTGATTATGTACTGCTACTCGATAATGCTATTCACCTGGATACCATATCAGGAACCGGCCTGCCAATAAGCTTCGGGCCGCAATTAACTGCCGGTAATTATACCGTGAATGCAATAAACCAAACTTCCTACTGCCAGTTTACCATGAATGGACTAACCATCATGAAGGATAGCCCGATAAAATATTCGCTTCAACCAGCGGGCATACAATGTGTCGGAACAACGGTGAGCCTTTCAGGATCACAGGCAGGAGTTTCCTACCAGTTGGTGCTTGATGGCATGTTTAATATGGGAGCACCAGTTTCAGGTAACGGAGGTGTAATATCTTTTGGCCCGCAAAGTCTGAGTGGCACTTATACGGTGGTAGCTGTTAACGATGTTACCGGCTGCAACTCTGTAATGATAGACAGCACTGAACTTCAACCACTTCCCATTGCATTTGTAACAACACCGGCCGGCAGCTATTGTGCCGGCAGTTCGATTGGACTTAACGGATCAACACTGAATACCAATTACATCCTTGTATTAAACGGAACAATAAATACCGACACTATTCCGGGAACCGGAAATGCTATCGATTTTGGTCCGCAGGTAATGGCAGGGACTTATTCGGTAATAGCTTACAATACAGGCTCATTCTGTTCAAATGCGATGAACGGTATTTCAATAATTAAATCGGCTCCAGCTGAATTCAATGTTACTCCGGCTGGTATTGTATGCTCAGGCAGCACAATCGGACTCGATAATTCAGAGCCAGGTATTACCTATCAACTTCGCCTCGATGGAATTATCAATATAGGAAATCCTGTATCAGGAACAGGTTCAGCAATAAGTTTTGGGGTTATTACTATTCCCGGAAACTATACAGTAACTGCTACAAATACTTTGAATGGTTGCGCCAGTATCATGAATGGAAATGCTCTACTCCAGCCTTTGCCATTAGTATATGCAATTGCACCGCAGGGCATACATTGCGCAGGAGAGTCAATCTCACTCAATGGATCACAGGCAGGGATTGATTATATACTTATTCGCGACAACGTATTCCCTATCGATACAATTTCCGGAAACGGCAGCGTAATTGATTTCGGACCGCAATTTGCCGAAGGCATTTATACCATTCAAGCTGTTAATGCAACAACCAACTGTAAAGCTGATATGACAGGCTCAACCGTGATAATGCCTTTACCTGTCATTTTCAATATCACACCTGCGGGCCTTTCCTGTGAATCAGCTGTTGTTGGTCTGGACGGTTCCGAGGCTGGAGTTTCGTATACCCTGTTTAAAAATGGAATTTCAACCGGAATTACCATTGATGGAACGGGAAGCGCATTAAGCTTTGGGTTACAGGCTTTTGGTGATTATACAGTGAAAGCTGTTAATCAGAGTACATATTGCAGTATTTTTATGCCAGGCATATTACAAATCAGCAGACCGGCAGAATTAAACTCAGGCTCTGATGTTACCATATGCGCCACCCAGTCAGTTACTTTGAATGCTACTGTCAATTATAGCGGTGCAGCAACCTGGACAACTACCGGAGACGGAATATTTGACAATCCAAACAACCTGGCTGCAACTTACACTCCAGGTACAATTGATATTGCAGCCGGAAAGGTAAACCTGCTTCTATCGGCATTTGGCACAGGCACTTGTTCAACAACCAAAGTAGTGGATACAGTGGCAATAACAATTGATCGGAGCTGTAGCAATAAATGCTCAAACAATAAACTGGATATCTTCCGGATCAGGAAGTTTTATTAACGTTAACCAGATTGAACCTACTTATATCCCTACCGCTGCCGACCGTTCAGCAGGCTCGGTAACGCTTACACTCCTGGTTACAGGTAAAAGTCCCTGCAATAATACTGCAAGTGATATTGTTACCATGACTTTTCACCCGGTAGCTACGGTAAATGCAGGACCTGATACTCATGTTATGGCTGGCAGTACTTATACAGTTACAGCAGCATCAGCCACCAACTATAGTGGAGTTTTATGGTCAACTGCCGGTAGCGGCACATTTACGGATGGGAATACACTTGGAGCAACGTACAACCCAAGTATAGCTGACTATGCAGCAGGATCAGTAATCCTATCACTTACAGCATTCAGCAATCCTCCTTGTAGCCCGGTTGTTGACAGCATGGTACTTTCTTTCAGCGAAAATCCTGCTGTTGAATTCACCTGGGGAGCATCCTGCGAAGCAGAACCTGTTTTCTTCACAGTTGATTCAACAATTACACACGTTGATGCAGTTGCTACCTGGTTATGGAATTTTGGAGACGGCAATACATCAACACAGATAAATCCGACACATACCTACGCCGTGAGCGGTGATTATATTGTAACCCTTACAGCCATTGATCTGACAGGTGCATCAAAATCGATATCACACAAAGTTACCAGCATTCAGCTGCCGGTCGCTTTTTTCAAAACCAGCCTGCCAAACTGTTCGAACGAACCAGTATATTTCACAGATCTGGCGCATACGCTTTACGGTTATATTGCCGAATGGATATGGAATTACGGCGATGGATCGGCTAGCGACACAATCCAATTCCCTGACGAGCCGAATGTTTCACATCAATATAACGTTCCCGGCACATATAATGTCACTCTTACAGTTACCAATTCATTTGGCTGCAAATCAATCCAAACTATTCCTGTTGAGGTAATTGAAGCACCCGTAGCCAATTTCCAGTATAACGATGATTGTCCGGGACTGGAAACCACATTCCGTGATGCATCTTATGCCAATGGTCCCGGAAATACAGTACAATACTGGTGGGATTTCGGCGATCCGTCAACAGGTGCAGACAATTTTTCGGCTCTGGAGGATGGAACTCATACATTCAGCGCTCCGGGAACTTACCAGGTAATGCATGTTGTACGTAACTTCAATAATTGCACGGATACCATTATAAAACCAGTAATTATACTTGCTCCTGTTCCTTTAGACTTTGTTCACAGTTTCACCTGCATTGATGGCAAAGCAAATTTCAGCCCTGATTCTTCGGTAATGGATGTTGCCGATATAACCAGCTGGACATGGGATTTTGGTGATGGTGTTTCGAACAGCCACCAATATACCAATCATGTATATGCCGCTGCAGGCAGCTACCAGGTTACTTTAACAGTAGTTCATATTTCAGGATGTACTGCATCAAAAACCCGCACTGTAGTGGTTAATCCATTACCGGTAGCCATGTTCAATGCGGCACAATATACATGCGAAAACACTCCGGTACATTTGGATGACCTATCTTCAACTTACGCAGGCTTCATCACAAAATGGAACTGGGAATTCGGCGATGGAACATCACAGCAAATACTTCATCCGTCCAATTCAGATGTTGAACATACGTATTCAACAGCAGGAAATTACACTGTAAAACTTACAATCATTTCAAGCGACAGTTGTACAGCAGAGTATTTACAAACTATTGTTATCACCCCCGCTCCTACTGCAAACTTTGATGTTACAAATACCTGTACGGGAAGTCCGGCACAATTTGCCGACCTCAGCCAAACCAGTGGCGCCGGGGTTTTAACCGGATGGATGTGGAATTTCGGCGATGCTGCTACAGGAATCAAAAACGTTTCGGTGCTTCAAAATCCGGAACATACATATTCAGCTGTCGGAACCTACGTGGTATCCCTTACAGTTTCATCAGCCAATGGTTGCTCATCAACTTATGTAAAAACGGTAGTTATAACTGATACTCCTTTTGTTGATTTCGGTTATGATAATCGTTGCGCTGCTGCTGCAATTCAGTTTACACATGCTGCAGGTATTGATTCTGCCAATGTTGCATCATGGAACTGGTCATTTGGTGACGGATTAACCTCCGTTTTAGCTAATCCGCAACATATGTACGCTGCGCCAGGCAATTATAATGTAACACTCACTATAACAAATGCCTCAGGTTGTGAAAACACATCCACCCATAGCATAACCATTCTGCCAGCTCCGATAGCCGGTTTCAGCACAAGCACTCCTGCCTGTTCGCAGCACCTGGTTACCTTTACCGATCAGTCTTCTGCAGCAATTGGATACATAATGCGTTGGGAATACAATTTCGGTGATGGAACCAGCACAGTTATCAATTACCCTGAAAACCCTGGTACGACTCATACTTATGCGACTTACGGAACGTACAACGCAACCCTCACAGTTGTGACGAATGATAACTGTACAGCTACTTTTTCGAAGAGTATTACAATTCTTCCAAGCCCGATTGCTAATTTTGATTTCAATTTAAGCTGCCTGGATACTCCGGTACAGTTTAATGATCTGTCGCAGGGAAACCTTATTTCATGGGTATGGAATTTTGCCGATCCGGGTTCGTTGTCAAACAATACTTCAAACCAAAGGAATCCATCACATTTGTTCCAGCAGGCCGGAGAATACATGGTGACATTGCTGGTTCGGAATGCCAATGGATGTTATGATACGGCAAGCCGTAAAATAAGCATATCACCAAAACCAGCTGTTGATTTCAGTTTCAATACCGGATGTGCTGCCGATACCGTTCATTTTACCAGTTCAACTTTTGTTAATTCCTCAACCACTTCATCGTGGATATGGCAATTTGGCGACAATACTACTTCGGTTGACGCTGATCCTCACCATATTTATGCAACACCCGGAACTTATAATGTTTCACTAACCATAACTAATCAGAATGGCTGTACCAACGTTAAAACCCGCCAGGTACAGGTAACTACTGCTCCTATTGCTATTTTCACTTCCACTTCCTTGTCATGCTCAGGTACAGCCGTTCTTTTTACTGATCTCTCCTCAACTCCAAACGGAATAATCAATTCATGGAGCTGGAACTTTGATGATGGCTCTGAGGTAACAGTAACTGCACCATCCGAAGCCAATGTAACTCACACGTATGCAGTTGCAGGTATTTATCATGTAACTTTAACCGTACGCACATCAACAGGTTGCGAAGCGTACTATACTTCCGCCGTTACCGTAAATCCGGTTCCTCTTACATCATTCAGTTATACCAATAGTTGCAGCGAACTTCCAACCATTTTCACTGATCTCACACAAGGATCAGGCAGCAATGGTATTACCGGATGGATCTGGGAATTTGGCGATCCTGCTTCAGGCACGAACAACTTTTCAATTAACCGGAATCCGGAACACAAGTTTAGTCAAACCGGAACATACACTGTTACGCTGACTACTGAGAATATGGCAGGTTGCATCAGCTCTCAATCGAAAGAACTCACTATTGCATCAGGTCCGTCTGTTGATTTCACGACATCTGCAGCATGTGCAAACACCCCTGTTTCATTCAGCGTGAGTCCAATAGTTACCAATATAGCTGAAGTTTCATCCTATGAGTGGAATTTTGGTGATGGCACCGCCCTTTCCTTCCTTGCAGATCCTGTTCATGTGTTTTCACAGGCAGGGAATTACACGGTAACTCTAACAATAATCAATTTATCAGGATGCAAAAACAGCGTTTCGCATACTGTTGCCATTCAGGCTTTGCCGGTAGCTCAATTTAAATTCAATGGAAACTGTGCCGCTAATTCTGTCAGATTCATTGACAACAGTTACAGTCCGGGTGGAAATAAAATTGTAGCCTGGGCATGGGATTTTGGAGTAAACACAACAACCAGTGATATTTCAACGGAACAAAATCCTTCGTACAGCTATTCTTTTGCAGGCACTTATAATGTTACACTAACCATAACCAGCGCATCCGGATGTTCAGTTGTAAAAGTGATGCCTGTTACTATAATTGCTGCTCCTGTTGCAAAGTTCAGCTACGTTGCAGAGTCCTGTCACAACGGCACTGTTATGTTCAGGGACGAATCTATCAGCACTCCGTATGTTATTACAGGATGGAACTGGGAATTTGCACCCGGAGTTTACTCAACATTACAGAATCCCAGTTTTACATTCGGCCCATCTGATGTATGCTACGATGTAAAACTAACTGTTACTACCTCTAACGGCTGCACAAACACTGTGATTCAGCAGGTATGTATCCCAGCAGGAAATGAAGTTACCATGAACTATACACAAGCATGTTTTGGTGAGGCCACTTATTTTTCATCAACACTTGTCAGTCCTTCGGGTAACGGCACAGTATCCTACAACTGGAACTTTGGTGATCCGGCCACAGCGTTCAACAACGAGTCAAGGCTTGCAAATCCAATGCATATTTTCAGCAAGCCAGGAACGTATTTTGTATCGCTCAAAGCCACTGATGATAAAAACTGCAGCACCAGCAAGTACATGAGCGTTACAGTTGATGCTTTGCCACAGGCTGCATTCAGCTATGACGGCGGAACGTGTGACAGCCTGGTGAGATTTACAGATATAACCACCGGAACAAAAATTGCACGCTGGATATGGAGTTTTGGTGATGGCAAAAGCAAGATAATTGATGCACCGGCAAGTCCGAATGCAAACCATTACTATACATATCCCGGAGTGTATGAAGTAACACTTATTGCAGTGAGCGAATCAGGATGCAGCGATACTATTACAAAAATCATACGCAGAACACCTTGCATTGCAGCAGCATTTAAAGTGAGCGATCCTGTAGTATGCGTGAAACGGAGCATGAAGTTTACCGAATCCAGTACCAGCCAGGCACCAATATCGAGCTGGACATGGTATTTCGGCGACAACACATCCGCTACATATACCTCGCCACAGCAAAATGTGGAGCATACCTACGCCGTTCCGGGCAATTATAAAGTAACTATGGTAGTAGCCACACAAATGGTTGGCGGCATAGCTACTGACACTGCCAGCAACCATGTATCAGTAAAACCAGCTGCTAAAGCTTCCTACTCATGGCAGGATGTATGTGTTGGCACAAGCACTACGTTTGATAATCTTTCGCAAAATAACAATACAACTATTAAAAGTTATCTCTGGAACTTTGGCGATCCAGGTTCATTATCTGATACCACTTCTTCACAGAATGCCGAATACAGGTATGACGTATTTGGTGAATATGAGGTAAAACTGGTTGTTACCAATACGCTTGGATGTACTGACACTATCATCAATAAAATAAATATTTTCGAAAGCCCGTTAGCTGACTTTAAATGGGATAATAGCTGTGAAGCCAAGCCTGTATTTTTTACTGATCAATCGGAAGCCACATCTTCAAACATTGTTAAGTGGAACTGGAAATTCAGTAATGAAAGTGAACTTTTAGAAGGCTCAAATCAACGTAACTGTTCATATAGCTTTGCCAAGGCTGGTGTTTACGATGCCGACATGACGATAACTGACCTGAACGGTTGTTCGACTTCCATTACCAAGCAGGTTACCGTTAATTCAAATCCTGTTGCAGCGTTCAGCATCATCGAAAATTATGAAGACAAGCAAGGTCAGATCATGATCAGCAACGGATCTATCAACGGAACATACAATGAATGGGACATCAGCAACGGAAAAACATCATTTGCTACCAATCCGGTTATTACTTTTGACAAGGAAGGACATTATACTATACAGCTTACAACCTGGAATGATCAGAACTGCACAGACACAATGTCACTGGAATACGACCTTATGTTCAAAGGGCTTTATGTTCCTAACGCTTTCAGTCCTGGCCATATTAATCCTGAAGTAGCTGTATTTAAACCTAAGGGAACTAACCTTAAAATGTATAATGTTGGAGTATATGATCGTTGGGGCAACCTGTTGTGGAGTTCGAGCAAGATTGATGAAAGAGGATCACCAGCTGAATCGTGGGATGGCACACTGCATGGAGAATTACTGAAACAGGATGTATATGTTTGGAAGATAACAGCACAGTACAATGATGATGAAGTATGGGATGGAACAAATGCCGGAAACAATACGAATATGCCACAGCAGAAAGCTGGAACAGTTACCTTAATCCGATAATAATAAGTTGAAATAAAAAAAAAGATATATAGAACTTATTTGTAATCACGACTACACCAGCATGTTCAACTGGTAACTTGTAACAACTAAAGAGCTACACAATGAAAAACATTACTATAAAAAGAGACTGGTTTTTAAGAGTAATCTTACTACTTGTTTTGTCAGCAGTTTTTAGTCAGCTGAAAGCTCAGGATCCTATCTTTTCGCAATTCTACAACAATCCAATTTATTATAATCCCGGCTATATTGGTCTTAACGCAGGTATGCGTGCACGTTTCAATTACCGCGATCAATGGACAGGTTTGCCTGAAGATTTTAAAACCTATAATTTTTCGTTGGATGTTGCTGAGCGCGCTATTCCCGGATCAGGAGGACTTGGACTATTGGTTTCTTCGGACAGAGCAGGCACAGGAACTATTAAATCAAGCAATGTAGGCATTGGTACAGCAGCCCGTATCCCACTCTACGAGAATATGATTGCCCAGATGGGTTTCATGGTTTCCTACGCTCAGAAATCAGTAAACTGGGACGAAATGGTTTTCACTGATCAACTTCATGCCCGATATGGTAATATATATCAAACAGCATTCGAGGCACCTGTCAACAACCGTGTTTCATATCCCGATTTCTCAGTAGGTGGCGTTTACCGCTTTGTTGAATCCGGTTCACGATGGTCAAATATCCAGGGTACATTAGGAGCTGCTGTTCACCACGTTTTTACTCCTAATGAATCGTTTTTAGGACTCGATTCAAAATTGCCCCGTAAACTTGTGATCACCGGTGACCTGGTACTGGAGATAGAACAAGGCCGTTCTTCTTCCTATCGTTCAAGAGGTAAGAGCAACAGCAGCAGTTTCAAATTTAATCCGGGATTTCAATATGAAAAACAAGCTAATTTTTCAACCTACACGTTAGGGATGAATATCCTCAAATCGTCCATATATTTTGGAGCATGGTTCCGCAACCAGGATTTTAACTTTTTTGAAGCTAAAGACGCCATATTCCAGGTTGGATTCAATGCACCATGGAGTAAAGATTCACGCGTAAAGGTAATGTATACTTACGATTACCTGATTACAGACCTCCGCACAGCAGGTCGGGCTTCACATGAAATTTCGATGGTTTTCGAATTTGACAACTTCAGCCTTTTTGGTGGAAGCAGTGGATATTCCCCTGGCAGCCGCGGAAGAAATACAAAAGAAATAGAATGCACACCGTTTTAGATTTTACATATACAGTTTTAATAAAAAAAAACCTGCTTTCCTCGGCAGGTTTTTTTTATTAATTACAGTGTCAGACACCCTTTGGGTGTGCAGACACTGTATTCCATTAAAACTCGTATCCGAATCTTTTCAACTGATTTGCGTCTTCACGCCAGTCGCTGCTCACTTTCAGACTTAATTCCAGGTAGACTTTCTTTTCGATAAAAGCTTCAATATCTTTACGTGCAAGTGTTCCGAGCTTTTTTATTGAGTCGCCTTTATGCCCAAGTATAATGGCTTTTTGCGTGTCACGTTCCACGAAAATGGTAGCGCTGATCACAACAATTTCGGGTTTCTCCTTATACGAGTCTACAACTACTTCAGCGGAATAAGGTATTTCCTGCTGGTAAAGCAGAAAAATCTTTTCCCTGATCATTTCGGAAATAAAAAAACGCAAAGGCCTGTCGCTCAGCTCATCATCTTTAGGAAAGTACGGCTCATTTTCAGGCAGTAAGCGTAGAACTTCGTTAGTGACTTTGTCAGTATTAAAATTCAGTTTTGCCGAGACCGGAATTACTTTCGCATCTGTAAATTTTTCCTGCCAGTATTTAATCTTAGCTTCCATTTCAGCAGGTGTAATAGTATCTACCTTGTTGATCAGAAATAGGAGCGGTTTTCCTGAGGCTTTAATTTTTCCGATTACGTCTTCATCGAAGCTGGTTTCATTCGCCTCAGTCATATAAATAAATACATCGGCATCCTGGAGGGCTGTGTTTACAAATTTCATCATTGATTCATGAAGTTTATAATGTGGCCTTACAATGCCAGGAGTGTCGGAAAAAACTATCTGATAATCCTCACCATTCACAATTCCGAGGATGCGATGACGTGTAGTTTGCGCTTTTGGAGTAATAATGGAGAGTTTTTCTCCCATCAACATATTCATCAAAGTAGACTTCCCTACGTTGGGATGCCCTATAATATTGACAAAACCGGCTTTATGAGTCATAAAAAAATTATTTACGTAAAAATTAGGATTACAAAGAAACAAAATATACTTTTGCACTCCCAATTAAGAACGTTCATTGTTTATAAAAATATATTGCGGGGTGGAGCAGAGGTAGCTCGTTGGGCTCATAACCCAAAGGCCGTAGGTTCGAATCCTGCCCCCGCTACATAGAAGCCCGAACTCGAAGAGTTCAGGGCTTTTTTATTTTATAACATGCGTCAAGCTTGCTTGTAAGCATGGAATAAAATAAAAAAGACCAAAGCTCACGCAGTGAGCGCAGGGCTTCGTTGTTAAGCCCTCCCTTTTCAGGATCATGAAATAATCCTGCCCCGCTGCTACGAAGTCTTGATGCGAAGCATCAGGGCTTTTATTTTTTCAGGTGAGGCGCAAACGCTTTTGCATAGTGATGCCGATAATTATGAAATTGAAGATTCATCCTTTTTCAATTTAGTGAATGCAATAATCAGGAAGCTTACAATAAAAAACAAGGATAACAACAAGGTGCTGTTACGCATGCTGCCTGTTACTTGTTCAATAATACCAAAGCCGAGCATCCCGATTACAATCGCAAATTTTTCGGTACTGTCGTAAAAACTAAAATAAGAAGCAGTATCAGTTGTATCCGAAGGTATTAATTTTGACCAGGTTGAACGTGCCTGCGACTGGATTCCACCCATTACCA
Organism: Bacteroidota bacterium; assembly: GCA_020048595.1. Lineage (GTDB taxonomy): Bacteria > Bacteroidota > Bacteroidia > Bacteroidales > UBA4417 > UBA4417. The sequence goes on along the minus strand of JAIFMH010000121.1, from coordinate 1,385 downwards.
GGCCAAGCAGTGCCGACAAAATATAGAATTGAACCGCATCGTCCACAAAATAAGCTGATAAACAAACAAATATCCAGATTGCAAGCATCCAAAGCAGTGAGGTTCTGTTTCCAAAACGGGTTGAAACTTTTCCGAATATATAAGCGCCCAGAATTGCAACAAGTTGTATGATAATAATGGTCATTATCAGCATGGTATCAGAGATTCCCAGTTCTGCTTTACCGAAAAGAGAAGCAACTATAATAATGGTTTGTACTCCCATACTGAAAAAGAAGAAGGAAAGAAGGAACCGGTACATCGACGTATGCTTTTTGATGTACCCAAATACCTTAAAAACTTCATGAAATCCTTTGGTAAAAACAGTTATATCCCATTTAACCTCTTTACGTTCTTCGCGCAGGTAGTAAAATGCTATTTGGGAAACGGCCAGCCACCATACGCCAACCAGAATAAATGAAAACTGTATGGCTTGCAAACTGTCAGAAAAGCCGAACACCTGATAATTTTGCAGTGAAAAAATATTAAAGATCAGCAATACCATACTGCCGGCATACCCAAAGGAAAATCCTTTTGCGCTGATGCGGTCGTGCCGGTCGGGTGTAGCTATTATTGGCAAAAAAGAATTGTAATACACCAGGGAGCCGGCAAAGCCTAATACTGCCAGCATAGGAAGTATGAGCCCCAACACTATATTTTCACCGTTAAAAAAGTACAAACCCATGCAGGCAAAAGATCCCAACACGGTAAATGATTGCATGAAACGTTTACGATATCCGCCCAGGTCGGCAATGCCCGATAATGATAAAGTCATTATTATAACCAGGAAGTAACCCATTGCAATGGCGTATTCGTACAAAACGGTATTCTTAATATTCATGCCCATAAACGTCACCATTTCCGAGCCGAAAGCTTTCTGAGTTACCTGCTGATAGAATATCGGGTATAAAACCGTATTTACGCTTAGCATATAGGCGGAATTGGCTATATCGTAAGAACACCAGGCATTTATAACCTTAGTGGAATTTACAGGCAAAATCGGCTTCGTCATATCAGTTTGATTATTTTATGCTAAAACTACTATTATTATTTGAATCCGGTTTAAATATGGATTTAAAAAAAACGGCATTACTATTTTTGTAACCAATCAGTATGTTTAAAACATATCTATGCCACAGATTACGCAGATTTCACAGAAAAGCAATATTCATTTTTAATTTGAAAAACTGCTGATAGTGATTCAAATCTGTGAGATATGTGAGATATGTGGCAAAAAATGTATATTGATCGGACTGAATAGTTACCTATTTTTGTTATCTCTTTCAATCTGATAACAATTAACCAGAACTTACTACTTTTGGTTTATTAACTTAAAGTTAAAATGAGAA
>JAIFMH010000374.1 GCA_020048595.1 Bacteroidota bacterium | reverse complement strand
ATAAAACTCTTGTTTACCAATGCAGTGGCATCGAGTATTGGTTGGCCAAGTTCATTCACCAGGGCAGTGGCATTTACCAGCGCTGTAGCATTTACCAAAGCTGTTGCATGAGTTTGCTGAAGTTCCGACAATATTGTGATACTATCACCCGGACTGATAAGAATAAGACTGTCAGGATTTAGTAATTCGCTGTTAAAAATGTAGTCGAACTCAAAACCACTCATTTCATCACCATAGGTAAAAGATTTATCTCTCGGCTTAACAAGCAAATCCATTTTTTCGATTGTCAGCAGCCCGTTTTTGAAAACGAAATCGAAGCGGTTGATTAATGAAATATCAAGTGAATCGATTGCCTCTATGCCGTTCGAAGGATTCAGCGGATCATTTGCAGAAGATTTGATTTCCCATAATCCCACATTACTTAATCCATTTGCAACTGTTTCGAAAGAAATTGCTTTTATTCTCTGCAATTCTATTGCTGAAAATCCTGCACTGTCTAAAGGCATACTACCATCGATGTTGACAAGGGAATAGCTCGCAGTAAAATCGGGCAGCACCTCACCATATTTTTTAGATTTATCGTCAATTTTTATGAGGATTTTCTTTTTTGTTGAAAAGTAAAGCGGATTGGACAATCCACCATCGCTACCATTGGTTTGAGGCAAGGGAGGATTATATGCCTGGATTACCGGGAACAGTTCTGAAAACTCAGGGATTTGAGCACTAAGAACGGAGTCACCTTCATGTTTAGTTCCGGTTGGAAGAGGAGCACCGTTAAAATAAATCTCTGTTTCAGAAGTGAGATAATTGCCTGTAACAGTAATTAGTATGGTATCCAAGCCCGGTATCAGGGTTGTATCATACGAAATACTTGTAAGCTGAGGAGATGGATTGGCCAGGGTCTGCAAAGCTGCATCGGCTTGTATTAAACCATATCCGGTAGCAAGGTCAAAACCAGGGGTATTCATATCGATTGCAGTACTTTGCAGTAATTCTTTTAAGCCGTCAGGGGATATACCACCGGTTGTATAAAACCTCGAGCGTGCTTCAAGAAGAAGAGCCGCAACGCCAGCAGCATGAGGTGCCGCTGCTGATGTGCCAAAGAAGTTTGGGAATTGATCCCCATCAATATTAACACCACCAAGATTAACGGTTGTGTTACCACCATTCGGCGCGGTTATTTCAGGTTTATTTCTAACTACACCATTTACAGGAGTTCCTCCAACCGATGAAAACGAAGCAATTGTGGGCGGATTAACTCCAAATGCAGGAGTATTACTGTACAAAACAGCCCCAACCGCTATTGCGCCTTCTGCATTAGATTGTCCAACCAGGGTTGAATTGCCTGTACCATATTCATTAAAAGTTAGGTTACCACGAAAAACTACATATTTGATATAAACAGCATTTGCTCCGGAGGCTTTAACAATCATGATATTGGTTTGTGCTCCTCCGGGAGCGACAGTAAAAGGAAGCACTTCTATAGGTTGCCCTCCGACATTTCCCCTGTTGAATCCAAACAGTGTACTTCCATTGTTGCTGGTCAGATAAATATCAAGATCACTATTTGTTTTCTCCGATCCCGAACCATCGTCCCACTGCAGCACTACAGTATAGTTTCCTTCCGCGAGGGTAACGCTTTGGTAAATATCATTTCCACCATTTCCGGCAAAATTGTGCGCAACACCAGTAATTCCTGATGGAGTTGATCCTGCCATAAAATTACCCTGATACGATTTATTACCGTAATTGCCTGCGGCAGAAAAATAAGTTACACCCCGGGCTTTAACTGTATCCACAGCCCGTGCAATTATTCCATCGGACAGGAAAGGCTGAGTAATGTAAGTAATATCATCCACAATAATGTTACAACCAGCACGCTCAAGTTCAAGTATTCCATTTGCAAAATCAGGGGCGTTTATAAATCCGGTGCGGAATGCCAGATTAGCTTTTGGTGCAATATCATGAATGATCTGAAGCATTGCCCTGCCTTCATCCGATCTTGTTCCATACGGATAATCCAGAACTACATCAACAGGATTTGGATTAACCGGATTTCCAGTACCAGGCAGATCTCCTTTAAGAACATCATCTTGCGCAGGATTACCAAGTATGGTGTTATAGCTATCTGAAATCACCCCAATTTTAACTCCTTCACCCTGGAGATTAAAGCCCTTGCGAGCAAAATCCGACCGCATGGAAACATCACCAAGACTTGTTACGATTCCACTGGTGGGAATAGCAGGATAAACTGGTCGTACAAAATTAATATAGGCCGTAAGTGTGTTGAGCGAAATTAGGTTACGTATTGGAATTTTACCTGTAAGAACAACATTATCAGCATCCGGAACTACATCATAAAGCCCATAGGAAGTTGTGAGTAAATTAAGCAATGATGCATACTGCCCGGTTAATACATTAATCTCAATCAGAACATCCGATCCGAAGATCTGGAAAATATCATCAGTCTGCACTAATCCTCCTGCAGAATAAAAATTATAAAGTGAAGTCAGTTCTGGACCGATTACAGAAACAAGTTTACCGCCGACGGGAGGAGTATAATAAGGGAATATATTTTGAGTCTGGCAACTCAGCACGTTTTTAAAATCAGCAATAGTAAAAGAAACACGTAATAAATCGTAACCTGCTTTTACAAGGGTTCTCTGATTTTGAAGTCCACCGGAAAGGGTATACGTAATAGTAAACTCACCAGGCGCCCCATTTCCACCAAAACCAGAGGTGCCTGTTATTCTGAACCCCTTGAAAGGATCACCCGACAGAGTAGGGCCTAAATCTATATTTTTGTAATTAAGTTTGCCTGAGATAACAGTAATAAAAACATTGGAATAGGTTCCAGGCGATGCTTCAACTGAATATCTCGCCATGGTTTTACAATTAACAATACTACCATTATATTTTACATTAAGCACAACAGTATATTTGTTATTTCCTATATCTGTAACCGATTTGATGCTGGTACTATAACCCTGGCCGTGGATCTTCTTGATTTCGCAATTTTCCTGTGCAGTCACCGGAGAAGAGGTTATAAATACTGCCAGTAATGAAAAGAATATGGTAACAACTTTAATTAATATTTCACGTGAGTAATTCTTTTTCATGGTTTGATATTTAGATGAATGAAAAATATTTACATTCTAATTCTAAGTTAAACCCGGAACCAATGAAGTATACCCACTCTTAACAGCAGGCAGAGGAAATAAGAGCTATACGATGATATGAAAAGGTTGAGCAGTTTTTCCAGGATTCAAAAATGAGGAATCAAGCCAGGTTTGTTATTCGTCCTGTTATTTAGAATGAGTCTAAGCAAAGTAACAACATAATAACAAATTTTCCCTGTTAACAACTTGTTAATTAACAGTATTTTAACAATTTGAATTCATTATAACATGTACCCTGACCAACAAGTTAAATTATAGTCATCAGGAATAAACTTTTCATAACAAACGATTAAAAGAAAAATGGAATCAAAAAAAATTGCTAAATAGTTTAAACAATTTCTTAAGCAAAGGGACTAATTTGTTTGATTTTTAAGTATCGGAGAGAAAAGGCAAAACTTAATCAAGGTGACTAAGATTCCACCTGATCCCATATTCAAAAATCAGCTATTGAGTTTAAAGTTTGAATTTTTCTTTTAAGTAGGTAAAGTCGACAGGCCTGGTTTTAAAATCGTCGTCTCCCAGCTGCTTGGCGGAATTAAAATTTTCAGCATCGCCGTATACAGTTATCATCATCACTACCGACGGAGGCTTAAGGTCTTTTTGCTTAATATGTTTTAGTAGTTCCAGCCCACTCATGCCCGGCATATTACTATCAGATAAAATCAAAGCCGTTTCATGTTCATGTTGATTTGGTATGTGAGTGCATCTTCGCCTGAAAACGCAAAAGCAAATTCAAGTATTTTATCCTTTATTTCTTTTCGGAAACGTTTTCAAACAATGTTTGAATATCTCGTTCGTCGTTAACTACTAATGTTTTCAATTGTTACAATTTTTTTTTAAAGTCAGTACTTGTTCCGATTTATCAGGATGGAGTTATTAATCATTACGTTATGGTAAAATTTTCCTTGAATTTTTAAGGGCAGCAGCGAGTCAAAGATTTTCCATATTATCCGTTTCGGTTGATAATAAAACCATCTATTTCTATTTTACAGTTAGTATTGCTATTTTTTAAAAGGAAGACTAATTGTGAATACCGAACCTTCACCTTCCTTTGTATCCACTCTAAGTTCACCGTTATGCCCTTTGGTAACAATTTCGTAACTCATACTTAATCCTAATCCGGTTCCCTGCCCGCTTGGTTTTGTAGTAAAGAATGGTTGAAATATTTTATCTACCACACTGTGAGGAATTCCATTTCCATTATCCTTGACCTGAATCTCCACATTCCCGTTTATTTTTTTTGTACTTACATAAACAGTAGGTTCATATCCAGTTGACTGCTGAGCTTTTTTTTCAGTTACAGCACTTCGGCTACGCTCAGCGCATGCGTAAAATGCATTGGTTATCAGGTTAAGAATTACACGACCGATATCCTGCGGAATGATATTTATATTTCCAATGGTTTCATCAAAATCGGTTTTCATTATAGCATTAAATGATTTATCCTTTGCCCTGAGTCCATGATAAGCTAAACGCAAAAACTCATCAGTCAGAGCATTTATATTAGCTGGTTCCTTAATCCCGTTGCTGCTCCGGCTATGCTGAAGCATTCCTTTTACGATGGCATCAGCACGTTTGCCATGATGATTAATTTTTTGCTCATTTTCATTAATAGAATTTGAGATTGCAAGTGCATCCTCATAGTTTCCTTTTGCCATTTCCTGTTGCATTTCATCAATCAGCTCTGTATTTACTTCTGAGAAATTGTTGACGAAGTTCAGCGGATTTTGAATTTCATGGGCAATGCCGGCGGTGAGTTCACCAAGGGAAGCCATTTTCTCGGATTGGATAAGCTGCTTTTGAGTAATTTTTAATTCAGCCAGCGTTGTTTCTATTTCTTTCTTTTGTGACTGTAACAGAACATTAGCTTTTTGCTTATGCTTATTATTCCGGTACAATATAAAAGCCACTACCAGTATAGCAGCCAGGCCCGTAAGGAGGCTGTACATTTTTACTTTGTTTTCATAAATTTGTTTTTCTTCTCTGCTCTGCTGTTCCAATTGCTGCCGGCGGGAAGCCTCGTTAAAACTTAGAGTTTGGAACTGCCTTATTTTATCAGTGTTGTATAAACTATCTTTTAATGCTACTGATAGGTGCAAGTATTTGTACGCACTATCTAATTGGTTATTATCCTTGTATATTTCGGCAAGGAGTGGATAAATGTCAGCTATGTAGTAAAGCGAATTTTCGCCCCACGATTGTATATCTATTTTATATTCAAGGAACCAAGTTAAAGATTGCCTCGCATAAATTAAAGCAGAATCCTCCCTTCCCTCCTTTTGAAACAGCCTTGCAATACCAGCATGAGCACTTGCGTAGGGAAGAATTGCATAAATCGGTAAAGCATTTGCCTGCGATTTTCTGTAGTAATAAAATGACGATTTATAATCTCCTGTAGCGGAATAAATATCAGCAAGCAACAGGCTACCGAAAGCCTGAAAATAAAGTTGGTCTGTTGGGATTGCAACTGAAGCCATTTTTTTTGCATACGCCAAAGCATTGTTATTTTGCTTTAGATTATAATAAGCCATTGCAATAATTCTATATGCCCTCCATTGCTCTTCTTTATACCTGGTATCATTTTTATTGAGTGTGCTCAGAATGGAGTCCATTAATTGACCATATTTCAGCACATTATGAAAATCCTTCATCGAAGAATAATCATTTGTAATATTACTGATAGCAGCAACCATGAAATATTTATCTTTTAATTTCTCGGACAGGTTCAGATTATCAAAACGAATTTCCAATGCTTTTGGGTAATTCCCGAGTGAATGCATTAAGGCGGCAATAATTTCCTGCAATCGGATCACCTGGTACGAAAAATCTTCACGCCTGGATGAAAAATATTTATTGGATGAAATAATCTGCTGTTGCAAATCAAGGGCTTTCTGAGCATAAAAGAGAGCAGAATCAGAATTATAAAATTCGGGCCAGAAAGCGTAAACATTAGCTATTGCAACCAGTATTCCAACTTTAAGAGTATCTGATTTTTCATTTGCAAAAGCATACTTTTTATCAAAAATCAATTGATCTCTCCATGATTCAACACTATCATACAGGACAACATCCTTTTTTACTATAAAATCACGATCAGAAACCTCCCGGCCCCAATACTGTTTCTCAACAGTTAACCAACTACCCCGATGGAACTTATACTTTATCGGACCCGCTTTTAGATCAAGGACTATAGACTTTTCTCTATTCCCGGATGGCTTAAGCAAGTATTTCGGATTTGCTGTGGAGTCCCAATTGTTGAAAGTTCCGGCAATAAAAACGCTATCATGTTTGATGGCAGTTTTCTCTTTCAATACAAACCGAACTTTATACTGAGCATCTGCAACTGAAAATAACATGAGTAAAAACACCAGACTTAGTATGCTTTTCATGATCGGAGATTTTATGTAAAAAGGTTTTATATCAAAACAGCATTGATCATCCCCAACTAGATATTAGCTTTTCTAAATGCTTCATTTTTATTGGTTCTTTGAATTCTTTACAGAAATGAGTAAAATAATGGTGCTTTTTAAGAAACGAAATTTGTGCCTGATTCCAGGCAGTTTCAGTGAACAAAGGATTTATGTGTTGAAGTTCTTTAAATAAACTGTCAGCTATGGAATTAAAATCAGATGTGCCGAAATATTCAAGATCAGCATCAGCAAGGATTTCTTCTAATTTGGTTTTTGGCAATTGTGGTATTTTAGTAGCCATTATCATTCCACAGATTTTCTCAATATCTGCAGAAGGAACTCCATACTCAGGCAGATAGAGTCGCGCCAGATTACAGCTCTCTTCTTCATGATTCTTATACGTTCTAATGTAGCCTGTATCATGCCACAAAGCAGCTAAATTCAGCAATTCAAGTTCTTTGTCGTTACATTGTTCGTGCCTGCCGATTTCCAATGACTTTTCAATTACATATAAAGTATGTTCAGGAGTATGATAAAAATAAGTAACCGGAAGATTATCTCTTAACAATCCCATGACAAAATTTTTCATTTGTTGTTTATTTTGCATGGCCTTTTGCTTTTAAGATTCCACCGGTTGCTTCATTAATGCTTTGCGTATATACAAATGCCTTTCCATCAATTCCCATTACAGCTTCCTGTATCTGACTTATTTCCAAACGCGTAACAATAGTTACAATAATGTCGCAATCAGTTTTAATTTCGAAACTTCCGGGCAAATATCCTCTTTCGCCCTTGTACACCGTAATGCCTTTTCCCAGATCATTAACCAGTAACTCTTTGACTTTTTCCTGTTGCGATGTGATGATATTTATAGCAGTATATTGCTCAATACCATCAACAATATAATCAGTTGCCCTGGTTGCAGCATAATATGTAATCAGCGAATACATAGCTGTTTCGAGGCCAAAATGGAACGCTGCACCTGCAAAAATGAATGTGTTGAATAACATGATGATTTCGCTGTTGGAAAATCCAATCCTTCTGCGGGTAAATACGGCTATTACTTCGGCTCCATCAATTACGCCTCCGCTTCGTATTACAAGGCCAACACCAGTTCCGATAAGGATACCGCCGAAAATGGCAATCAACAGTTTGTCAGTAGTAACCGGTTCAATGTTAATAAATAACAGCCCCAATGTGAGCAGGAAAACAGCTAATGAAGTTTGAATGGCAAAAGTTTTGCCAATCCGTTTGTATCCAAGGTATATAAACGGAAGATTGAAAACACTGATAAAAATACTTATGTTAATATGCGATATTTCATGCAGTAAAATAGATATACCGGTTACACCACCATCCATAAACTGGTTAGGTACCATAAATCCTTTTATGGCAAATACGGCCATACCTGCACCTACTATTATCTGAAGCAGGTTCTTTGAACTCAAGATAACTTTCCAATTAACCAAATCACTTTTATACCTCTCAGCCATAGTTAAACTATTGTTTTACAAATTTTTATATATTTATACTCTCAATTTACTCAAATCAAATTAAGTCAAATAAATATATTACCAAATATACATATGACTATTTAGGTTTATTTAACAAAAAAAGTTGAACAAAGTTTGAAATCTTAGAATTTCATTAAACCGCAATATAAATCAGGATAATACATAAAAACGTTTTTGTTTTTTAAACCTGTTCAAATTTTGGATGTCAAACTGATTCAGATTTAAAAGTTGTTAAAAATATAGTTAACAATGTAAACCATTTGCGATTTAGAGTACTTTTGCAAAACCTAAATTCCAAATATACTTTATGGCTCAGATTGAACAACCTTTAGGAAGAATTTTATCCTCCCTTGGGAAAGGATATCTGCAGCTACTAAGGGCAAAGCTTCAGCATCTGGATATTGACCGGAACTACTATGCTTTGGTTCTGATTGAAAGCTGTGATGGAAGTATTACACAACAAGAGTTAGCGCTAAAACTTGATACTGATAAGGTTAGCATTGTCCGGATTATTGATTACCTTTCAGGTAAAGGATATGTACAACGAATACAAAATACTGAGGACAGGCGAAAACATAGTCTAGTGCTTACCAATAAAGCTAAGTTTTGTTTACCGGAAATTAAAAAATCATTCAGTGAGATAAATGAGATTGTGCTGAAAGGACTTAACACTTCTCAGGTTTCAGAATTGACTGAATCAATTAAAAAAATAAAAAGTAACCTTAAAGATAATAATCACATCCTATGAGAGTAAAACTATTGATCGGATTGCCAATAATGCTGGCAGCGATAATTTCGTGTAAAAGCGAGGCAAAGGATAAAAACGCCGTTAAAGAAAAACCGCCTGTTCCGGTTGAAGTAATGGTTGCGGCTAATAAAGACTTTTCTTCTGACATCGAAGTCAATGGCACCGTTTTATCGGAAGAAATGATTGAACTTCATCCTGAAGTGGGTGGCCGTCTAACCTATCTTAACATTCCGGATGGAGCTGTTGTTAAAGCCGGAACCGTATTAGCCAGGATCAATGATGCTGACTTGCAGGCACAGTTGAACCAGCAGAAAGTCCAACTCGAATTAGCCAAAAAAACTGAACAACGTCTCAATAAACTACTGGCAGTGAACGGAGTAGATCAGGCAAGTTACGATGCAGCCATCAGCCAGGTGAATTTATACACTGCCAATATGAATGTATTGCTTGCTCAGATCGATAAAACTGTGATCAAAGCACCCTTTTCCGGGCGCCTCGGGCTAAGGCTCGTTAGTGAAGGCGCTTATGTTTCACCGGCAACTGTTATTGGCACTTTGCAACAAACCGATAAGATTAAGATCGATTTTTCGGTTCCGGAAGCCTATCAGGATCTTGTAAAAATCGGCAAAACTGTATCCATACGCACCAATTCTTCCAGTGAGGAAATCAAAGCAACCATCTCAGCCATAGAGCCACAGATAAACACGGCAACCCGGAATATCAAAGTACGTGCAAGGCTGAGCCAGGGAACTATCAGCCCGGGAGCATTCGTTAAAGTGCTGCTCAATGAAAAATTAGAAGGCATAGTGGTACCAACTAATGCCATAATTCCTGATGCTATTTCGAGCCAGGTGCTTTTAGTGAAAGGCGGGAAAGCAGTTTCTCAAAACGTTGAAACAGGGATCAGAAACAGTGATGTTGTGGAAATAACAGATGGCCTTAAGCCAGGTGATACAATTATTGTCAGCGGTGTTTTTTCAGTGCGACCTAATGGAGCGGTTAAGATCAAAAAGGTAAAAAATGACTAATACCACTTGTTAAAACTATTTTAAGGTTTGAATTCGTGAAAAGGTCCTCATTTAATAATTCTTTAAATTTCCGATCAATATTTTACAATGAATATATCTGAACTATCAATAAAAAGGCCAATCCTGGCAACAGTTATGAACCTGTTCCTCATTCTGTTCGGGGTAATCGGCTTCACATTTCTTGGAATCAGAGAGTACCCGGCTATAGATCCGCCTGTTATAACTGTTAGCACCTCTTACACTGGCGCTAATGCAGATATCACTGAAAGCCAGATTACTGAGCCTTTAGAGAAATCAATTAACGGCATCCCCGGTATCCGTACGATTACTTCAACAAGTTCAGTTGGCAGAAGCAATATTAATGTTGAATTCAATATTGATGTAAATCTTGAAGCTGCTGCAAATGATGTAAGGGATAAAGTTAGCCAGGCTGTAAGGAATTTACCGCAGGATATTGATGCACCACCGGTTGTAACAAAATCAGATGCCAATAGTGATTTTATTATTTTAATGGCAGTCCAGAGCCAAACTAAAGGGCTTCTGGAAATGAGCGATTATGCTGAAAATGTACTTCAGAATAAATTCCAGACCATTCCGGCTGAATGCGTATAAAATTACGTTCAATGATATCAATAGTATCCTGGACAAAGAAAACGTAGAAATTCCTTCCGGCAAAATCTATGGAAATAAAACCGAGCTTACGATCAGGGCTTTAGGTAATCTTACAACTGAAAAAGAATTCAGGGATCTGATAATAAGGGGCGATGAAAACGGAATAATCAGGTTAGGAGATATCGCGCAGGTGGAACTGGGAGCTGAGCGTTACGAGCAGAGCTGGAGGGTAAATGGTGTTAGCGCTGTTGGTGTTGCCATAACTCCGCAGCCTGGTGCCAACTACATTAATATTTCGGATGAATTCAACAAAAGGCTTGCTGAAATCCAGAAATCGCAAAAAAGCGATATCACTTTTACCACTTTGATTGACAACACTTTAAACGTTCGTAAATCACTTAAGGAAGTTGGCGAAACACTGGCAATTGCAATATTACTGGTTATCCTTGTTATATTTTTCTTCTTCCGCAACTGGCTTATTGCTTTACGACCGTTGATAGATATTCCTATTTCGCTGATCTTCACATTTTTCATAATGTATATTGCGGGATTTTCGATCAATATCCTGACTCTGCTGGCTATTATCCTGGCTACCGGATTAGTGGTTGATGATGGTATTGTGGTAACTGAAAATATATTCCGTAAAATCGAAGCCGGGATTCCTGTTCGAAAGGCTGCTATTGATGGCAGTAAAGAGATATTTTTTGTTGTAATTTCTACTTCAATAACACTTGCTATCGTTTTCCTGCCTGTGTTATTTTTACAAGGCTTTGTAGGCAGTTTATTCCGCGAATTTGGAATTGTGCTTGCAGTGGCTGTGCTGATTTCTGCTTTTGTATCTCTTACTATTACACCAGTACTCAATGTTTTTCTGAATAGAAGAGGCGCTCAGCATGGAAATTTCTATAATAAAACAGAACCTTTCTTTGCAGGTATGGAGAGCGGGTACAAAAACATGATCACTCGTTTTATAAAATACCGCTGGCTTTCATGGGCAATAGTGTTAGCATGTTTCGCTATGGTATATTTTATT
>JAIFMH010000117.1 GCA_020048595.1 Bacteroidota bacterium | reverse complement strand
TCGTATTGAAAGCGGTTTTTTTATAGAAATTGTATAAACGAAGGTTGAAGTTTGTGTCTGCCACAACATTTGATGGTAAAATGTTTCAGAAGAATAGCTATATTTACTGATTATTTATACGATAAGGAGGTCAATAAACCTGAATTTTCCTGCATTTGGGAAAATGGAGAAATTGGTAGTAAACAATAGAGTCAATGAAAAATTGATATCATGTTGAAACGTGTTAATATACTGTTTTTCATTTGTTTGGTGCCAGTTTTTTTGACTGCTCAGATCGACGTGTCCTTTACTATTAATCATGACAGCGTTTGTTCAGGAACTCCAATACAATTTACTTCAGCTGTAACAAGCGGTAATACATCTCCCAAAATCTATTTATGGAACTTTGGAGACGGTACTATATCAAATCTGGCCAACCCAAGTCATGTTTATAATCCTCCAGGCTGTGGTATTCAACAATACAATGTAATGCTCATTGTAACAGATACTACCGGCGGATTGAATATTTCGGACTCATTCGACAGGAATGTACATGTGAAAAGGAGACCCAATCCCCAGCTTATTGATTTGCTAAATGATCCCGATTTTAGTAATTGTGACAGAGACCCAACTCCCGAAAATGCAGATTTCCCTATACAGGTTCAAAACACCACAACTGAGAATGGTTGTGTTTTAGGCTATACACTCAATTGGGGAGATGGCAGTGATCCGGTTAATCTTCCTCCCGGAGTATTTACTTTAAATCATACCTATATTGAACTGGGAGCTTTTAGCCTGACTCTTACAGCAATTGCCAGCAATGGTTGTAATGGCACAACAACATATATTGTTAAAAATCAATCAAATCCTGCAATAGGTTTAACAACTGACGGAGGAACTGCAGGCTGTGCACCAAAAACTTATTCGTTTACACTCTCGAATTACGCATTAAACTCGCCCGGAACAACTTATCTGTGGGATTTCGGTGATAACAGTCCGCGAATTCTATGGACACAGGATTCTGTCCTGTTAAATAATGGAATCATATCGCACACTTTTACCACTACTTCGTGCGGTAAGATAAACAATGAGTTTATAATTACAGTAACAGCTTCCAACTCATGCTCCAGCACAAGCGCTACGGTGAGTGGCATTAAAATGTGGAGTGCACCCATTCCTGATTTTATCATAACACCTGCGCTTGGATGTGAAAATTCCGGTTTGTTTTGTTTTTCAAATACAAGCATTCCGGGCGCTTATGGATCCAATTGTAATAGAACCACAACCTATTTCTGGGATTTTGGCAACGGGAAAACATCTACAGAAATTAATCCGCAATGCCAGACGTATCCTGCCTCCGGGCCACATACTATTCGGTTAACAGCAACAAATAGTTGTGGAAGTGCTGTAATCACCAAAGATATTCGTGTTCAAAGTCCCCCTGCGGCTATTGCAGAAGCTGACCAGGATACAAGTTGTGTGCCTTTCCCGGTAGTTTTTACAAGTGAAAATTCAACGGGTTCAGATTTACTGCCTTCCTGGAGTGTAAGCCCGGCCTCCGGATGGAATTTTATTAACGGGACTACAGGCAGCTCACAGAAACCAGAACTGCAATTTACTGTTGCCGGAGATTACACAGTAACTCTCACAGTCAGTAATACATGCGGCAGCGACAATACGTCGGTCCTCATACATGCAATGGATATCCCTTCCATTAATCTTCCGGTAGTTCCTGACGATTGTTTCCCGTTCAGGTATTCCGGTAATGCGTCATATCTTGATAAGGGCAGTGATATTACATTGTATCAGTGGACAGTGAATCCTGCTAATGGCTGGAGTTTTGAATCACCGTCAACTTCAGGTTCTCCGAATCCGCAGATTTTGTTTTCGCAGGCCGGCACATACCAGATCACCGTTAAAGCCACAAATACATGTGGTACGGGCGATAGTATCAGCAATCAGTTTGAGGTTTTTACACCTGTTGATGTGAATGCGGGGAACGATACATCTGTTTGTATCAGCAGCGGTAATTTTCAGCTTTCAGGAAAACCGTCGGGCGGAACCTGGACAGGAAATCATGTCACTGCAACAGGAGTATTTTCACCGGTGGCTTCCGGGGCTTTTACATTAACATACAGAAGAGGGGCGGGGAATTGTACCACAGAAGACCAGGTAGTGGTTTCTGTTATTCCAAATCCGGTTGTTAATGCGGGCTCCGATATAATTTTATGCATGAATGAAGGTTTGCGAACGCTTTCCGGAATTCCTGCAGGTGGTATTTGGTCGGGTACTGGTATTATTAATACTGCAACAGGTGTTTTTGATCCTTTGATTTCGGGTACCGGTACTTTTTTGATTACGTATTTGTATACTGATAACAGTACGAAATGTTCAAATTCAGATGAAATGGCCGTTACAGTTCTGTCATATCCAATTGTTATAGCCGAAGATGTGACTTTTTGTAACCAACCGATACCCGAACAATTAACTGCTATTCCTGCCGGCGGTATCTGGTCAGGACCCAATGTATCTGCAACCGGTTTATTTACACCAAACGGGATTGGGAATTTCGTTTTGTTATATTCATATACAGGCGGCAATGGCTGTTCCGGTTCCGATGCAATGACTGTTTCGGTAGTAGAACCTGATAAAACGGTAAGTGCAGGAAGCGATCGTTCCATTTGTTCAAACGAAACTATTTCTATGATTGGTACTCCATCAGGCGGAACCTGGCGAGGAACTAATGTAAGCCCGGCTGGTTTTTTTGATCCGGTTTTAGCAGGAAATTATGAGTTAATTTACAGTACCGGCAATGGAAGCTGTTACAGGGCTGATACTGCCCTGGTTACTGTAAGGCCTTCGCCGGAAGCTGATTTTACATCGAGCACAGTTTGTTTTGGCGAAACAACAGTATTTACTAATCAGTCGCAAGGTGGAGGAGTAACTATGACTTCCTGGTTTTGGGAATTCGGAGATAATACCACCTCACAGGCTCAAAATCCCGGGCATACTTATACTGTCCCGGGTTTGTATTCATCTATGCTTGTGGTAATTAATGAAAGCGGCTGTCGCGATTCAGTTGCGAAGCCGGTTGAGGTTATGGAGCTGCCGGCTGTTAATTTCAGTTTCGGCATCCCAGCCTGCACAAATTCGCCTGTATATTTCAGTAACAATTCCTCAAATGCCATATCCTTTGTTTGGGACTTTGGTGATGGCAATACATCTGAATTGTTTGAACCTGCCCATACGTATGCTTTTGAAGGATCTTTCCAGGTTAAATTAACAGCTACATCGGGATTTGGATGTACTTATTCTGATTCATCAGTTATAATTATTACCGGTCCGCCGCCGCAACCGTTTTTTCAGCTTTCATCCAGGGAAGGGTGCAGCCCGCTAACAACCTTTATTACAATTGATCTATCGCAGTATAACGCAGGTTCTTCCTATCACTGGGATTTTGGTAACGGCTTAGCTGTTGATTCGTTACGGCCTCCCGATTCGATAGTTTATATAGGAAGTCTTACGGGAGATACTGTCATTCACATTCGTTTTGAATCCTATAATTACTGCGATTATTTAGTTTATTCGGATTCAATTCTGGTTCATGCCAAACCTTTATCAAGGTTCGAAATGCTTCACACCTGGGATTGTAGTCCGGTAGAAGTTCTGTTCAGGAATGTTTCAACCAGTTTTCCTGATTCATTATTCTGGGATTTTGGCGATGGTACTACATCCACGGAATTTGAACCGGTTCACACGTTCACAACGGGTGCAAATTCTACTGTATACCCAATCAGCCTGTTTACAAAAAACGGATGCGGTAGTGATACTCTCACCCGGGATCTGTTGGTTAAACCTAATACCGTTCATGCTTTTTTTACAGTTAATAATTTCAAAGGATGCGAAGGAGATGCTTTTTGCTTTCAAAATTATTCCACTGATGCGTCTGTTCTCGGAATTTCAAATCTTTCGTGGGATTTTGGTGACGGGCAGGGCTCATCAACGGAGAATCCTTGTCACATATATAACCAGGCTGGTATTTATACTGTCAAGCTAAATGTTGATAATGGCTGTGGATATGATGAGACTTTTGATACTATCGAAATACTGCCAGTTCCACAGATTGAAATTTCATCTGTTGAAGAAGCATGTGTCGGGGAAACTTTGTCTTTTGCTTATACATCCAATATTGAAATTGGTGACAGGATCTGGCATTTTGGTGATGGCGACTCATCCGTTTTGTCGAATCCATATCATACATATACAAATAGTGGTACCTATGAAGTTATTTTAAGCGGAGTTTCAGCTTTTGGATTTCCCGCTTGTATCGGAACATCCGTTAAACAGATCATAATCAAACCGAAACCTGAAGCCTTTATTTTACCAGATACTTCTGGTTGTGTCCCACTGCAAATTACCTTTCAGGGTGATATGGGAAGTTCACATCTCTGGACTTTTGGCGATAATACAGCAATATCATCAAATCCAACCCATGTTTTTGATTCTGCAGGACTGTTTTTGGTTAAACTGACCTCGGAAAACAGCAACAGGTGCAAGGATTCCGATAGTATTGAGATAAGGGTTTTCCCAAGTCCGCAGAGCCAGTTTACTTTTACTTCAACCGGCGGATATCCTGAATACCTTACGTTTACAAATTCCTCCGTTGGGGAAACAGAATGTTTCTGGAATTTTGGAAATGGCCGGGAATTCTCTGCCTGTGATGTAAACGAACCCATAGAATACAGTAATAACGATACGTATATCATTATGCTTGTAACCATGAACCAATTTGGATGTATGGATACTGCTATAGTTAGTTACCCTGTCAATTTTAAAGGATTGTACGTGCCCAATGCCCTCATTCCGGAACATCCTGATCCTGATGAAAACCTTTTCCTGCCCAAGGGGATTGGAATTGCAGAATATACAATCCAGATCTACGATACATGGGGAAACCTTATCTGGCAATCAACAGCTCTTCAAAACGGGATGCCTTCGGAAGGATGGAATGGCAGAGATGCCAACGGGAACCTCTTTCCGCAGGATGTGTATGCATGGCGGATTTCTGCAAAATTTGCAGATGGTACCTACTGGAGTGGTAACAATGGAAAAACGTATGGAACGGTGACGCTGATCCGTTAAGGATTTATTTACTTTTTTCGCGTTGCTGTAGGCTTTTTTGTGCTCCAGTTACTTCCTTCATCGCATTTATCCGGCTTGTCATTAAAAAATGTTTTGTTGTTGAGTGCCAGGCTTATTGTAATTTCAGGACTTCCTTTGCTTGCATCAACCAGTTCGGAAGTAGTAATGTCATAGGAAATGGACGTTGTGAGTAACGTATTGTTAACCTTGTCGAGGAGGAAGCGATAGGAAAACAGAACTACAATTGCATCGGTATTTTTCATGTTTATATTCCTGTTTCTCAACCATATTCCAAAATCAATATTGGAATCAACAAAAGATGTACGTATACCTGCCATGTACGAAAACATATTCCATTGCGATTCGCATAAAAAGGAGGGTTCAATAAACATTAATCCGGACGATTTCAGAGAAACAGAAAAGGTATAATTGGTGAAGAACACATATTTGGCATAAAGTGGTGCCTGGGAATAAGTAAATGACTGGTTGGGTTGGGACAAATGAAAGCCTGATAATCCCACTTCGAATTTTCTGTAATACCTTGCTGAATTTGCATGTGGCGAAGTATTCTCGTACCTGAAAACGCCTCCGATATTAAAAATGTCAACATAGGTATTGTTGCTGCTTCCGTCATCCGGAGGAACGAATCCCGAAGGATAAATATTCCCGTAGTAAGGATTTAACTGCCCGCTGAAGATGAATCTGTCCCAATTTATACTGCTGAACGCTATGGAAGGCATTGCGCCAACTTGTATCAGTGATTTTTCGGCAATTGGTATCCTGGCCGAAATGGGAACTCCGATTGTATAGTTTTGCAGAATACCTTCGCCTTCAGTATTGGAAACAACTGTAAGTCCGAATCCGCCAACACCTCTTGCAATCCTTATCCCCTGATCGAAACCGGTATAAAATGTCTGAAATTTACTTGGAATTTTTGGCCATTGCCTTCGGTACGCCATGTTCAGCCTGATGCCATAATCAATTCCTACATAGGCAGGATTATAATATAGCTTGTTGGAATTGAAATTTGAAAAATGAGGATCCTGCCCCCGTGTGAGGGAAGTAGTGAAGCAGAGAATGAAAAAAATAAAATGTCTGTATTTACCCATCTGCCGATATGGTTAACCTTACAGGAATATCTTAAATTCCGTGTTTTAAACATTAAAGGTAAGGGAAATTAGTAAATCAATTATAACCCGGAAGATTTATTTGATTCAGGCTCGTTTTCTGCCTTATTAAAAAATGTTTGACCTGGCAATGTCATTTATCCTGTTCAGCCTGATTTTATCCGTCAATTACTTTAGCAAAACCATTTTTCTGGTGAGAAAATGATTTTCAGTTTGCAGACGGTAGAAATAGATTCCGGCAGGTAAACCTTCCGCATTAAATTCAACTTTATGTTCTCCCATTGCCTGTTTACAATTTACAAGGGTTTTCATCTCGCGGCCTGTAAAATCGTAGACTTTTAAAATGACATGGGCATCATTTGGCTGTTGCCAGGTAATGGTAGTACGTGAAGTAAACGGGTTATGATGATTTTGATCCAATCGAAATGAACCAGGCCTGGTTGGCGATTCATCAACAGTAGTAAATTCATCTGGATCATAGGCAAAAAGATAACCCTTATTGTATACAGCTAAAGCGGTTTTTCCCCCGGCTCTCGTCAGAATTCTTGATCCGTGAGTTTGAGAGCTTGTTGTGAGTGTTACAAAGATTCCACGATTTCCATCAAACAGAAGATGACCTGGATAGTCCGGATTTACAGGCGTATGATAAATGAAAATATTTGTATTACGGTGTTCTGTGAGCGAATATCGCAAGTTGGGGTACGAAGCAATTGAATTTGTTACCGAACTGTATCCATATTTTTGATCGTTGCTTTGCATCATAAATATGCTGTCAAGGGAAAGGGGAGTTCCCTGGCTTTTGACAGGGATTAGTAATTCGTCGCCGGATTTAGCGTTGAAGAATGTAGTTATGTTTTGGTTATTGTCTATATGGAAATAAAACCCTGTTTTTTCTCCGGTATACACTCCTGAAGAAGCCACATTTTTTACCAGCCAGGAGTCTTTTGCAACAGAATAAAGTAAATGCTCAGCCGACTGCGTATAGTTAACAAATTTTACCAGGGAATAGCCTGTACTGCCGAATACATCTGAATAATTATTACTTGAAGCAAAACTGACAAATTTAAGACTATCCGTTGTTCCATTATAATTGAATACGGTCATTCCCTGAGTACCGATACCCTTGTAATAAACAGTTGTAACATAATTATTTCCTAGCTCAATACTTTGAATACCTGGAAATTGTCCTGCCTGCCAATCCGAATTATATATTGCTGAATTACCGCTGAGGATATCGTAAAAAACAATCTTCTCTTTTGTAGTCATAGCAATAATGTGCCCTCCTATATAATTTCTATTCCGGTAATCATATACAATATTAAAATCGTGTTGGGTAAAAGCCCTGGAATAAACATCGTATGTTATCAGGTTAACCTTATCTCCATTGTCCTTATCGTAAGTTATATGAAATATCCCCTGGCCACCGGTTGTCTGATCATCAGGAACGAGTTGGGTCTTGTAATAATTATAATCATACGAGAATTCATCAAACGTTCCGGTAAGCGTATTAAATACCCATAAGTAATAAGTGGTTATACCATTTATGTCCACATCGGATCTTGAATAGAAAAGGTAACACAATCTGGGGTAAACCCTGTTTAAATCATACTGATGGAGAACATCGCCAATAATTATATCCGAAGTTCTGGTAACAAAAGTGCCGGTAAAAGCACTGTATCCGCCACACGAATAGGGAGGACCTGAAGTACGGCCAAAAATAAATCCGTGCTCCAACTGACGGAATAAAGGTAAGTTTACACCGGTAAATTCTGAAATTGTTTTTGTAACCGAGCTATAAGCAACGATGGTTTGTTTTGTAAGGTCTGACTCTGACAGATTGAAGCATAAGTAATCGTTACCATTATAAACAGAGGCATAGGGAGTAGTACTAATTGATGTATAGTTTACACTTCTGATCTGAGAATCGTCCGAATCAAAAACATAAACTTTAGTATTGGTTATCACATATCCCATTGATGCATAGCATCCAACCATTTTCACACGATCATCTCGTAACTGTCCATCGAATCTCAAAACAGTAAAATCATGATTAGAAGCACTAAAGAAAACAGCCAGCGAATCATTCAGCAGCATTGCAGATTTGCCACCAGCGGCCGCATCTGTCCATGGAAGAGTTGTAGCTATTGAAGCCGAGTCCCAGTTTCCTGTTATAGTGCTGAATGCATATACTTTGTTTGAAGATGTTTCGGAGAATATAATACAGTTTTCGCCAACTGCATACCTGGTATCCGAAGTGAGGGGCTTCCCAATATAAAGCATATCCCAAAACGATTGCTGCGAATACGCCATTAAAGGGATTGAAAACAGAATAACTATCAAATAGCCCTTAATGTAATTCCTGGAAGTATTCATGGCATTGGTTTTTGACCCGATATTTCGGGGTGGAAGACTTATTTAATACAAATCATTTTCTTTGTTCCAACTTTCCCATTCGCCCGAAGCTGATAAAAATAAATCCCGGTTGGCAGCCCGGTTGCATCAAAGTTAACTTTGTGCTCTCCCTTCGGCTGATCATAATCCATCAGTGTTTTAACCTCACGGCCTGTAAAATCATATACTTTTAAAACTACATGAGCATCTTGTGGTAGTTTCCAGGTGATGGTGGTGGTGGCGGTGAATGGGTTGGGATAGTTTTGATTTAGTTTTACCGTTCCGGGTTGATCTGATTCATCTTTTTCAATATTCGTAAAAGCGTCTGGAGCAAATGCATATACCTTGCCGAAACGGGCAACTACGGCTGTATTTTGAGATGCGGAATAATACAACGAATTTCCTTCGGGTACTAATTCAACAAAATCAGTCAGGCCTTTTTGGAAAGCATAAAATTTAGAGTAGTTGGAAGTCCCGAGTAAAATTATATTTCCCTTATTCTGATAGAGTCCCGGAGTTGCGGCTAAATCAAAAGTTGAAGTTGTTTGGTTAGATGCATCGTAGACTTTGAAAATATGCCCATCCATAAAAAGTATTAGTGATTCGGAAATTCCGTTACTTACAGGCCTGCTTTCGAAATCGATAAGCGTGAGATTTGCAGCATCAAAGAGCAATGTTGAAGTAGAAGTGTTTGTATTAGTAAGCCATGAAAAAACTCCTACAGTAGAATAAATGGAATTTGGCCCGGCCAGATTAGAAGTAACAGCCATAATTGAATCATGGGCAGGAGAGTAAAATACAGCTAAATCAGCAGCCGTTGATGGAACAAAAACAAATGAATACGGGCTCAACTGGTAATGTGGATGTACATCATTGCTTATTTCAATTTTTGATGCTCTGTCTGTTTTTGAATTATAAAACCATAAATCCATTGTTGATGATTCAGGTTCGAATTTGCAAAACGAAATATAATCAGTTGAATATATTACATTGCTTTGATCGCTTTCACCAAAAGTAAGAGACTGTTCTATTCCCGTTTTTGTATTGTAAAACCATGCATGATTCCAGTCATCCAATGCTGAAGCGTAATCATTGCCGACATTATAGTAATATGAATGACCTTTATTTTGAATCCCTGCTGTACTTATATGATAATCACCGGTTTCGCCGGAATAAACATAAAATATGACTGCTTCTGATTTATCAGTCATGGAGCATATAGTTGTGTTGCCGCCGACTATGTAATTGGAAAGACAACATAAATCGTATCCTGAAAATGAGAATGCATGTGTAATCCAGGCAGCTCTTTCTGTATCGAAAGTGTTTATTTTAACATCTCCATTTTCAGCAGTGCCTCTCTGAATATTGTACCCGTAAACATTTCTTTTTTCACAGTCTTTCCATGTATCAGAATCAAAATGGCTACCAAGGTTCAACGCTGAGTAAGGCGTATTTTCGGTCTTGATATAAAACTGACCGGTGAAAGCTGAATAGCCAACCAGGTTTACCTCCTCAGGTGAACCTCCGTATGTTGAGACAAATCCTCCGGTCATGGCAATACCATCTGATTCGGTATAATAAACACCGCCTGTTTCAGTGAGAGTAAAAGTTTTTGTAACCAGACTATAGGCAACATTTCTGCATTTGTCCGGGTAAAATCTTTGGAAAACACCTGCAACATAAGTATCGCCGCACCAGAAATTACTGGCACCGGTTGCATTTCCCACTGGACCTGAGTAGAATAACGTCCATTGACCAGCCAAGCCATCGAAAACATAAAAATAATTCTGGTCGGTCCAAGCATATGATGCATTATCGCCACAGCCATATCCGCGCGAGCCTGATACCGATCCTTCAGGTGATAAAATATTTCCTGAATATACGATTGCCTGGTAAGTATGAGTAATTGAACTGTATGCAA
>JAIFMH010000336.1 GCA_020048595.1 Bacteroidota bacterium | reverse complement strand
GCGCGGCGCGCGAAATAGGCAGTCGACATAAAATGATTGCCATAAAAACTCCTGTCGTAGTCGAAACCGTGACAGAATTTCAGATTGTTTTCGGATAAGTCCCATGCGCCCTGGCCAAGTTTCAGCCATTGTGATTCAACCGAGCCGATGGTGGCAAAAGCCCAGCAGCCATTGCTGGTTTGTCCTCTTACAGGCGTGAGCAAGCCTGTAGTTCGCATATCATAAACCGGGTCAAAATCGGTTGATTTGAGCTTGCTGTTTTTAAGATAGCTGTCAAAATTTATTACTGCCGGGGGAGGCATGCCGCCGGTACCGAACTCCTCACTGCCGGGCAACGGGGCTTTCCCGCTCTTCAGCTGTTCCAGAAAAGTAACAAAATCAGGATTAAGCGGTGCCAGCAAAGGGGTATTTTGCGAAAAAAGGCTTACGCTGACAGCTAAAAAGAGGATCAGAAGTTTAACAGCCTTTAGCATAAACTAAGCAAGGTTTAATGTGATAAATGATCAGCGTAACGAAAGTACAAAAGTAATCAGGTAATCCGGTTTTTTTCTCCGTTAAACCTTATACCGGGTTATTAGAAACGCCTGGGCCGGGAAGGATTTATTTTGGTAGTAACCGGAAGGATTTTATGCAAAAACCAACTTTTGAATTCATTGTAAATTACTGAATACAAAATGTGCATGGTTACTAAACGCAATATCCCGTTAGTTATTATTTGCCGCGAAGACGCAAAGCAATAAGCCTCAGATTATCAACATAGTAGGATGCAAAGACCTGATTTTAGATATTATTGATAATAAGGTTATTGGGAATTGTTAACGGACTATGGTAAATGGAGTGGGGTGTTTAAACAGAAATTTTATTTGGATTATTCTGCGAGATTAGTACCTCGTCCCCGGGAATCAGTAAAATCAGAATCCCTTTCCGGTGTTATTCCGTGTATGTGTTATTTGAATCAGAAGTCAGGTGGTAAGTAGATTTTTAAGCGGGTGAAAAAATTTAAACCTAAACAGGTCTGGCGAGTATTTATGCCTCTTTTAATTTCAATGATTTTCTGATGTCATACATTTTTTTACCGGCATACAAACCTGCAAGACCAATAAGCAGAAACATTCCTTCGCCGATAGGGGCACCAGCACCCGGAGGGGCATTGTCAGACGACCCGTGCGTTCCGCTTGGCGGAGGAGGTGGCGGCTGAGCAAAACTTACAGTATGTATGCTGAATAATAACGAAAGAGCTAAGTAAGTTTTTAATATTCTAAAATGATTTTTCATCGTACAAATGGCCTTTTTAGGGATCAGAAAATAAGCTTGGGAGGCAAAGATATGAAATAATTTCTGCAATCCGTTTTTTTATTAACAATTTTTGTTGATATCTTAATATGCTGTATTCACGGCAGTTAATGGCCTTAATATTTTTTAATCAGTAAAATAATATTCCAATTAGTGCCCAAATACGAGTAAAATAATTGCTCTTCGGCCTTCTTTTCCATTGGCAGAAATTACGTTTTTAGCAGTGAAAAAAAGATTCGTTTACTGAACGATTTACCGGGTTTTTAATGCGGTTGTAAATTCATCAAAGGCAGAGGATTTGCATTTTGATAATGCTGTTTTCTATCTTGAAAGCAAAAAAGTAGTGAGTTCTTTGAACATGCGGAGGTTGAATAGCATATGTATTTTATATGAGCAGGATCTTGTTATTGTCAGTTTTTCCGGGTGTAAAATTTCTAAGCTGCATCTTTATTTTCAGGCAAAGACTTTTTCAGACCCATAAAAAAATAAGTTATTGGAATTATACCGGCTTATTGATGATCCCTCTATGCTTTGCTCAGCATTCAGGGGAGGTTTTAATTCGTTGTTGGATTTTTGCGGCAACTCAGAGCTGCACAACTGAAGCAACCACACTCCGGTAGCGGTAAAAAAGAAATCAGATTATTATAACAGCATTTTATTTCTTTCCAATTACCTGTTTTCCCTTCCTTAAAATATTTTTCGGAGAAGCAATACTATTTGAACAACCGGGGTCCTGAAATTCAGGTTAAGGGCAGAGGATATTACGGAAATTGTTTACCATAGACTGAATTTCCGGATCAATGGCCGGGCCAGGAATAAAATAATTCATTTCAACTCAATCAATACATCTAAAAACATATATATTTGTAGTTATTATTT
Source organism: Bacteroidota bacterium (assembly GCA_020048595.1). Classification (GTDB taxonomy): domain Bacteria; phylum Bacteroidota; class Bacteroidia; order Bacteroidales; family UBA4417; genus UBA4417. Next base: position 8,512 of record JAIFMH010000336.1, on the reverse strand, counting down.
TCATATCCTATTTATAACTCCCATGAAATCTGAGATATACAAACCTGTAAATCCAATCCGGATTGTTACCGCCGCCGCCTTATTCGACGGGCACGATGCTGCAATTAACATTATGCGGCGCATACTGCAAAGCACAGGTGTTGAAGTGATCCATCTCGGGCACGACCGGCAGGTTCAGGAGGTGGTGGATTGCGCCATACAGGAAGATGTGCAGGCCATTGCCATCACTTCGTACCAGGGCGGGCATATGGAATACTTTAAATATATGTTTGATCTGCTGAAAGAACGCGGTTGCAGCCATATTAAAATTTTCGGCGGCGGCGGCGGAGTTATTCTTCCGGAAGAAATTGAAGAGCTTCAGGCCTATGGCATTTCGCGGATTTACTCTCCGGATGACGGCCGCAACCTTGGATTGCAGGGAATGATCAACGAAGTGGTTGCGCAATCTGATTTTCCTACAGGCAAGGGCCTGAAAGTTACAAAAACGCAAATCCTGAACTGCGAATATCATGCGATAGCCCAACTTATTTCAGCAGCCGAAAATCATCATTCCGAAGTTAAAACCTTGCTTTCGGAACTTAAGGAGGGATGCTCAGCAAGTGCAACTCCTGTTTTAGGTATTACGGGTACCGGTGGTGCCGGGAAGTCGTCGCTGGTGGATGAACTGGTGCGACGCTTTTTGGTGGATTTCCCGGATAAAACTCTTGCAATAATCTCTGTCGATCCCTCGAAGCGGAAAACCGGCGGCGCTTTACTTGGAGACCGGATCCGGATGAACGCCATCAATACGCCTCGGGTTTTTATGCGTTCGCTGGCTACGCGGCAGGCTAACCTGGCGCTTTCGAAACATATTGCCGAAGCGCTCTGCGTGGTAAAAAATGCAGGCTTCGACCTAGTGGTACTCGAAACATCGGGCATAGGCCAGTCGGATACCGAAATTGTGGATTACTGCGATGTAAGCATGTATGTGATGACGCCCGAATATGGTGCCGCCACGCAACTCGAAAAGATAGATATGCTGGATTATGCCGATATTGTTGCTCTTAACAAATCGGACAAACGCGGAGCCCAGGATGCTCTGCGTGATGTGCGAAAGCAATTTGCCCGGAACCGCATGCTCTTTGCAACCGATCTTTCAACACTCCCGGTTTTTGCTACCATGGCGTCACAGTTTAATGATCACGGTGTAAACCTGCTGTACCGCGAACTTATCCATACGCTGAATTCCAAAACCAAAACACATTTCGATTCCAGCTTTGTTGTAGCTGATGATATGGAGCTAATAACGGGTGTTATTCCGCCCCGCCGTGTCCGTTACCTGGGCGAAATTTCGGAAACCGTGCGCAATTACAACAAATGGGCTTCGGAACAGGCTGCCATTGCCAGCCGGCTTTATGGGCTTCATATAGCAACAGAAGAGCTTAACCAACAAGATAATTCTGATCCCACCGGTCTCCCGGTCTCCCAGTCGCCCCTCGCCTTGTCCGTTGAATTAAAGAAACTATTTAAAGAAATTCAGAAATCCCTCGCCCCCGAATCCCAAAAGCTCCTTGACAACTGGCAGCACCGCCTGAAAGAACTCAAAAAAGATACTTATTCCTATTCCGTGCGTGGCAAGGAAGTAAAAGTGCAGACTTATACCGAATCCATGTCGCACCTGCGTATTCCGAAAATTGCTATGCCGCGTTATAACGACTGGGGCGATATTCTGAGCTGGTGCCTGCGCGAAAATGTGCCTGGCGAATTTCCATATGCCGCCGGTTTATACCCGTTTAAACGTGAAAATGAAGATCCTACCCGCATGTTTGCCGGCGAAGGCGGACCCGAACGCACCAACAAGCGGTTTCATTATGTTTCGCTGGGAATGCCTGCCAAACGGCTTTCAACGGCATTCGATTCAGTTACTCTTTATGGTGCAAACCCGGGACTGAGGCCTGATATTTACGGAAAGATCGGCAATGCAGGTGTCTCAGTAGCTTGTCTTGATGATGCCAAAAAGCTGTATTCAGGATTTAACCTTTGTGATCCGGCAACTTCCGTTTCCATGACAATCAACGGTCCGGCCCCGGCTATGCTTGGTTTTTTTATGAATACAGCTATCGATCAGCAATGTGAGCTGTATATCCGTAAACATGGACTAGAGGAGGAAACTGAAAAGAAAATCAGCGCTATTTATAGCAAACACGATTCTAAACGACCATCCTACCAGGGCATTTTACCCGAAGGAAACAACGGGCTTGGGCTTATGCTGCTGGGTGTTACCGGCGACCAGGTGCTTCCGGCAGAAGTTTACGCTAAAATCAAAGCCGATACCATTTCCAATGTGCGCGGTACGGTTCAGGCAGATATTTTAAAGGAAGACCAGGCGCAAAATACCTGTATTTTCAGTACCGACTTTGCGCTGAGACTGATGGGTGATGTGCAACAGTATTTTATCGAAAACAAGGTCAGGAATTTTTACTCTGTGTCCATTTCGGGCTATCATATTGCCGAAGCAGGTGCAAATCCTATTACGCAACTGGCATTTACGCTTGCCAACGGTTTCTCCTATGTTGAGTATTTTGCTTCGCGCGGAATGGCTATTGACAAGTTTGCACCCAATTTATCGTTTTTCTTTTCAAACGGTATCGATGCCGAATATTCTGTTTTGGGAAGAGTGGCGCGCCTCATCTGGGCCAAGGCGATGAAAGGCTTGTACAAGGCCGGTCCCCGTTCGCAGATGCTTAAATACCATATTCAGACATCCGGGCGCTCGCTTCATGCGCAGGAAATTGATTTCAACGATATACGCACCACGCTTCAGGCTCTATATGCAGTTTACGACAACTGCAACTCACTCCATACCAACGCCTACGACGAAGCTATTACTACGCCAACCGAAGAATCCGTGCGCCGTGCCATCGCCATACAAATGATTATTAACAATGAACTGGGGCTTACCAAAAACCAGAATCCGCTGCAAGGTTCGTTTATCATTGAAGAGCTTACCGACCTGGTTGAGGAAGCCGTACTCTCCGAATTTGACCGGATCAACGAGCGCGGAGGTGTGTTAGGCGCCATGGAAACCATGTACCAGCGCGGAAAAATACAGGAGGAATCGCTTTATTACGAACACCTCAAGCATACCGGCGAACTTCCGATTATGGGTGTAAATACATTTCTATCCAGCAAAGGATCGCCTACCATCATTCCGAAACAGGTAATACGTGCCACCAAAGCCGAACAGGAATACCAGATCAGTATGCTGGAACAGCTGCACAAAACCTGGCAATCCGAAAGTTATGAAAGCCTCGCACATCTTCGTGAAAATGCATTGCATGGAGGAAATCTGTTTGAAAGCCTGATGGAAGCAACGAAATATTGCTCGCTGGGGCAGATAACAGAGGCGTTATTTGGGGTAGGAGGGCAGTACAGGAGGAATATGTGATCGGGAAGGCAAAGTGTAAAGGTTAAAAGGCAAAGGTCAAAGTGAAAGTTAAAACTAAATTTATGCATTGATTAATACTTATTTCCAGGAATACAGGAATTAGTAATATGGATTTCCTTTTACTTTTAAAGAACTCATTTGTGAAATCATACTCTATGTTGAAATATTGCCTAAAAGCACTAAAATTTTACTGTTTCTTTAAAATTATAGATTGTCGGAATAAGTATTGACGTATTAAAAATCGTACTTTTGTACAAATTATTATATTATGAGCACGGCGTTAAAGTTAAACCTGACATATGACCAGATTCTTTCTTTGGTTAAACAACTGCCAAATCAGGAAAAGGTTAAATTGTTCAAAGAATTGGAGAAAGAAGGAATTGAAACTAAACTCTCAAAACTTCTCAAAACTTTTAGAACAGATGAATTAAGTCTGGAGACAATTACTGAAGAAGTTGAGATTGTAAGGCAACAGATTTATGAAAGCCAAAAACATTAAAGTTATTTTCGACACTAATTTATGGATAGGCTTTCTGATAGGGAAACGGCTGTCATTTATGAAAAAATACATAGTCGATGGAGGGATTACTATTGTTATAACGGAACAAATTTTAACCGAAATAAAGGAAGTTACAAAAAGAAAAAAACTGAAGAAATATTTCTCTGAGGATAGTATAGATGAACTTATTGAATTTTTAGATATTATCGCTGAAAAAGTTGAAATTAGTCCGAAATATTATATTTGCCGTGACCCGAAAGATAATTTTTTACTGGATTTAATTGACTATTCCGGTGCAGATTATTTGGTTACCGGCGATAAAGATTTATTAATGCATAATCCCTTTTTACATGCTGCTATTGTTAGTCCGGCGAATTTCGAAAAAATCTTTAAGAGCAGCTAGCAAGCCATTATCAATAAAGCGTTTCGGAAAGAAAAAATTATCCGGGGTGACAACTTTTTTTTAAACCTGAAACGAGCCATGACTATAAATTGTCTCACAGAGCGATGATTAACTCCATGGTGAACCTTTAGCTCACGAACACCTTTGAAAATAAGCAATGCGTGAGTAATTCCATCTGACCCGTAAAAAATAAATTATAAACAGATGAAAAGGCTACAACGTATACCTGATCTGGCCTGATTACACAGGCACCGTTTGAGGCAGGCGTGCAGTATAGGACGAAAATTTGAACAGGATAGCAAAGTGCCACGTTTTAAAGTCAAAGGGCAACGTTTATTTCCCGATATTGCCGGGATTAAAAATGAAAAAGTAATTCCCACATCCTTAATACCTCCTTGCTGTTTTAATAAAATCATATTTATTACAATTTTGAATAGCCTCCGAAGCGTAATTCAAAAATATTCAATATATTTGACAGATATTGTCAAAACAATAGTATTCAAAATGAAAAGTCTGGGAGAAACCATAAAACAAGCAAGAACCGAAAAGGGTCTTCCTTTGCGTACAGTTGCTGCTTACCTCGACATTGACCAGGCAATATTAAGTAAAATTGAACATGGTCAGCGTACCGCTACACGTGAAATTGCAATAAAACTGGCTCAATACTTTGACCTTAATCAGGATGATTTATTAGCCTTGTGGTTATCAGATAAGCTTGTTTATGAAATTGCTGACGAACCGGTGGGATTGAAAGCACTGCAACTTGCTGAGGATAAGGTAAATTACAATGCTTTTATGAAAACAGACCGGGATGAAATTACAAGGTTATTAATCTCCTCAATCAGCGCCTTTAAAAAAATCAATAAAGCCTGGATTTATGGATCGTTCTCCAGAGGCGACGATGGACCCAGAAGTGATATTGATATTGCCCTGAATGCTGACGATACGTTCAGTTACTTTGATCTGGCCGAGGTAAAGCATATCCTTGAAAAGGCATTAAACCGAAAAGTAGATGTCGGGTTTCTTGATTCTTTTAAGCCATACATCATGGAGCATGTAAAACCGGACTTAAAACTGATTTATGAAAGATAGCCATCTGGAAAGTTTAATGAGGCTGCAGCACATTGAGGAAGCAATTGCCAAGATTCAAACATTTGTGGCCGGATCTACTATGGTTTCCTTTTGTGAAAGTGATCTGATCCATGATGCTGTTCTGTTTCAATTTACGGTTATTGGAGAGGCCATTAATTTTGTGGAAAATGAAAAGCTTGAAAAATATGACTATCCCTGGTATAAGGTGCGATCATTCCGCAACCTGATCGCACACGAGTATTTTAATATAAAACTATCTGCAGTATGGCTGATTATTGAAAATGAATTACCTGAATTACAGAGAGTAATCACTGATATACTAAAAAATGAATACTCATAATAACTGTGACGACTTACTTATCTGATGTTTTTTAGATAAACAACTATCCTGATTTTGCCATTTAGAAAATTTTGTAGCGAAACAGATATCATTCACACGTATACAACTTCCGTTATTTGAGGGAGGAAAAGGTTAGGGAGTTCAAAAGTCAAAAAGCAAAATTAAAATAATCCGCAAATTCCATGCTCAACCGCATCCATCATACCGCCATCCTTTGTTCCGATTATGAAAAGTCAAAGGCTTTTTATACAACTATTCTTGGCCTGGAAATCATACAGGAAACTTACCGCAAGGAGCGCCAGTCCTATAAACTCGACCTTTCGCTGAATGGCGAATATGTTATTGAACTGTTTTCATTTCCCAGTCCGCCGAAACGGGTTTCAAGGCCGGAAGCAACCGGGCTGCGGCATATTGCTTTTGAAGTGGATGATTTAGATTCTTTTATTGATAAATTAAAGAAAAGTAATATTATTGCTGAACCAATCCGGATTGACGAAATCACCGGTAAGCGTTTTACATTTATTTTTGATCCGGATAATCTGCCGGTTGAACTTTATGAGAAATAATCCGCAAAAGTCATCATGCATATTAAATCTGCTCCGCTCTGCATCTATGAATTAAGGAATGTTTCCTGGGAAATCATTAATCCCAAACGAAGTTTCTTTTTTTGAGTAGCACATTATGTTCCCGACATTGAAGCATGGCAGATTTGTTTCATTATAATTAGCGAACAAGCCGAACATATACATAAATTTCATATATTTGCTTATATGAAGTGATTGGCACAAAATCAGTTGAGCATTACAGGGATTAAAATCTAAAAACCGAAATGAGGCTATATGAAATACAGGGTTCATCGTCTTGATGTCGATAAAGATACTATGCAGGATAAACTGGAACAGTTTTTAAATAAGCTTAACGGGGAAGTTATTTCGGTTTTCCCGAATGTAAAACCCTCGTTCCAGTTTATGGGAGCAACTGCTAAAGTAGACTATTTGTTGGTTGTTGAAAAGACAAGGTAGGGTCATTTATTTACTTCATTCAGGAATTTTTAAGTGAGTTCCCGGATATTCATGATCGACTCATTAATATGGATTTCGGGCAGGTTATTATCATTTATATATCGGGCAGACTGTTATTTTTATTTTTCCTGTAACATTTTCGTTTGTAGCTTTACTAATAGAATAAATCAGAACAATTGGCTTTATGAAGGTGAAAGAGGAACAGTTTAAAGAACTGATTCATACCTGGGACAGGAGGCTGCATAACATCTGCAACTATTACAGTGCTGACAAGGATGAGCGCAACGACCTGCTGCAGGAAATCCTGATCAACCTCTGGAAAGGGCTTGATTCATTCAGGGGTGAAGCTTCGGCTGGAACATGGCTCTACCGTGTGGCTGTAAACACCGCGCTGAGCTTTAAAGGACGGGAACTGAAACGAAAGGAAAATCACTGTAAACTCGACACGATACCGGCAATTTTAAATGAAGATGATGAAAACAGGCAATTACTGAATGAACACAATCTGAATCTTGAAAGGCTGAATACCTCAATAAACCAACTATCCATAATTGATAAAGCAATAATATCCTTGTATCTTGAAGAAATGCCGCTGAAAGAAGTGGCTGAGATTATAGGAATAAACGAACCAAACGTAAGGGTGAAAATCCACCGGATAAAGGAAACCCTGAAGCAGCAGATGAAAGGAGGCGCACATGAATAATAACACTGATAACACCAACGGAATTACTGCCGGATCAAACCTCGAAAGCCTTATCCGCAAACTTAAGGAAGAAGACAGCAGGAATGTAAAAATGCTTCACAGGATATATATCATGTATATTGTTATTGCCGTTCTTTTTTCCGGCATGTATATCCTCAATCCTGATCCCGATCTTGGTTTTTACCAGCGCCTTACCGGAGCCATATATATACTTGCCTTTACGATGATGACCTTTGTTATCCGGAAAGACTATAGCATACTCCGGCAGGTCGATTACACCCAATCGGTTTACCATGTTTTTAAAAAAGCCTCGGAACGGTATCGCTTCTGGGAAACAAAAAGAATGGTATTTACAGCCGTTTTTATTCTTCTTATTGATATTGCCGTTAGCATGGTTTTTAACGGGCGCTACCTTTCCGAAAGCCTTACATGGATTGAAAAAACACTTATTGTTCAGGCTTTTTATATACCGGTAATTGCTGCCTCATTTACTATTGGCTGGCTGCAGTGGCGGAAAACAAAAAAACCGGTACTGGAGAAAATAAATTCGGTTATTAAAGACCTTGAAGGGGCATAAGGCAGATTGAAGGATGATCTCAATTCTGACCTGGTATTGAAATCTCAAATCGGATTTTTCTCCTTTTATTTTAACTTTGTGATAGATTCAGGAACTTTTAAAATATCAATTTACCAAACCACCGTACTGTGACCGAAACCGCTCAGAAAGTATCGCCGGCATTTTCAGGCAATGCAAAAGCAAACAATCGTATTTCTCCCTGGATAATCCTGATTGCCATCCTAAACGTGCTTTTCCACCTGGCCTTTTATAATACGCTCGGATTTCACCGGGATGAATTGCTTTACTTTTCACTTGGACAGCACCTGTCAGCCGGATATGCTTCGGTGCCGCCTTTTACCGGTTTTGTGGCCTGGCTGATGATTCAAATCTCGGGCTATTCGCTCTTATCGGCCAGGATAATCCCGATGCTGCTAAGCGGAGTTTTTGTTTTCCTGGGAGCAGCAATA
>JAIFMH010000213.1 GCA_020048595.1 Bacteroidota bacterium | reverse complement strand
ATCACGGAATCCTTTTTGTAAAGCTTCAACAATTGTCCAGAGATTAGTTCTGAGTTCAGGCTTGGTACGAACCAGTTCCAGTCTTTTCAAAGCTCCGATTACCATTGGCATTGGTAATGATTTGGCAAAAATCTGGGAACGCATATTGTGTTTCAGGAAATCAATGATTGGCTCGGTTGAGGCAATAAATCCGCCTATTCCGGCCATCGCTTTGGCAAATGTGCCAAAATACATATCAACTCCATCCTGAACACCGAAATGCTCGTCAGTACCGGCACCTGTAGGACCCATGGTACCAAATCCATGTGCATCGTCAATCAGCAATCGGAAGTTGAATTCTTTTTTCAATTCAACAATCTCTCTTATTTTTCCAAGATCACCTGACATTCCATAAACGCCTTCAGTAATTACAAGTATTCCGCCACCTGTTTGTTCTGTAAGCCTGGTAGCTCTTTCGAGACCTTTACGCAGGTTTTCCATATTATTATGCGGATACACGAAACGTTTGCCCATGTGCAGTCGCATTCCATCAAGTATGCAAGCATGTGCTTCGCTATCGTAAACTATAACATCATTACGATCAACCATTGAATCAATAACTGAAATCATACCCTGATAACCAAAGTTTAGCAGGTACGCTGACTCCTTATTTACAAATGCCGCCAGTTCGCGCTCAAGTTGCTCGTGGTAAACTGTTTGTCCACTCATCATGCGGGCTCCCATAGGAGATGCCATTCCCCATTTTGCTGCACCTTCTGCATCAGCTTTACGAACTTCAGGATGGTTTGCCAATCCAAGATAGTTATTCAAGCTCCAGATAAGTCGTTCCTTACCTCTGAAAATCATTTTGTTACCAATTTCTCCTTCAAGTTTTGGAAACATAAAATATCCATCAGCTTGCTTGGCATACATTCCAAGCGGGCCCAGATTACGAACACGTTTTTCAAAAAGATCCACAATTCCAGTATTTAAATTAATATTTTTTTTTCGTGCTGCAAAACTACTAAACTTTCTAAGAAGGAGTGTTGTTTATTGTATTAATTTACCGGAAACCTATAAAAATACATTAAATTTGCATCCTGTTTAAATACTATGGATATTCCACAATCTATTGCTGTTTTTTGGTTCAGGCGCGATCTGAGATTAATTGATAATACAGCACTTTTTAAAGCCCTCACTTCCGGCTTTAAAGTTTTGCCGGTTTTTATTTTCGATAAGCGAATTATACAGAATCTTAATCCTGATGATAAACGAATTAGTTTCATTTATCAGGCAATTCAACGTCTTAATCAATTACTCATACCTTATAAAACATCAGTACAGGTTTACTTTGGAACTCCTGAGGAAATATTCGATCAGTTATTATCAACCTATGATGTCAACAGGGTTTATGCAAATCACGATTATGAACCTTATTCTTTAGATCGTGACCTGCAAATAAAGAAAAAACTTGCAGAAAAAGGTGTTTTATTTAAAACATACAAAGATCAGGTCATTTTCGAGAAAGATGAGATAACCAAAATATCAGGTGAGCCTTATACTGTTTATACTCCTTTTAGTCATAAATGGCTCGAAAAATTAAACCTGGACCACAACTATCTTAACCATTGGAATTCAGAAAATTACCTATATAATTTGATACCGGTTGAGGGTAAAAAAGCAATGTCTTTACTAGAAATTGGTTTTACTGAAATAAAAGGCGTTTTTGAACCGTACCAACTCAATAAGTCTCCTCTGGTGACTTATGATAAAACAAGGGATTTTCCTGCATTGGATACAACCAGTAAAGTGAGCGTTCATTTGAGGTTCGGAACAATTAGCATCAGGCAATTAGTTACACAGGCACTTGAAATAAATGCCACATGGTTAGGTGAGTTAATTTGGCGCGAGTTTTTCATGCAGATTTTATGGCATTTCCCTCATGTTGTTCATCAGCCATTTAAACCTAAATACCAATTTATTCAGTGGGTAAATAATGAAAAAAACTTTGAGTCGTGGTGTAAAGGTCAAACTGGTTACCCATTGGTGGATGCAGGAATGCGCGAATTAAATTCAACAGGATTTATGCATAACCGTGTCAGAATGGTTACTGCAAGCTTTCTGGTAAAGCATCTTCTTATCAGCTGGCAATGGGGTGAAGTTTATTTTGCTGAGAAACTACTTGATTTTGAGCTGGCATCAAACAATGGTAACTGGCAATGGGCAGCAGGAACGGGATGCGACGCCGCACCCTATTTCAGGATATTTAATCCTACTACCCAGGCTGAAAAATTCGATCCCCAAAGTGTTTACATCAGAAAATGGATACCTGAATACGGAACAAGTTCATATTCTAAACCTATTCTGGATCATGCTTTTGCTCGTGAACGCTGCCTGGAAACCTACAAAGCAAGCTTCTAAATCATCTTTTTAATAAATATTAACTAAATATGTGCAAATAGCTATATGCATATTCGTTTCATAATTCAGGTTAAAATGTGTACTTTTGCAGCATGATCAGAAAACCGGTTATTATTATAGTTTTGATATTATCAACAGTGATAATGTCTTGCAGCCCTTTCCAGAAACTTTTGAAAAGTTCCGATAATGAACTTAAGTATACCAAAGCACTTGAGTATTATGAGAAAGGAAGCTATTCAGCAGCACAGCAACTATTCGAACAGATTCAGGCATTTTTTAAAGGCACTGATAAAGCTGAAAAAATCGCTTATTATACTGCAAACTGTTACTACATGAAGAAGCCTTGTATATGAGCGCTTACTGCAGTTATCTTGAATCGCCCCGTTCATCACTCGACCAATCATCAACCAAAGAAGCCATATCATCATTACAACTGTTTATAAACCAATATCCTAAAAGCGAGCGGGTAGCCGAATGCAATAAACTAATTGACGAATTGCGCGCAAAACTCGAAAAAAAAGATATTGATATTGCCATGCTGTATTTTCGAATGTCGGATTACAAAGCTTCGGTTGTATCTTTGAATAATGTGTTGAAGGACTATCCCGATACCAAATCGAAAGAGTTAATACTATATTCGATACTGTCAGCGAAATATGAATATGCAATTAATAGTGTTTACGATAAACGAATAGAACGCCTGAATGCAGCCTCGGATGCTTACGATGAACTTGTTGCCGGTTTCCCGGTAGGCGAATACAGCGAAAAAGCTTTGGCAATTAAAAAGAATATTTCCAAAGAGTTAAATAATTAAAAACGAAATAAACAACCAAACATATGGATATCAAAAAGTTGAAAATTGAAACTACCACTATTACCCGTAATATGTCGGAACTGAATGATCCGACTGAAAACATTTACGAATCGGTAGCCATTATTGCAAAACGCGCAAACCAGATTTCACAGGAGATTAAGGAAGAACTTAATTCGAAGATTGAAGAATTTGCAACTCCAAGCGATAACCTTGAAGAAGTTTTTGAAAACCGTGAGCAAATTGAACTTGCGAAATATTACGAAAATTTACCCAAACCAACTTTGATTGCTACCAACGAATTTCTGAAAGATCAGATTTTTTCGCGCAATCCAATGAAAGAAAAAGAAAATACCTGGTAATATCATTACCGTAGCAGGATGTTAAAAGGTAAAAAAATACTGATTGGAATTACTGCAGGCATAGCTGCCTACAAAATCCCCTTCCTCATACGGCTTCTCATAAAGGAAGGTGCTGAGGTTAAGGTAGTTATGACTGCAGAAGCGTGCAATTTTGTGACTCCATTAACACTATCAGCACTTTCGCAAAATCCAGTCTCAATTGAGCCTTTCAGTCCTGCTGATGGCTCCTGGCACAGTCATATCGAATTAGGGAGTTGGGCAGATGCATTCGTAATCGCACCGCTCACAGCTAATACTATGGCTAAAATGGCGACTGGTATTACTGATAATCTATTGCTGGCCACGTATCTCGCCGCTCGTTGTCCGGTATTTTATGCCCCCTCCATGGATGTGGATATGTACCACCATAAAACAACGCAACTGAATATTTCAGCTTTACAATCGCATGGAAATATTCTGATTGCTCCGCATGCCGGCGAACTAGCAAGCGGTCTTACTGGAATGGGACGACTGGAGGAACCACAAAAGATAGTAGAGATTCTACAAAACTACTTCTCAAAACAGTTGTCATTATCAGGAAAATACATACTGATTTCAAGTGGACCTACCATTGAACCTATTGATCCTGTTAGGTATATAAGCAATTATTCTTCAGGCCGGATGGGTAATGCGCTGGCTCTTGAAGCTGCATCCCGTGGTGCCTACGTTACATTTGTTTCCGGACCTGTAAACGAATACCCGTCACATCCATCCATTAAAATCGTTAAAGTTAACTCAGCAGCTGAAATGTATGCCAGTTGTACTGAGTTATTTGCAAAAGCAGATGTATGCATTATGGCTGCTGCAGTTGCTGATTACACTCCTCAAAATCCGGAGGCTGAGAAAATCAAGAAAAAAGAAGATAGTTTTCATATTAACCTCGTGAAAACCAAGGATATTCTTTCAGAATTGGGAAAAACCAAGAATAACAAACAGCTTTTAATTGGTTTTGCATTGGAAACAAATAACGAAATCAATAATGCAATTGCAAAGCTGCATACGAAAAACCTTGATTTCATCGTTCTTAACTCACTGAAAGATGAAGGTTCCGGATTTGGTTTCGTAACCAATAAAATTTCCATTATCGGTAAAGATCAAAAAATCAACAATTTCGAATTGAAAACCAAAACCGAAGTTGCTGCCGATTTATTTGATTTTATTCAGAAAGAAATCGTTTAAATTCAGTCTTAGTTAAATCCCACATGGTTCGCAAACTGATTATTCTTCTGATTATCTGTTCTCCTGCTTTTGTCAAAGCTCAGGAATTCATGTGCCAGGTTACTGTTAATTCACCTCAGGTTGAAGGAACTGAGAAAAAGGTCTTCCAAACCCTGCAAACAGAACTCTATGAGTTTGTAAACAACAGGAAATGGACAAATTTTGTTTTTAAAACTGAAGAGCGTATTGAATGTTCTATTATGATCACAATTACGGAGCGTGTTTCGAGTGATCAGTTTAAAGCTAAAGTAAATGTAGTATTGCAGCGTCCGGTTTACAAAACATCCTATAACACCAATCTATTAAATCTGGTAGATAAAGATTTCGATTTCAAGTATGTAGAGTTTGAACCACTTGAGTATAACGATGATGTTTATACATCAAACCTGACCTCGATGGTTGCATATTATTTATATGTAATGCTTGGACTGGATGCCGATTCATTTGCTAATTCCGGAGGGACATTATATTACGAAAAAGCAAGAGCAGTTGTTAATGCAGCTCAAAATTCGCCTGAACGTGGGTGGAAAGCATTTGAAAGTCTTAAGAACCGTTACTGGCTTGTTGAAAACCTGATGAATAATACGTATTCTGGGTTTCGCGATGGATTTTATTCCTACCATCGTATGGGTCTTGATCTTATGTCGGAAAACATGGACCTTGGACGAAGTGGTGTAAACGATTGTCTCGAAAATTTGCAAAAAGTGAATCGTGAAAAAACAGGTCTTTATATTACGCAATTATTTCTTGATGCAAAAAGAGACGAACTTATAAATATATATTCACAGGCTGCCCCTATGGATAAAACCAGGATCGTGAATATTATGAAAGAAGTTGATCCGGCAAATTCATCCAGGTATCAGCAGATTATGACACAAACTAAGTAAGCCTCATTCAACGCAATTTCTTACATTTGCTTTACTAAAGCTAATTATCAAGACATGCTACTGCATCTGTCAGTCGAAAATTTTATACTTATCCCCAAGCTCGAAATAACCGTGCACAAGGGTTTTACTTGTATTACAGGCGAAACCGGCGCAGGGAAATCAATTCTGGTTGGTGCACTTTCCCTTATTCTCGGGCAACGGGCCGATACTTCCGTTTTAAGGGATAAAAATCAGAAATGCATTGTTGAAGGAAGCTTCTTAATTGAAGGATATAATCTTAATCCCATTTTTGAGGCAAACGACCTTGATTATGAACCTACTTCAGTATTCAGGCGCGAAATTAATCCGCAAGGAAAATCACGTGCTTTTATTAATGATACACCCGTAAATCTGAATATACTTAAGGAGATTGGCGAAAGGCTGGTGGATATTCATTCGCAACATCAAACCCTTGAGTTAAATGATGCAGCATTTCAGCTGGGAATGGTTGATTCATATGCCGGACAACCTCAAACACAGGTTCTATACAAAAAGCTTTTTACTGAATATAATTCGTTGAAGGCTGAGTTGGAGGAATGTATCCGCAATGAACAACAGAGTGTAAATGAGAAGGAATTCCTGAATTTCCAGTTTGAAGAATTAGAAAAAGCAAGTTTGACAGCCAACGAACAAAAGGAAGCTGAAGAAGAGCTTGAAATACTGACACATGCAGAAGAAATTAAAACCCGTACCTTTTCGGCTATCGGAATACTTGCTGATAATGAATTAAATATTAGCGACCAACTTTCGGAAATAAAGCAACTTATTGACCAGGCTACGCGGTTTAGTCATCATTTGCTGCCACTTGCCGAAAGGATTAACGGAAGTCTGATTGAAATCAAAGATATTGCAAATGAACTCCGTGTATTCTCTGACCAGGTTCATTTTGATGCCGAAAGGATTGAAAAACTCAGTCTGCGTTTGGATATGATTTATCACCTGGAGCAAAAACACAGGGTGCAATCTGTTGCCGAGCTGATTGTAATTATGAATGAATTATCAGATAAGCTTTTTGCGATTGGATCGTTGGAAACACGTATTGTTGAGTTAAATGAAATACTCGCCAAAAAAGAAAGTGAACTTTTAGCAATTTCTACTGTTCTTTCAGAGCAAAGAATAGAAGTTATACCAACAATTGAGGCTGAAATGAGTAATGTGCTTGAAAATCTTGGAATGCCTTCAGCTATATTCAAAATTAAACAAGAAAAACTGTCATATTTTTCAGTAACAGGAACAGATAAAATTACGTTTCTATTTTCGGCCAATAAAGGCAGTGAAATCCGTGAAATTCAAAAAGTTGCATCGGGCGGAGAATTATCCCGGCTTATGCTTGCATTAAAATCGCTGGTACTCAACCGTAGTCTGCTTCCAACCGTATTATTTGATGAAATTGATAGTGGCGTTTCAGGGGATATTGCTGGAAAAGTTGGTAGTATTATGCGAAACATGGCAAAGTATATGCAGGTTATTGCCATTACCCATCTTCCTCAAATTGCAGGTAAGGCTGATAGTCACTTACTGGCATACAAACTGGATGGAGAAACATCAACAGTTTCGAGTTTAAAAGTACTTTCAAGCGAAGATCGGGTAAATGAAATTGCCCGTATGCTTAGTGATGAAACAATAACTGAGTCGGCTAAAGTTACTGCTCGTGAGTTACTTAATTACAAAAATTAAGTTTGCAATTTTTTTCACTACCTTAGACAAAGTTTTATTTGCACAAAACTTTCAAGCTTACTTACATTAAATTTATCTGAAACCAAGAGTTGATTAATCATACCTACCATAAACAAATATTGAATTATTAATTAAAACCGATACAATGGCTTACAATTTACTTAAAGGCAAAAAAGGCATCATATTCGGTGCATTGAACGACATGTCAATCGCATGGAAAGTGGCAGAGAAGGCCCACGAAGAAGGTGCTCAGTTTGTCCTTACCAATACACCCATGGCGCTTCGTTTAGGCGATACTGATAAACTGGCTGAAGCCACCGGTTCAATTGTTGTGGCCGCAGATGCCACCAGTATTCCTGACCTGGAAAATCTTTTTACCAAAACACTGGAACATTTCGATGGCAAAATTGATTTTATCTTGCATTCAATCGGAATGTCGCCTAACGTGCGTAAAAAAATTCCTTATGACTCGGTAAGTTATGAGAATTACCTCAAAACAATGGATATTTCAGCTATTTCGTTTCATAAAGTTATTCAAACAGCTAAAAAATTCGATGCTCTTAATGAATGGGGTTCAATTGTTGCACTTTCGTATGTTGCTGCACAACGAACTCTTTTTGAGTATAATGATATGGCCGATGCTAAGGCGGCATTGGAAAGCATCGCCCGCAGTTTCGGTTACATTTACGGGCGCGAAAAACATATTCGCATCAACACAATTTCGCAGTCACCAACATTGACAACAGCAGGTAGTGGAGTAAAGGGAATAGGTGGATTGATGGACTTTACCGAACGTATGTCACCACTTGGCAACGCTACGGCTGATGAATGTGCTGATTACTGTCTTACACTTTTCAGTGATCTGACCCGTAAAGTTACTATGCAAAACCTGTTTAACGACGGTGGTTTCTCAAGTATGGGTATGAGCGCCCGCGCTATGGAAATGTACAACAAAAGCCTCGACTGCCGCGAGTGCCACGATCATCCGGATAATTGCGAAATAAAATAATTACGTTTAGAGATTAATCGTATAATTATAAACAGCCTGGGACTTCGGTTCCGGGCTGTTCGGTTTTTCGGAAGTTGTTGTAGAATAATTGATTTGAATTTCTGACTGATCCTTATTCAATAATTCCTCAGAGAGCTTGAAATTAATCCTGGTTTTCATTTCCACTTTCATTTTAACTCCACGGTTTCGGGCAGGATCGTATTTCAACATGCGAATAATCCGGATAGCTTCTTCGTCGCAGCCAGAACCGATTCCTTTTGTAACTTCAACATCCACAATTTCACCAATATTATTTACTGTATAAACAAGGTAAACATATCCTTCCACCTTATTTGTAAGTGCCGATTCCGGATAAACAATATTCTCCTTAATAAACTGCTGATATGCCTCCTTTCCTCCAGGGAAAACCGGTATCCGGAGAAAAGACTTCTTTCTGGGATTTTTAGAATCATTTTGCTTCATAATACAAATCTAACCATTAATTCAAAACCTGAAAGCAAACCAACAGATTCCTGCTAATTTTCTAAACATCCTGTATACTAATTTGTATATCAACACTATAAATTAAGATGGGATCGATTTCTGCTATTCATACAAAGGTTTTTTCAATATGTATACAAATAATACTAAATTTGTCAACCAGAATAAATGTCGATAACGAAATAATTAACAGGAAATAAGTTTAGTTTGAACCTGCTATAATTTGAATATGGTATTCCTGACAAGACTTATTCTGAATAACTTTTAAACATAATTCTCATACTTATGAAGATCTTAGTTTGTATCAGTAATGTGCCTGATACCACCACAAAAGTTAAATTTGTTGATAACTCTACAAAAATTGATGTGAATGGTATTCAGTGGGTTATAAATCCATGGGATGAACTTGCATTGACCCGGGCTCTCGAGTTAAAAGATGATGCATCCAACGGCGTTCAAACAGTAACAGTGGGCCATGTTGGATTGATCAGTTCTGAACCTACGTTGCGCAAAGCACTTGCAATTGGAGCTGATGATGCCATCCGTATTAATATTGAAGCCGGAGATGCTTATGCTATTGCAGTCCAACTTGCTGAAGCAATCCGAAACGAAAATTTTGATATCATTCTTTGTGGTATCGAATCCAGTGATCATAACGGATCAACAGTAGGAGGGATGCTTGCTGAATTGTTAGGATATCCATCCGTTACGGGCGTTTCCTCTGTTAAAATTGAAAATGGTCAATTAGTAATAACCCGCGAAATTGATGGTGGTAAGGAAATTATAACTGTACCTGCTCCGTTTATTGCTGTTGTACAAAAAGGAATCGCAAAAGAACCGAGGATTGCTGCCATGCGTGGAATCATGATGGCCAGGACCAAACCTATTAAAGTTGTTGAACCTCAATTGATTGATAGCCTGACAGAGGTTATTAATTACGAAATGCCAAAACCTCGTGCAGCTTGCAAATATGTAGCAGCTGATGATGCCGGACAACTCATTGTTTTGCTTCAGAACGAAGCAAAAGTTATTTAATCATTTTATTTTAACGTAACTAAAAACGGATCAATATATGTCAGTATTAGTATTCCTCGAAAATTGGGATGGGAAATTCAAGAAATTGTCTTTCGAATTAGTATCATACGCTTCAAAAGTGGCAGAAATGCTTGGCCAACCCGCTATCGCATTATCAATCGGTAAAGTTGACGCATCGGAACTCGAAAAGTTAGCTGCCTACGGCGCTGAAAAAGTGATCAACATCGAAAATGATTCTATCAAAGCTTTTGATGAGCAAGTCTATACTAGCATGATTGCTGAAGTGGCTCAGAAAACCGGTGCCAATATTCTCGTTCTTGCGAACAATAATTCAGGGAAAGCATTAGCGCCAAGACTTTCAGTGAGACTAAAAGCAGGTATTGCTTCTGGAGTCAGTAGATTGCCGGTAAGCATCAATCCGTTTGTGGTTTACAAGAAAGTGTATTCAGGAAAAGCTTTCGCAAATGTTGCAATAAAGACCGAAATAAAAATCATAACTCTGGCTCAGAACTCTTTTGAAGTTGTTGAATCCTCAAAAACTTTTGTTGTTGAGAAAATGAATATTCAGCCTGACGGAAAACTGATGAAAACACAGGTTAAAGAAGTGCAAAAGCAATCAGGAAAAATCCTCATTACAGATGCTGATATTGTTGTTTCCGGTGGTCGTGGAATGAAATCACCTGATAACTGGGGTCCGTTGGTTGAACTAGCTGATTTGCTAGGCGCTGCAACTGCCTGTTCCCGCCCGGTTTCCGACGAAGGCTGGCGTTCACACGACGAACATACCGGACAAACCGGCAAAATCATTGCACCAAACCTTTATTTTGCAATCGGAATTTCCGGAGCTACACAGCATTTGGCCGGTGTAAGTTCATCCAAATTTATTGTGGCAATTAATACAGATAAGGATGCACCCATTTTTGAAGCTGCACAATATGGAATTGTAGGTGATGCATCTAAAGTGCTTCCTAAGCTGGTTGAAGCAGTTAAGGAAATAAAGTCAAAATAGGCAGGTTTCACGTAATAAAAAAGAAGATGTCCTTAAAAGTTTATTCTGTCTGAATGGGTTTAAGGACATTTTTGATTATTGTAAATCAAATAATTATGGCAAAGCAAATCGTTTTTGCACTTACAATTCTGATCACACTTGGTATTTTTACTTTCACCATCCTAAGGCTGATCAGCTACTTTAAATTTACCAAAGCCAACTTTCCGGTTAAAGATATTGGAAAACGGTTTAAGGTGATGCTCGAAGTCGCCATTGGGCAAACAAAAATATTCCGTCGACCGGTAATCGGCTTTTTCCACGCTCTGGTTTTCTGGGGATTTTGTGTCATTATTTTTGGAAGCATCGAAATGATTATCGATGGGCTTTTTGGTGATGAGAAATCACTGAAAGTACTAGGTATTCTACACAATATAATCATGGCATCAGGTGATGTTTTTGCTTTGCTGGTTGCAGTCTCTATCCTTGTTTTCCTGGTACGCAGGCTTTTTTTACATATCAGCCGCTTCGAAGGTATCGAGATGAAGAAAATATCGCACCAGGATGCTAATATTGCGCTCAGCATGATTTTATTACTCATGATTTCGCTGATGGGAATGAATGCAACATATGTGCAACTTCAGCTGACAACAGGCGAAACTATTCATGGTATTTACCCAATTGGAGTAATGCTGGCTCCGATATTAAACAATTTGAATCTGACAGGTGTGCATTTGGCTTACGAAATATGTTGGTGGTCACATATCCTGTTGATTTTTATATTTGCGAATATTTTACCTTATTCCAAACATTTTCATGTTTTCCTTTCGGTTCCCAATACTTTCCTTACAAGATTGGAACCACTCGGCAAACTGACTAATATGGATGATATCACCCGCGAAGTAAAAATGATGCTTGATCCAAATGCTACTTTCGAAGCTCCGGCGACAGATGCACCAATCAGTCGTTTTGGTGTTAAAGATGTGGAAGATGTATCGTGGAAAAATTATTTTGATTCATTAACATGCACTGAATGTGGTCGTTGTACATCCGTTTGCCCGGCAAATACAACCGGGAAAATGTTGTCACCCCGCAAAATATTTATGGATCTAAGAGCCCGGATGAAAGAAAAAGGTCCGGGAATGGTTAAAGCTGGCAAAGATTTTAACGACAATAAATCATACCTGCGCGATTATGTTACAGAAGAAGAACTTTGGGCCTGCACCACTTGCAATGCATGCGCACAGGAATGCCCGGTAAATATAAATCATCCGACTTTAATTGTGGATATGAGGCGTTACCTTGTAATGGAAGAGAACAGCGCTCCCAGTGGCTTGAAAACCATGTTCAGCAATATAGAAAACAATGGAGCTCCATGGCAGTTCTCATCAGAGGATCGTTTGCTTTGGGCTGAAAACCTGGAAATAAAAGTTTCTTAAAAACTGGAACCACGAAGGCACTTAGAACACGAAGAACCACTAAGTAATTTTAATTCGTAAAAGTTAGCTCTATTATACTTATTCATCAATACTTAGTGCTCCTCAGTGCCCTCAGTGCCTTAGTGGTAAATAGTTGACAATATAAAATAAAACAATGGAAACCAAAAAGATAGAAATCCCTGTAATGGCCGACCTGTTTGCCCGTGGTGAAAAACCAGAATACCTTTTTTGGGTAGGTTGCGCCGGCGCTTTCGACGACAGGTACAAAAAAGTAACCCGTGCTTTTGCCAAAATACTTACACATCTCAATATAAGTTATGCTGTTTTGGGTAAAGAAGAATCCTGTACCGGCGATCCCGCCCGCAGGGCAGGCAACGAAATGCTTTACCAGATGCAGGCTTTGCAGAATATCTCCATTCTGAATGGCTATGAGGTTAAGAAAATCATCACCATCTGTCCGCATTGCTTCAATATTTTCAAAAACGAATACACGGATCTGGGTGGAAACTATGAGGTGATCAATTATATCCAGTTCCTTGATAAATACATCGAAAACGGAAGCATTAAATTAGATACAACCATGCTTGGAAACACCCGGATCACATACCATGACCCATGTTATCTCGGTCGTGGAAACGATATTTATGCCGAGCCTCGTAGTATTCTGAAAAAACTTACCACTGATTTTGTAGAACTGGAACGTAATAAGAGTTTCTCATATTGCTGCGGTGCCGGTGGTGCTCAAATGTTCAAGGAAGCAGAACCGGGAAAGAAAGAAGTGTTTATTGAAAGAACGGAAGAAGTTTTGCGCAGCGATGCAAAAATACTGGCAACAGCCTGCCCATTCTGTATGACTATGCTCACTGATGGATTAAAGTATAAGAACAAAGAAGATGTTAAAAACTTCGATATTGCGGAGTTGATCGTACAGGTGTTGGATCTTTAATAAGTTTGAAGTGAATAGAAAATTGAAAAATAGTTTAGCAAACATGTACTTAAAGGGAAACGGGAAAACAGATACTATTCCAGTTCGGCTTTAGTTAATTGAATATAAAACTTCTCATCAAAAAACATCATAATTACTCTCAAAATC
>JAIFMH010000129.1 GCA_020048595.1 Bacteroidota bacterium | reverse complement strand
CACTCAAAAACCAATGTCTAGTCCTAAAATACGGCTGAGGCTATGACAAGTAGCGGATTGCGTGGCAACTAGCTGTCAACCAACACGAATGCTTGTGCGGGAGATGAAGATTCAATTATGTTTCCAAACCCGCTATTTGTTATAGCCTTCGTTATGCGTTCGGCTTTTTTAACACACTATGCCTGATTCTCTTTTTCGAGATTGTCGCAGTAACCTTCGACTTGTTTTGTAGTTTTCTGGTTCGGATAAATTCGCTTATCTCGATTCTTTCTTTGTCGGTCAAAGGAGGACTTTGTATTACAAAATCAACACCTTCTGGTTCTTTTATTAAGCCCATTGTTTTTACGTTTTAAAATATTTTTCAACTAAAATTCTTGCTGCCTGAGTGTCTATTATCATTCGTTGATTTTTGAAATGGTAAGCACCCAAGGTTTTCTCATAATGGTCAATTAATTTAGTTTTAGCTGTAAATGAAACGAAACCTTCAAAACCTTTTTGAAATGAAATTTTGCAGGCATAAGCCACTAAATTTCCAGCAACGCCTTCATATATTTTATGTTTTCCAATATTGAATGGTGCACTTTCCAATAAGTCCATAAAAACATGGTCTTGCTCAATTGTAACACTTAGAAGTCCTTGTATAATACTCGGATTGTTTACGATAGTCAGCTTATAAACTTCTTTTTTTATTTCGTCAAATTCCTGCTTCCAATTGAAATTCCACCCTTTGGTTTTGGTAATATGTTTCAAATCCGATTTACCTAACCGAATAACCTCTGTCTGGAAACTGTCACCAGAAATTGTGTTCAGGATTGAGTTTGTCAGCCTGTCGATGATAAAACCCTGTTCTGTTTTTTTTGAGTCTTCCATTATTCAAAGGTACAAAAATCCTGGCAATTATTCGGTTTCGTTTTGTCTATTTGCGGTGTTTCGTGCCGTTTTTTTATGCTGACGCATAACTTACCGTTATACTCATAATCCATGCACATTACCGAATTGATTTTCCCCGTCAGGGGATAAATATCAATATAAAAATTACAACCACAATCCTGATTTCCCGTCAGGGGATCAACATAATGCAATGAATATTTATGTCCTACAGACAATCCGGTGTTTCACTTTCATTTAGCTATTGGTATTGATTCCCTATGGGAAAACCAAGGGACATTCGATTTTTGTTTCAACAAGCCCTAACTTATTGCCTGAAACCGTACCGGAATCTGGTGTCAGAAACCCTGCAGGTGTGCAGACACACCGGCTTCCGCTAACGGAAGGGTAAAACTAAATGTACTGCCTTTTTTTAGTTCACTTTCAACCGTGATCGTACCACCGTTTTTATCAACAAAATCTTTACAAAGTATAAGCCCTAATCCGGTTCCTGTTTCGCCGGCGGTACCTTTATTCATAAAATGCTGATCGTATTTAAAAAGTTTTTCCTGGCTTTCAGGCGAAAGCCCGATACCGGAGTCAATCACAGTTATCTGGGCAAACCCATCCTGTTGCTTGGTTTCAATATGTATTTTAGTTCCGTGGTATGAGTATTTTATTGCATTATTGATCAGGTTATGAAGCACCGAAAGAATCATATTTTCATCGGCCATCACCATTAATTCTTTATCTGCGTTACTTTCAATAATAATATCCTTCTGTTTGGCTACCGTTTGAAGATTGTTTGCTGTTTTGCTGCACAGTTCGCCGATCGAAAATTGTTGTGGCCTGTAGGTAATCATTCCGCTTTGCGAAGTTGACCAGGTAAGCAGTGTATTTATTATTTCGAAAAGATTGGTCGATAAAGTATGAATATCGCGGGTAAAAATCTTTTTCTCCTCAATGGTAAGCGTTTCATATTCAGTAACTAGCAAGTCGCTGATTCCGTGGATTGAGCTTAACGGATTTTTAATGTCATGGGCGAGTATTGAAAGGAACTTGTCCTTGGAAGCATTAAGGGTTATCAGTTCATCCTTTTGCAATTCTATTAAATCGTTTTTTATTTCAAGCTGCTGGTTTGCGCGCCTTTTTAACCGGTTTTGATTTACTAACAACAGAACCAGCAATGCAATTACAATGAGTATTGCTGTAAGAATATACAAAGTCAGGTTTTTCTTCGAAATCTGTAGCTCTTTATCCAGGTTTTGTTTTACCAGGTGTTCGTTATCAGCTTCCCTCTTTTCAATTTCGTACTGATATTGAATCTGGTTGACTTTTTCGGTGGTTTCAGCATTAAGGATGCTGTCGTTAATTTGCTTTGATTTATTCAGATAGGAATAAGCCTCGCCGTAGTTTTTCCTGGCTACATTATAGTCGGATAAAAACTCGTATGCTTTTGCCAGCAGGTCTTTTGAGTTAACTTCTTTTGCGAGTTTTTCGGCTGTGTGCAGATACTTACCTGCTTCGTCAATACGTTTCATATCGAGCATGATTTCACCCATGTTCAGGTGGTAATAGCAAATATGGTACTGATCATCGTCCTGTTTCCATATTTTCAATGCTTTATCCAGGTATTCGATGGCCAGTTTGTAATTTCCCATTTTTTTATACGTCAGCCCCAGGTTAATAAACGCTGCCGCGAGGTATGAGTTATTCCCTGTTTTCTGGTATATTTCAGCTGCTGCAAGAAGGTTCTCGCTTGCCTGTTCATATTTCTTTTGTTTGGTAAGGATAATTGCAATATTAAGCTCACAATCAGCCATGCCGCTTTGGTTTTTGGTGCGTTTATAATAATCAAGAGCCTGGTTGTAATAGGATAATGACATGGGTTGGTTTCCCATATAATCGTGGACAATTCCAACATTCATCAGCGCCTTAAAGTGCATGGACGAATCACCTGCTTCGCCAAAGAGTTGTTGTGCCAGCATCAGGTATTCCAACGATTTGTCGTACCACGATTTTTGCAGATAAATTAATCCGGTTAGCCTGAAACATTTTGCCGAATCGGTTTTAGTTCCGTGTTTGCTGATTACTTCCAGCAGTTGATTTTGTATTTCCAGTGCTTTATCCAGTTCTGATTCACCATAATACGCTTTGCCCAGTGCCGAAAGGGTTGTGATTTTTTCTTCCGGAGAAAGTCTCTTTGTAAGAGCTTGTTTTAAGCTGTCGGAATCATTGTTTCCGGGATCAGGGAGTACTCCGGCGTTTCCAGAAAAAGCCCAGGATAGAAGGATAATAAATAAAATAATAGTATAACAGCGGATATGGAAAGAGTTCTTCATAGGTGTGTGACAGGATTTTTTTGCGGGAATGTTAATTATGCATGGCATTTAGACTACCTCTAGCTAAAATATTTCATCAAATTTCAGAAAATTTATTTACATATCAATGTGCGAAGTGTAATTATGCATGTATTTTCTATCACTACCCTGTCACTAGTGCAACAAAATGCCTTTATAAAACCGATTTTTCCTGCAGGGCGTAAAACTCGTAATCCGCTAAGCATGTTTTTAGAAATTGCAAATCGTCCATTTCAGCAGCGATTCCTGTTGCTTTTCGTATATGCGCTGCCATTTTCTGCACCAGTTCAGGATCAGGACTCTCTGCCCGTTTATACAGTACTTTCTTCAGCAGGCTTATATCCTTATCGTTAAGTGCAACAACCTCACTGAACATAGGTTGGTAATTTTCATCCCTGGTAAGTGGTACGAGTTCCTGGAGTTTTGTCCTGGTTTTAATCCGGATTACAGTTGTTCCTGCTGCCAGATCTCCCAGGCGTTGTGCTTTTTCGGTGAATGCAATCGTGATTACAGCAATGCTTCCCATTGAAAAAGTGATATCTAAAAGACGGAACATCCATCGGAGCAGGTATGCAAGTACCGAAGGAGTTGAACCATCCGTTTTCATCACACGTATTTTCATCATCATTTTACCGGCACTCTGGCCGTTAAAAAAAATCTCCATCAGAAGCTGGTAAAACACAACCGGTGAATACAATATAACTAACACAACCGGATTTGTAACCTGGAAATTCAGCTGTACTATGGCTGAAAGAAAAAAGACCCAGATACCGATAAAAAAATAATCAATGGCTGTTGCTGCTATTCTGTTACCTACTCCGGCAACATTATATTTAACGGATACGTTCTGGCTGGTAAGAATATCAAAGTCCGACATAATGAAAGTTTGTTATTGCAAAAATAACTTATATTTGCTTTGTTAAAAACTTATCTTTTTTTATACTTATTTTACCGTTACCCATATCACACTGCATGAAAGAAGCTGCCTTTGTCTCAAAAAATTCAACGAAATGGAAAGAAATGGAGGAGAGCGACAATCTTACACCCGACCAGGTAGCGTCGCATTTTATTGAACTCACTGATGAACTTTCATTCGCACGTACATTTTATCCCGGGTCAAAAACGGAATCATACCTCAACCAGCTTACCAGTCTTAAATTCCTGCGCTTATATAAAAACCAGAAGCTTCACCATGGAAGGTTCCGAAGTTTTTGGGGCAAAGAAATTCCGTTGCTTATAGCGGAACACAAAAACCAGTTGCTCTATTCTCTTTTGTTCTTTACTATTGGAATACTGATTGGTATTTTTTCGGCTGCCAACGACGAAACCTATGTGAGGCTCATACTTGGCGACGAATACATGAACAAGACCCTTGACAATATCGGTAAAGGCGATCCCATGGCAATTTATAAAAGCTACGATGCGTCGAGTTCATTTCTGTTTATCACTTCCAATAACATTAAAGTGTCATTTATCGCTTTTGTTGCCGGTATTATGATTTCAGCCGGAAGCATATTGTTATTGCTCAGCAATGGGATTATGCTTGGAGCCTTTCAGTATTTCTTTTTTCAGAAAGGGTTGCTTTTTACTTCGGTATTATCCATATGGGTTCATGGTACGCTCGAAATCACTTCAATAATTATTGCCGGCGGAGCCGGTATTGTACTGGGAAACAGCATTCTATTTCCGGGTTCTTTCCCCAGGGGATATGCTTTCCGTAAGGGTGCTGCTGATGGTATTAAAATTGTTGTTTCGCTGGTGCCTTTCTTTATTTTTGCCGGTTTCCTCGAGGGATTTGTTACCAGGCATACTTTTATGCCTGTTTGGATAAGCAGCAGTATTATCCTGGTTTCGTTAGCTTTTGTATTTACTTATTTTATAATAATTCCTTTTCGTTTATCAAACAAATACAACAACCCTAAAAAACCAACTAACTATGACCGAATGGATCAATCTTCGTGAAGAACGCGACTTTGGAGAAAAGTTTAATGCTACTTTCCAGTTTGCACGCCAGAATTTTAAAAACCTCAGTCTCAGCCTCCTTTTTCTTGGAGCACCACTGATGATTGTAGGGAATTTACTTGTAGCCTATATGCAGGCGGATATGCAGATAGGCACTTTTGATTTTGCACAAGGATTGCCTGACGGGTTTTGGGCTCTTTACCTGATACTGATTCCGGTTTACCTGATTGCTTATTCGTGGCTTATGACTGTTACTTACGCCTATATAACCGAATATCTTAACGGTAACAGGGAAATTACCCCCAGCCAGGTTTTTAGCAGGGCTTCGCAGAAGATTGTGAAAATAATACTATCCGGCATTATTATGAGTATTATGATTGGATTTGGATCTCTGCTTCTATTAATCCCCGGCATATACCTGGTAGTTGCGTTAACATTTGTACAGGTTATTATTTTAGTTGAAGATGTGCCTGTTTTTAAAAGTATTTCGAGAAGTATTTCGCTGATCAAAGGAAAATGGTGGTCAACGTTCGGATTAGTGATAGTAATGAGTATAGTTGTTGGCCTTATGCAGCTGATTTTTACTATTCCAACCTATATTTCTTTGTTTGTTAGGGGATTACATCAGAATCTTTTTGCTTTCGATGCCGGAACGATACTAACTAATTCAATTGCAACTATAGGTATTTCGTTGCTTTACCCTTTGCTTTTTATTGCTATTGCATTTCAATACTTTAATATGGTTGAACGCCATGAAAATAAAGGGCTGAAACAACAAATTGATCTTGCAGGTGTACAAGTTGAAACCGCTCCTAAAAACGAAGGTGAGTATTAGAAAAACCATATTATTATTGTTTATCACCCTTTTCCTGCTTCCGGCAGGAAGAGGGGCTGATATTGCTGTTCAACCTGATACAGCAAGCATCAACATCCGGTTGCCGGATGCTGAGAAAATAGCTGAATACCGGGAGCAGAAGGCTTTTGATTATTCGCAGAAAGAGGGGAATTTCAGTTTCCAGAAGATGCTGCTGCAATGGTTACTCGACAAATTTAACTGGGTATTCCGGCTGTTTAATCACGCCGGCAGTGTTGAACTGTTCCTGGTTATTTTAATTGCATTGGCTATTATTGCCATCATTTTAAGGATAAACAATATTAACCCGATTGCCCTTTTCAGACGAAAAAACCAGGCATTGCAACCAGTTTATGGTATCGGGAAAGAAAATATTTCCCGGATGGATTTCCCTGTTTTAATTGACCAGGCGACCAGGCTTGGGAATTACAGGCTTGCTGTGAGGTATCATTACCTGCAAACACTGGCCATGCTTGCTATGGCTGGCAAAATTCAACCCAGGGACGAAAAAACAAACCGCCAGTACTTGTCGGAATTAGGCAGTGGCGAAATAAGAAATGTTTTTGCACAGCTGGTTTACGGATTTGAATTTATCTGGTACGGGGAATTTGTTCCGGATGAATTGCAATACCAGCAGATAAGTTCTGCATTTGTCGAATTTCAGAAATCGCTGGCGGAATGAGAAAATACACCTACCATATCGCCGTTATCATCGCCCTTTCAATAGTGCTTATTGTGTTCAACTGGCTCAAGCCTGTACCCATAAACTGGGAACCAACACTGATAAATACAGATAAGAATCCTTATGGAAGTTATATTCTTTTCAATGAGGCTGAATCACTGTTTCCAAATGAAAAAATTACTGTTTCGCGCCAGCCGGTGTACAACCAGCTTACCGATACTATCGTAAACAAATATAATTATATACTTATTGCTCCGGCTGCAGCACTTTCAAACGTTGAGCTTGTAAAACTCAGCGAATTTGTAAAAAGCGGCAACCATGTTTTTATTGCTTCCGAAAGATTTGAAGATTCTTTCTGCGACTCTTTAGGAATAAAGCTGACAGCACAATTCAATCTCAGTTCGAAAAACGATTCGGCCTATCATTTTTGTAATCCTTTAACAGATGACCGTAGTTTTGCCGTTCCATCCTTTTCCAGGGGATATTTCACGGTAACAGATAGCTTGTATAAAGTAACTGCCCTGATGGAAGACCTTCAAAAGAGGAAAGTGATGATAAAAATCCAGATGGGCAAAGGTTCACTGGTTCTCTGTTCGTTGCCGCTGATGTTCTCTAATTGGTTTATCCTGCAGGATGGCATGAGCGACATACCTTTCAAAGCTTTGTCGTACCTGCCGGCGGACAGGCCATTGGTATGGGACGAATATATGAAACAGGGGCGCGGCGAAGACACCAGTCCAATAAGGGTAATACTGGCAAGCAGGGCGCTTTCGTGGGCATATTTCCTTTCATTGTTCGGAGTTTTACTGATCCTTGTATTTGAAACCCGTCGCCGGCGCAGCATGGTGCCTGTAGTTGAACCACTGAAAAATACTTCGCTTGAATTTGTTAAAACTGTTGGTTTGCTATATTTTGAGCAGCGTGACTACAGCGATATTGCACATAAACGTGTAGCTTATTTCCTTGAACGCATCCGCTTACATTATCACCTGCCCACGCAAAAAACCGATAACGAATTTGCTGCAGTGCTTTCAGAAAAATCAGGATACGATCCGGCTGAAACCATGAATCTTGTGAATGTTGTAAATAAAATACGGTACACCAAAATAGTAACTCCCGAAGAACTGATCGAACTGAATAAATCCATAGAATCCTTTGTTATTAAAACCAGGCTTAAAACGTGAGTACCATGTCAAATGAAGATAAAATAGAATTTAATCCACGCCTCGATTTTACCAATCTGAACCAAAAGGTTGAGACACTGAAAGCCGAGATGGCGAAATGCCTGGTAGGGCAGACAGCCATGGCAGAACTCCTGCTTACTGCAATACTGGCAGATGGCCATGTGCTGATTGAAGGAGTGCCTGGAATTGCAAAAACGCTTACGGCAAAACTACTTGCACGTACCATAGCAACCAGCTATTCGCGGATACAGTTTACTCCTGACCTGATGCCCTCGGATGTTATAGGCACTTCGATATTTCACCCGGCATCAGGAAATTTTGTATTCAGGAAAGGGCCTGTTTTTTCAAATATCGTGCTGATTGACGAAATAAACCGCGCACCGGCAAAAACACAATCGGCATTGTTCGAAGTAATGGAAGAGCGCCAGATCAGCTACGACGGGAATACTTATCTGCTTGAATTCCCGTTTATTATCCTTGCCACTCAAAATCCGGTTGATCACGAAGGCACATACCGGCTGCCTGAAGCACAGCTCGACCGGTTTATGTTTAAAATTGATATCACGTATCCTTCACAGGCGGAAGAGTTGCAGATTCTTGAATTACACAGCCAAAGCCAGGGAGCCATAAATCAGCTTGATTCTGTTCAGGCAGTTCTAAGCCCTGAAGAAATATCAACATTCCGGAAACTGGCAGGAGAAGTACATGTTGAACCCAGGCTGAAAGAATATATCGTAAGTATTGTAGCGGCTACCCGGAACCATCCGTTTTTATACCTGGGAGCATCGCCAAGGGCAAGCCTTGCGCTGATGCATGCTTCCAAAGCATTGGCTGCTTTGCGGGGCAAGGACTTTATCGTTCCCGAAGATATCCAGGAGCTTGCATTTCCTGTGTTGCGCCACCGTATTATTCTTTCCCCTGAAAAGGAGATGGAAGGGCTTACCAATGATGAGGTAATAAGACAGATTTTACGAAAAATAGAAGTTCCACGCTAGTGATTAACCTGTTTCTGACACGACGTTTTTTTTACCTTTTCTGGGGATGTGTGCTGATGTTCATATTCGCCCTTCTGCTGCCATGGCTTATTCCTGTGGCAATTGTCGGGGTACTTGTACTGGCAGTAAGTGCCATTCTTGAAATTGTTATGCTTTTTGCCACAAAAGGAATTACTGCCGTACGGATATTGCCCGAAAAATTCTCGAACGGCAACAATAACCCGGTTCAGATTTTGCTCGAAAACAGGTATAATTTCCCTGTTAAACTTAAAATCTACGAAGATTACCCGGTTCAGTTCCAGATCCGCGATGGCGGATTCGACCTGTCACTGTCACGCAACGAATCGAAACAATTGAATTATTTGCTGAAGCCTTTAAAGCGTGGCGAATATATTTTTGGCTATGTAAACACTCTTGCCACAGGGTCACTTGGCCTCGTTTTCAGGAGATTCAGGACCTGTAAAAATCAATCAGTGCCGGTGTATCCTTCCTTTTTGCAAATGCGGAGGTTCGAACTGATGGCAGTTTCGAACCGTCTTACTGAGATTGGAATCAAGAAAATACGAAAGATAGGCACGAGCAGCGAATTTGAGCATATCAGGCCGTATGTTCAGGGCGATGATCCGCGCAAAGTGAACTGGCCGGCCACAGCCCGCCGGGGCGATTTTATGGTGAATAATTACCAGGACGAACGTTCGCAACAGGTATACTGCCTGATTGACAAAGGCCGGGTGATGAAAATGCCGTTCGAAGGGATGAGCCTGCTGGATTATGCTATTAATGCATCGCTGGTTTTGCTGAATACGGCTATGATTAAAGGTGACAAAGCAGGACTGATAACATTTTCGGATAAGATCAGCAATGTGGTTCCGGCTGAACGCCGGCCGACACAAATGAATAAAATTATGGAAGTGCTTTATAACCAGAAAACCTTCTATAAAGAAAGTGATTATGAAATGCTGTATGCAACGGCTAAACTTAAAATTACACAGCGGAGTCTGCTGATATTGTTTACCAATTTCGAAACCATTGAAGGGCTGAAACGCCAGTTGTTTTTTTTACGCAAAATGGCCGCGCAGCATTTGCTTGTGGTAGTGATTTTCGAAAATACGGAGATAAATTCGCTGCTTGAATCAAGCCCGAAAACGCTCCAAGATATTTATATAAAAACGATTGCCGAAAAATTCAGACTTGATAAACGCCTCCTTGTTCGTGAACTCGAACAGTATGGAATTCATACTATATTGACTACGCCGGGAAATCTCACGGTAAGTGTCATCAATAAATACCTTGAGTTAAAAGCAAGAGGGTCTGTATAAACTTCAGGATGAATTTATCACCGAATCAATACAAATGTTCCTCTCCTGGTTTTTTTATCATCCGAGCGGAGTGAAGGGCCATATGTAACGGAATAGGAATATGTTCCTGCAGGGCATGCTTCCCCTTTATAATTTCCATCCCATCCTGTGTCTGCATTGTCAGTTGAATAGATGAGTTGCCCCCAGCGGTCGAAAACATACATTGTAAACGAGGAAATGGAATACACCACAGGCCTGAAAGTGTTATTCACTGCATCATTACCAGGTGTAAAGGCATTTGGGAAATATACATTTCCCTGGCAATCGGCTCCGGTACGTAAAAGAATTCCGGTTGTATCGGAGTTTGAACAGCCCGCCGGAGCTGTGTACGCATAAACAATAGTATGAAGTCCTTCCGGTTCTTTGTAGGGAAACAGGGAATCAGCCTTTATGCCATCAACATAATAAGTGCCACCTTCGGGTTGACCTCCGGTTAACTTAAAGCCGGGAGCGGTATAACACATTTCAGGAAATGTGGGTAAGGCAACCTCCGGCAAAGGTTCAAAAATGATATCAACGGAATGAGTTGGCCCATTGCCGCAGGAATTATTGATTCCATTAACCGAAAGCGTTCCCGGTGTAGCATCAGCTCCGAAATTCAGC
>JAIFMH010000224.1 GCA_020048595.1 Bacteroidota bacterium | reverse complement strand
TATAATAATGTCAACACTTCCCTGCATATCGGCGGTACAGCCTGTTACTACATCAGTTCCGACCACGGTATAAGTTCCGGCCTGGGTCTGATATCCGAAATTAATAGAATTGCCAGTGCCCAATACAGGAGTGCCTATCGGTGTATTATTGTAATAAAGCTGGTAGCTAACACCGTTATCTCCGTTTAAAAGTCCGATTTCTCTTCCTGGTCCTCCAAAAGGATATGAACCACCGCCTGTTACCAGGTATGAGGATGGAGGAGCAACGATGGAAATGGTAGAACTTCCATTCATTAACTTGGCGCAACCGGTAATGTTTTTGGTTGCCAGAACAGTATATGTGAAAGATGCTGTGCGGTTACCGAAACTGATTGGTGAGCCGTTTCCGGTTACCGGAGGTCCGTCAGGAACACCACCTCTGTATAACTGATAGTTGGTAAATGGCTCAGAACCACTGAGGCCAATGCTTGCTCCGCTACCTGCAAAGCAATATGGGCCCCCGCCTGTAACGCTGTATTCTAAAGGCATTGGATTCACAAGAATGTTAGCTGAAGCAACTGCGGAATTAAAACCATCGGTAGCTGTAACGGTATATGTAGTAGTTACATCAGGCGATACTACAGGACTCTGAAGTGTTGAATCCCAGGGATCGAGACTATAAGGGTCCCTGGTCCAGGAATATGCGTAAATTCCGGTTCCTCCGGTTACAACAGCGGTTAATTGCGCGTGAGATGAATCGGCGCATATTTCATCTGGTCCGGATACAGCTATTATACTGATTGCACTGCCGCTCAGTGATACGGCTACCTGGTCTGATGCTGTACATCCATTTCCATCGGTAATATCAAGCGTAAATGTAATACTTGAGTAAAGGTTTGTGGTAGCAGGAGAAACAGTATTTGCACCTGAAGCAATGAATGTTGAGGGTGACCAGCTATAATTTATTACTCCCGATCCTACTGAAGATATTCCTGATAAAGTTGTATTTGTTCCGTAAAAGATAGTCTGGTCAAGGCCTGCATTTGCTAAGGGTAATGGATTTATTGAAACAGAGACACTGCTTCCCATATCATCGGAACATCCTGTTGAAATACGGGTAGCCATAACAGTGTATGAGCCGGAGGCGGTTTGGTTGCCAAAGCTCATTGGAGCCCCGTTTCCAAGTATGGGTGTGCCAATAGGATTTCCGTTGTTATACAACTGATAAGTTACTCCTGATTGTGATCCGGCTAATCCTACCACAACTCCGGATCCACCGATACAATAGCTTCCACCTCCTGTTAATACATGCTTAACAGGCAATGGATTTACTGAAACAGAAACTGAACCTGATACTGAATTAAAACCGTCATTTACAGTTACCATATACATGGTATTTACCAATGGTGTTACACTGGGACTGTCAGCATTAGAAGTAAATCCTGCCGGAACCGAGGTCCATGAGTAGGTATAAGTGCCGGATCCGCCACTGGCATTAGCATTTAGAACAGATGTTCCGCCAATACAAACAATTGAAGGAGTAGCTGTTGGAGCAACTGCAAGTGGGCTTCCAACAACAAAAACAGTCATTTGATCATTCGATGAACATCCTGCCGCATCAGTAACTGATAATGTATAAGAGCGGGTAATAACAAGGTTAATTGTCTGGGGTGTTTGTGTGTTTGCACCTGAACCAATGTAGGAATTAGGTGTCCATGTATAGGATAAAGCCCCGGTGCCGCCGTTGGCTACTCCGCTCAGGGATGTATAGGTCCCATATGGAATGGTCAGATCTATTCCAGCATTTACCTGTGGTAATGCGCGTACTTTTACAATAAGTGATTCAGGATTTCCCGGACAGAAGGTTGGAGCCTGACCATAAGGGGTGAGTATGTACTGTACATCAATATCAAAAATGGTCGTGTTAACGAGAGATTCAATAATGGAAGCAGAAGAACCTGAAGCTGCCGGATTACTTATACCTGAAACAGCTGCCCTTGTCCATTTGAATGTGGTTCCCGGAATGTTGGCACTGATTGAATAATTAAACGATTGCCCACTGCATAATACTGCACTCAGGCTGCTGGTTATTGCTGGCAAAGGATTAACAGTAATTGTGTAAGTGGCTGGAATGCCGGGGCAATCAGGGCCAAACTTTGAAGTTGGGATAATCTGATAAGTTACTGTTCCTGGAGTTGTACCGCTGTTGAAAATAGTTTGTGGCGGTATAGTGTTCCCTCCGCTTGACTGGAAACCTGTAATTTCGGCCGACGATGGCGTAGCAATCCAAGTAAAACTTGTGCCTGCTACATCCGAAAGCAGGTTAACATTGGCTGAAGCTGTTCCCGTACAAATTACCTGCGACATTGGTGAATTAGTCACCATGGGGAGTGGATTAACGGTTACCACATGATTTGCTCCCGGTCCGATGCATCCTTCGAAAGAAGGTATAACACTATAGGTTACTGTTCCCTGAACTGTTAGTGTACTGTTAATTACCTGTGGGTGTATAAAATCAGATCCCGATGCTGTGTAGCCCGAAATTCCGGGTCCCGATGGAGACGCCAGCCATGTATATGTTGTTCCGGCTACTAATGAAGAGAAATTTACCTGTGAAGTAGAAGTGCCACTGCAAATGGATTGGCTGGCCATGTCAGGATTTACATCTGGAATTGGATTTACGGTCAGTACAAAGTCCACAGGTGCTCCGGGACAACCGTTTGCTGATGGAGTTAAGGAATAAACTACGGTTCCCGGAGCGTTAGAGCTATTGTGAATTATTTGATTTATCGTGCTGCCGCTGCCTCCTGAAAACCCCGAAATTCCCGGAGTACCATTGGCAGTCCAGGTGTATGTTGTTCCTGATACATCCGAAGTCAGGGCCAGGTTGAAATTTGATCCTGAACAGAGGGTTGTTTTGAGTGGATTATTTGTAATTTTCGGTTCAGGATATACGGTTACTAAAAAAGTGTTAGGGCCGTCAACACAACCCAAATACGACATCATAACTGAATAAATCACGGTTCGTGGTACATTGTCATGATTAATCAGAGTCTGTGAAACGGTAGATCCAACGCCATCAGTGTATCCTGTAACATTACCTACCGGAGTTGATGTCCAGGTAAATGAAATTCCAGGGATGTTGCCAATAAGGGTTATATCAATAGGGCTGCCTGAGCATGTGAATGGAGCCGCGGGAACAACTGTTAATTCCATAGCTGGATTAACAGTAACAACAACTTTTATCTCATCCCCAACACATCCGTTAACCGACGGAGTAACCGTATAAGTGACATCATGAGGCGCATTTGAAATATTTGAAAGAGTTTGCTCAATATTCGATCCTGTCCCATCGCTGAATCCGGATATTGCAAATGGCGACTTGGCAGTCCAGTCAAAGGTTGTTCCAGCAACAGTTGACGAAAGAGCGATATGTGTTGTTTCCCCCGAACAGATGGTTAAAACAGCAGGTGTTGCAGATGCAACAGGTTCAGGATTAACAGTTACTACATAATCGCTGGGAACTCCTACGCATCCGTTTAAGCTTCCGCTGGGAACAATATGATAGGTAACCTCCCCTGAAATATTCGAAGGATTTGTTATCGTTTGAACAGGAAGAGTACTTGTTCCGCTTGCCTGGTAACCCGAAATACTTGCCGGTACTGCTGATGCAGTCCAGGTAAATGATGTTGAGGGTACGTTTGAAGTCAACGTTACAGCTGTTGTTTTATCGCCTGTGCATATGGTTTGCTGCATAGGATCATTGGTAACACTGGGTGAAGGATTGACATTAACAATATATATAACTGATGGGCCACCGCAACCGGAAGGAGGCGGACCGTGAGGCGTGATTGTATATCTGATCTGGCCGGCGACAAGCAATGAACTGAAAATCTGCCTTGCTAATAAATTCCCGGAACCGGAAGCCAGGTATCCGCTTATTCCCGGTGTAGCAGTTGCTGTCCAGGTAAATGTTGTATTCGCTAAATTCGACTGTAAGATAACCGGAGTGGTGAATGTTCCTGCGCAGATGTCCTGCGAAAGAGGCGAATTGGTTATCAGTGGTATAGGACTTACGGTTACTACCAGATTTTTCGGAGTGCCAGGGCAACTTGAAGGGGCCGGTCCAATAGGAGTTATTACATAAGTTACCTGTCCAGCTGTTACTGATCCGGCTGGTAACGACAGCGTATTATTGATATTTCCATTTCCTGTGGCAGTAACACCTAATACAGTTCCTGATGTTACTGATGCTGTCCATGTAAAAGTGGTACCTCCGATATTGCTTGTAGGATGAAAGTTGACATTATTCCCTGAACATATTGTCCTTACGGAATTGTTGGTAACAGGAATAGGGTTTACCTGTACAACAACTGCATTTGAGTTCACGGGTTCGCAAGGTGCTGATGTGGTTACCAGTCGGTACCACGTAGTTTGTGCCGTTGGTCCGGGCTGATAGGTCAGAGAATTTGCTCCTGGGATATTGGTAAATCCTGTTGTAGCACTCGTTGTACTGCTCTGCCATTGGTAGTGATAAATTCCGTTGCTGCCTGTAGCCGGTGTTGAGGTAATTGGTGGAGGTGTCTCGCCAGGGCATATCTGTGCATCCGACTGAACAGCGCCCGGAGTCAGAATAGGGTAAACAACTACGGTTACAGCATCGGTTTTGGCACATCCTGTAAGTTGATCTCCTCCAACTATCTGGAATGTTGTAGTGGTAGTTATATTTGGTGTAACAGGATTGGTTTGTGTTAAGTATATTGTAGAAGGATTAGGCGCAATCCATGCCCAGCCTACATTGGCTCCGGCAGTAACAAAAAGTGTAACCTCCTGGCCATCACATAATTCGGTGGCAGTAGGAGTAATCCATAAAACAGGAAGAGGTTTAATTATAACATTTTTAGGAAGTGATGCAGATGGACATGTACCCACTCTAACAGTATATTGGGCTGCATCCATGCCATAATAGGTGCTTTTTGTTGCGCCTGGAATAAGTATTCCATTCTTATACCATTGCCATGTAGTGCCGGTTGAAGGTGAACAGTCCATCTTTATTGAATCGCCCGAACATATGCTGGCTGAGGTTGGAGTAACGGTCTGACTGCCATTAGAAGAAACAGCAGTCAAAGTAGGAGGACATTGTGCCTTAGTATTAAGACTTACAAGTATAAACAAGAAAACAGGCAGGAAATGTCTTATTGACATAACCGCCCTCAGCAAGTTGAGTAGAGCTAGTTTCATAGTGTCCTCATTGAGTGTAAATAAATTATAATCAGATAGTTGTAGTAGAAATCAATCAGTACGAGTCGCAGTGTGTATAAGTTAATAGCAATGTTGTCAATTTGTAATAGAGAATTTTCAATATTCTTTCAAGATTTTTTTTTATTATTTCGGAATGAAATTCAAACAGTTGACTTAGGGAATAAAATCACCTGTTATACAATCAAACTTATAATCCGTTTAATGAATATTCTTTCGCCACATATCTCACTATTAATGTAATTTTGTGCTCAATCTGGTAAACAACATACTACAGCGTTGCTGATTTGCGTTTGTTGATTCTGAAACCACATATAAAACTCCTGTTTATTGGAATATCAAAATAAATTAACCATGTTTCACTCAATTAAATATCCGATTTAAGTCTATGAACACACTTTTAAATACACTTCAGTCCCAAATTGCTGAATTGCCGGGCCGTAATGAAATTCTGAAACATGTAATTAGTCTTTTGGATCTTACTACACTGGAAGGCACTGATAATAATGAACGAATACGGGTTTTATGCACTAAAGCGCTCAGTTTTGGCGATTACAACCTGCCATTGCCGGCTGCTGTTTGCGTTTATCCTCCGTTTGTGAAATTGGCTAAACAGCTTTTATCAGGAAGTGGAGTAAATGTAGCATCGGTAGCCGGTGCATTCCCATCCGGACAATTGCCTCTTCACCTTCGTGTAAATGAGTGCAAGTATGTGGTGGACGAAGGTGCTGATGAAGTAGATATGGTAATTTCGCGTGGCACTTTCCTGTCCGGGGAGCACCAGATGATCATTGAAGAAGTTGCCGCTATGAAACAGGCTTGCGGTAAAGTACATCTCAAAGTGATTCTTGAAACAGGCGAACTGGTAACTGCTTCAAATATAAAACTCGCTTCGGAATTGGCAATTATCGGAGGTGCTGATTTCATTAAAACATCTACGGGGAAAATTCAGCCTGCTGCAACCCCCGAAGCAGTAGCCGAAATGCTAAAAGTGATCAGCACTCACTATAATGAAACCGGGATCAAAATAGGTGTTAAAGCTGCCGGTGGCATATCAACTCCCGATCAGGCGCTGCTGTATTATTTACTGGTGAAGCACTTTGTTGGTGATAGCTGGCTGAATAACAGTTTATTCCGCATTGGCGCCAGCAGGCTGGCCGACGGCATACTGGCGGAACTTTCAGCATAAGACATTTTTAAATCCGTTAAAAGATAAGTGTGTTATAAATTTGCAAAGCCAATCAATAATCTGTCTTGCCTTTTTTTGCCTGGTGGTACAATTCTTGTTTACAAACTTTTTAGTAAATTAAGTTTTGAATGGTAGAAATATCATGGTTCTTATCACAATGGAAGCAATTTTAGTTTTTTGCGACTCGTTTTAACCTTGTAAAATAATAGTTTAGCCTAATTTTTTTAATTCTGATGTTTATGAAATCCTTAAAAACAACATTCCTGTCCTTTCTCCTTATTTCAGCTTTGGTAAGCATCCTATACTCAGGTTGCGAGCCGGTTGACGAAAACACAACAGGAGATGATCGTGATCCATATGTGGGAGAATGGTTACTTAACGAAAGCTTTAAAAGCACTTTGAGTCAGAGTTATATTATAACAATATCTCTCGACCCAATGAACAGCAGCCAGGTTATTATCGGTAATTTGGGGAATCCCGGTTCACAGGATATTACTGTTAAAGGCACAGTAACTTCCGGCCAGGTAATTGTATCTTCCCAGAAAATGAGCAATAACTGGATGATAGAAGGAGCAGGAAGTTTTTCCAATATTTCCAAAACTGCAATGACCTGGACATATACCACAATAATCGGAGGGGATGAGCAAACTTATACTGCAACAGCAGCCCTTCAGTAGCCGGATTTTTGGTTACGGTTACTGCCGTTGAAAATTAAGGATTGCGACTCTTTTGGCACAGAAACATGAAGCCGGACCCGGTTGACCAATATTCTGATTTCCTATAAAAAGAGAAAGCCCTGAATTGATACAGGGCTTTCTTTTTTTATAGTTAGTTATAGTTTAATGCTTCAGGAATATTCACCTTCCTTTCAATAGGATATTGCATCGGACCAAAATAGAAAATCTCTTTAGGCTCTTCAATTTTATTAGTTATCCGGTACCAGAAATTCTTACTGAGAGCAGCCTTGTGAATGTTTCTGGCCTTAGCAATATTTGGTGCGGGTTTTGGTTGCAACTTTGCTTCAATTTCTGTTAACCGGTTGATCACTTCAACATATATTTTGTCTATCTCTTCGATGTGTTCAAGGTAATAAGTAAGACTGGTATTGAAATCATCCGGATTTATGTCGTGTTTAATAAATACCTGGGCAAACCGCATTCGAAGTTGTGTGGTGTCATTTAACCGGGTTGCTGTTTCATCTGCAATTTTCAATGCTGCCTCAGTGAGGTGTATATCTACCAGCACATCAATCATTTGCTGCTCGGTGAGCGTATCCGAAGGTTTGGAACTTAACAGGCTATTGCATGATGCACTCAGCACAGCAATAAAAAAAATAAAAGCCCATTTACTCATAATTGATGTTGCGCAGAAATAAAAGCCTTATCAGGGGCTTTATGTTTGAAAATAAAGGTAAAACAGATGGTCCTATTTTCCACCGTGTTTTTCCTGGTATGCTATGTTAAGTTCTTTTATAACATCTTTGGTTACATCAAGTGTGTCGTTGGCATACAATATGTTACCACCTTTTGTAAATCCAAGAATATAATCGAATTTATACTTATCGTTATAACGTTTAAGGAAATTCATTACTGAATCGATCAGCGCAACATTCATATCCATTTCGCTTTGTTGCAGTTCGGCAGCATAACGGTCGCGGAGTTGATAAATGGCTTGCTGATTCTGCTGCAACTGACCGTAAATTTCCTGTGCACTCTGGTCGCTGATTGCTTTCTTTTTTACTTGTTCCTGGAAATATGCTGCATCTTTTTCAAATGCCTGCTGTTTTGCAGCAACTTCTCCTTCGAGTCGTTTTCCTTTAGCTTCAAGATCGGCACGCATTTTTTTAACCAGATCATAATTGCTTAAAATACTGTCGTTGTTAACAAAGGCTACAGAAATGGCTCCAGTGTTAGCTTTCTCTAATGCTCCAAATGCACTGCTTTTACTACCTGATCCGGTAAAATGGAGTATAAACAACACTAATATTCCAATCAGCATTACAATGTTTAATGCCAGTAATAAAGGATTAATTTTAGTGCCGCTTGGTTCAACAGGATCGGATGCAGGAACGGTGGTTTCGTGCGAAGTTGCCGCAGGTTCAGGGGTTGAGATGTTCTCAGTGTTGTTGTTTAGTTCTTCTGTCATTTTTTTTAAATATCGGGTTTATGATAAAACAACCTGATTCATGATTTACGAATCAGGTTGCGAAGGTATGAAAAACACTAATTTGTCAGCTGGTTAATTGCCAACTTCCGAGATGTATTTAATCCGCACCAACCTGATCTCTTCTTCTGTAAATTCATTTTCGCCTAAATCTCTCAGTGCACTTTCTACTGAATCGGTTTCAGCTTCCATGAAATACTCTATGATTTCTTCCTGGTGATAAGGATCAATAGTTTCTTTCAGGTAATAAGTCAGGTCAATTTTGGTGCCTGAATCAACAATGCTTTCAATCTCGGTAAGCAGCTCGTCGGCTGTAAGGTTTTTAGCAACGGCAATGTCTTCGAGTGAAATTTTACGGTCAATATTTGTAATGATATACACTTTAAGCCCCGACTTGTTAACTACCGATTTAACAACCATATCCATCGGCCGGATAATTTCATTTTCTTCTACGTAAGATGAAATCAATTCGAGGAATGGTTTTCCATACTTCTGTGCCTTGCCTGCACCAACACCGGTAATGCGCTGCAGTTCATCCATACTGATAGGATACTGTATCGCCATATCTTCGAGCGATGGATCCTGGAAAATGACAAATGGAGGCAGGCTTTCTTTACGTGCAATTTCTTTACGTAAATCCTTTAACAGGGAGAACAATGTTTTGTCAGTGGTACTGGTACGGGCACCACCACCAGCCATCATTTCTTCATCATCTCCTTCTTCGGGATCAGTATCTTTGGCTACCATCACAGCATAAGGTTTTTTCAGAAACTTTTGCCCTTCAGGGGTAATCTTTAATATACCGTAATTTTCAATGTCTTTTATAACAAGCCTTTCTATAAGCATCTGGCGTAAAACGCCATCCCAGAAACGCTCGCTTTCTTCCATGCCCTTACCGAAAATGTCAAGCTCATTGTGTTTATAAGACTTGATATTGGATGACATCTTACCAATCATAATGTTAACAATGTGCTTCGCTTTGCACAACTGCTTGGTAGCTAATACCGCTTCCAATGCAAGATCAACATACTCGCGTCCATCGATCAACGTTTTGGGATGCAGGCAGTTATCACAGTTTCCGCAATTATCTTCAGCGTATACTTCGCCGAAATAATGCAACAACTGCTTGCGCCGGCACATAGCTGATTCAGCAAAGGATACTACTTCCATCAACAGTTGATTGGCTATTTCCTGTTCGGCAACGCCTTTGTTCTTGCTGAATTTTTCAAGTTTTTCAATATCCTCATAAGCGTAAAATGCCAGGCAAATACCTTCTCCGTCATCACGGCCTGAACGCCCTGTTTCCTGGTAATATCCTTCCAGGCTTTTTGGCATGTCATAGTGAATTACAAAACGAACGTCAGGTTTATCAATTCCCATCCCGAAAGCAATAGTGGCAACTATTACATCAGATTCTTCCATCAGGAATTTATCCTGATTTTCCACTCGCACAGCTGAATCCAAACCAGCATGGTAAGGCAACGCTTTGATACCGTTTACAACCAATGTTTCGGCGAGTTCTTCCACCTGACGGCGACTCAGGCAATAAATAATTCCTGATTTGCCGGTATGCATTTTTATAAACCGGATAACATCTTTATTTACATCGTCATTTTTCTGCTTTACTTCATAGTAAAGATTTGAACGGTTGAACGATGATTTATAAAGTGCAGCTTCCTGCATGCCAAGACTTTTTAATATATCCTGCTGAACTTTTGGCGTTGCAGTAGCTGTTAAAGCCAGAACAGGAACATCCTGTCCTATCGAGTCAATGATCGGGCGAAGTCTGCGGTATTCAGGTCTGAAATCATGCCCCCATTCTGAAATGCAATGTGCTTCATCAATGGCGTAAAAAGATATCTTGATGTCTCTGAAAAATGCAATATTCTCTTCTTTGGTGAGTGATTCAGGTGCAACATACAACAGTTTTGTTACTCCGTTGGTTAAATCGCTTTTCACCTGGGTTATCTCATTCTTCGAAAGTGACGAATTCAGCACATGGGCTATGCCAATATCAGCGCCAAATTGCCGCATAGCATCAACCTGGTTCTTCATCAGCGAAATAAGCGGAGATATAACTATTGCTGTCCCAGGCAGAATCATAGCCGGCAGCTGGTAGCACATTGACTTTCCACCGCCGGTTGGCATAATTACAAACGTATCGTTGCCGGCAAGTAAATTACGTATTATAGGTTCCTGGTTCCCTTTAAAATTCTCAAAACCGAATATTTTTTTGAGAATGGTCTGCAAAGGATAATCTTTGAATTCTTCATTCTTTTTCATTCCACGAGCATTATTCTATTGTTCGCACCAGTATTTGATGCTTATTTCTTTACTATTTAGTCACTAGTTTAAAAAGCCAAGTATTAATTGACTGTAATATTTTGAACTATTACAACCTGCAGTTTGTTTTTTGGCTTTCGCAATTCATGATTACTTCTGTATGGTAACCATTACTTAATTTTACTGACAGTGTGTCAGATTATTGCTGATTGCCCTTGTTTAAGGTAAAGTT
This sequence comes from Bacteroidota bacterium, assembly GCA_020048595.1. GTDB lineage: Bacteria > Bacteroidota > Bacteroidia > Bacteroidales > UBA4417 > UBA4417. Next base: position 19,314 of record JAIFMH010000224.1, on the reverse strand, counting down.
AATACAACTTTACCGTTTATCTTAAAAAAAAAATATCAAATGTGTTTTTTTTTTAAGCATACAAGCTTAACAGTCTTATATACAGTTTGTTAATCTATAATTAATAGATTGTTAATTAGTAAAAAAATACTAATCAGCATATTGTATAACCTGATCCGGAATTTTTATACGTTAAACCAGGATTCAAATGGCAGTTATCAACTTTGTATGTAGTCGACTCAAAAAGCGTGCAAAAGTAGAATTAAATTCAAAACAATCAACATTATAAGTTTATTAATCTGTACCTTAATTATACATCCCTGATTGGATAAAGGATTCGGGTATAAAATTAGTGTAACTGGTTAATTTTGAGAATATGTATTATTGTTATTTGCGTATTCCTTCCAGCAAACTTATACCTGGGCTTATACCCACATCGTGCCGTTAAGCATGGTTACCGCTTTTCTTGTTATCTTTGCATTTTAGTGCCAAACAATAAATATGGTCAATATCTGGTGAAAATAATGTCAAAGTAACGCAAATCATTCTACTGGAAATTCTTTTCTCGAATGGGTTTTGTTTGGTGGAACTAATAATAGAGTAGTAGCGAATTTTACCGACCTGTAATTTGGAAATTTTTGGGGATAATGGTCCTGTAAATCTGAAATAGAATAATCAGTAATCCCTTATGGGATTGCAATCCAAAAGAAAAAGTCCTGAAAATATTACATTAGGAGATTTAATAAATTAATAATGAAACACATTCAATAAATATGGGCGAAAAAGTCGATCAGTTTAATGATTATCGGGCTAAGATGAATGATCGCATTCTTTCTGTTGACAACAAAGTAGTGAAACGCATTTTTAACGTTGATACCAACGCTTATACAGAAGGTGCATTGCCTGTTAAAACCAAAGAATTAATGGGATTGGTTGCTTCGTTGGTTTTGCGTTGCGACGATTGTATCAAATACCATTTGATTAAATGCAAGGAAAATAGTGTTTCGGAGGAAGAACTCTTTGAAGTGCTAGGAATCGCGACTCTTGTAGGTGGCACCATTGTTGTTCCTCATATGCGCCGGGCCGTAGAGTTTTGGGACGATTTGCATGTATGACAATGAAACATGGCAATCTGTCCGGTTTGTAACTGTTACCGGATTAATCAAAGCCGGTTTGAATGACGATCAGGAACAAAAACAATAACCAAATTGTTTTATGTCAGGGTTTTAAGCCGAAAAGCCAGACTTGTATTGAGCTTCACTGCTTATGATGATGGCATGTGTTTTGATCAACCTTTTAAATTATGAGTAAAACTATACTTAAGAAACTTGTATTTCCTTTTATAAGCCTGTTGCTCTTTTTGTCAACAGGCTCATCCATGTATTGCAATGCTCAGGAGGTTACCAAAATAATGGGAATTGTTCGGGATGCACAAACCGGAGATACCCTCCCATTTGTGAGTGTATATTTTAAAAATACCCAGATTGGCTCTACCACTGGTTTTGATGGCCGTTTTTCGCTCGAATCACGAAAAGGTACCGACACACTTGTAGCATCTTATATTGGATATACCACAGTATATCTTCCTATACAACGCAATCGTTTTCAAACTGTAGATATTCAAATGGATCCTGAACGCTATGAGCTGACAGGAGTTGTTATAAGACCCGGCGAAAATCCGGCAGAAGTTTTGCTTCGAAAAATTATTGATAACAAACCACAGAATGATCCTGATAAAGTTGAATCATTTCAATGCGAGGCATATACCAAAATGCAGTTTGATGTAAACAACCTGAATGATAAGTTTCGCAACAGGAGGATACTGGAGCCATTTAAGTTTGTATTCGAACAAATGGATACCAGTATTGTGAATGGGAAAGTTTATCTTCCGGTAATGATATCAGAGACTTTTTCGGATTTATATTACCGTAAGTCACCACGTGAAAGGAAAGAGATAATAAGAGCTTCGCAGATTTCAGGTGTCGACAACTCAAGTATGTCGCAGTTTGTTGGCAATATGGCTCAGGATGTTAAAGTATATGACAATTTTATCAGCCTGTTTCAGAAAAATTTTGTGAGCCCCATTTCGAATTTCGGACTGATTTATTACAAATACTACCTTGTTGATTCAACATTTTTAGGCGATAAATGGTGCTATAATGTAATGTTTAAGCCAAGGCGAAAGCAGGAATTTGCATTTACAGGCAATTTTTGGGTACACGATACATCTTTCGCCCTTAAAAAACTGGAAATGCGTATGGTGGGCGATGTCAATATCAATTTTATTAATGATATGACTATTTCGCAGGAATTTGAAATTGCACCGAACGGACAATGGATGCTTACCCGCGAACAAACTATTGCCGATTTTAATGTGGTGGAGGATGCTAAGATTACAATGGGGTTTTTCGGTACACGAACTGTGTTGTATTCAAAATATGATTTTTCGCCGGTACGCGACGAGAAAATATATTCGATGCCGAATAATATAATAGTACTTGATGACGCAAACCGTAAGAGTGACGAATTCTGGACAAAATCAAGGCCCGAAGAATTATCACATCGGGAAGCATCGGTGTACAGGTTGAGTGATACATTAAAACAAATGCCACTCTTCAGGACCTATCTCGACATTATTAAGATGGTAGCGACAGGTTATTATGTTAAAGGTAAGTTTGAATGGGGCCCTTATGCTTCAACGTATAGTTTTAACCAACAGGAAGGTAACCGTTTCAGGATCGGCGGGCGCACCAGCAACGATTTCTCTACCCGCCTGATGCTTGATGGTTACCTGGCATATGGTACCCGAGATCAGAAATTTAAATACCATGCCGGTTTTATGTATATGCTGGGTAAATTACCGGACCGTGTACTTACCGGTTCCTATAAATATGATGTGGAGCAATTGGGTATGGCTGAAGGTGCATTCCGGTCGGATTTTATTCTGAACTCTCTTTTTCGGCGCAATCCACAGGATAAACTTTCGATGGTTTCGGAATACAAAGGAGCATATAAACACGAATGGTTTACAGGCTTATCAAATACTTTTACGGTTACAAACCGCCGTATCTTTACAATTGGAGGAACAGGAATAAATCTGTATGATCCTGTATCTCACGATTATGTTCCGACTACCCAGATAACCACAACTGAATTAGCTCTCGATATGCATTATGGCTATCGCGAAAAAGTTCTGGCCGGTGAGTTTGAACGGATCGTTGTCAGTTCTCCTTACCCTGTTTTTAATGTGAAATATGCCTATGGTGTAAAAGGGTTATTCGACGGGCAATATGAGTATCACCGTTTGAGCTTTAATACCTCACAATGGTTCAGTTTCCTCTCGGCAGGCTGGCTGCGGTACACAGTTGAAGCAGGAAAAATATGGGGTACACTTCCTTTCCCGCTGCTGAATATTTATGGAGGAAACGAAACTTTCTATCATGATGACTATGCATTCAACCTGATGAATTATTACGAGTTTATCAGCGATGAATATGTTACTTATAATGTTGTTTACCATATGCAAGGATTTTTCCTGAATCATATACCAGCCATCCGTAAACTGAAATGGCGTGAGGTGCTGTCAGTAAAAGGCGCTGTAGGGCATACTTCGTATAAAAATCAGTTATATAATCAATTGCCGGAAGGCAGCTATTTTATCAGCAAGCCATATATGGAAGCAAGTGCAGGCATTGAGAATATTTTTCGTTTTATCCGGGTTGATGCCGTATGGAGGTTGTTTTATAATGATCATCCTGATATCAAACCTTTTGGCGTTATGGTTTCAATGAATTTCGATTTTTAAATCTCATTTTGGTATATTAGCATTCATTTGTAAAAGTGCTGATGGCTAATTATGAATCAGGCAAAGAGGTCCTCGAAGCCAGACTTTGAAAACTGTTAACCCGCGAGCGCAAATCCTTCAACCAAATATTTTACTACCTTTACCGCGTGAATGTATCAATATGATATTACGAACTGAAGATCTAGTTAAAAAATACCGCCAGCGGACTGTTGTAAACCATGTTTCAATTCAGGTTGAGCAAGGTGAAATTGTAGGGCTTCTTGGCCCAAACGGTGCTGGTAAAACCACTTCATTTTACATAATTGTTGGACTTATACGACCGCTGCAGGGAAAAGTATTCCTGGATGACCGCGATATAACTAATGAACCTGTTTTCAGACGTGCACAGATTGGAATCGGCTACCTGGCGCAGGAAGCTTCCGTTTTCCGCAAATTAACTGTTGAGGATAACATCAGGGCTGTACTCGAATTTACTAAACTAAATAAAAAGGAACAGTCCGATAAACTTGAGTCACTTCTGGATGAGTTTGGTCTGCATCATGTTCGCAAGAATATGGGTATTCAGCTTTCAGGGGGCGAGCGACGCCGTACCGAGATTGCACGCGCACTGGCAACCGATCCGAAATTCATATTATTGGACGAACCGTTTGCCGGTGTCGACCCTATTGCTGTTGAAGATATTCAGAATATTGTTGTTAAACTGAAGGAGAAAAATATCGGTATTCTTATTACCGACCACAACGTGCACGAAACCTTGAATATTACTGACCGTGCTTACCTGCTATTCGAAGGTTCGGTACTTAAATCCGGCTCAGCAGAAGATCTTGCTAACGACGAGCAGGTTCGTAAAGTTTACCTTGGCAGCAATTTTGAATTGCGTAGATAGTTATTTTTTTCTCAGGGAAGGCGCAATACGAAAGTTCATACTAACACTAAAGTTTACCGGATAATAAAACATTGCTGCTTCTTTACTGGAGAGGTTAAAAATTCTTGATCCATTAACCTGAAATCCAATCTTGAATTTTTCGCCGCCCAATCTAATAAAAGCCTGTGGTTCAATAAGCACTGAGTTGTTTGTATAATATATAGGATCTGAGATCGAATAGTCGGCTACTGTAGCATCAAAAAGTCCTGACTTAAGTCCGAACCCATAATCGATATGGGCACTACCCAGGTTTGTTTGTCCAATATTTGCCTGGGCAAAGTAAAGCAGATAGTCGCCGTTGTATAATTCGGCATTATCAAATCCCCAATCACTCCCATCTCCTGCCCCTAATCCGGCATAGATTTCGAAATTGAGATCCGATTTATTCTTTGTAAAATAACCCACTGAGCCCTGGAAATAGTTGATCTGGTCAGGGTGAACGGATCCGTATGCCTGCAGTGCTACATGTTCGCCTGCTGCAAAAGCTACCGATCCGTTAGCGCCGCCAAGAAATGTAAATCCCCCATTCAACTGGACTTCATTCTTTTCATTCATCAAAGGTATACTGGCAGGTTGTGGAAGGTATATGGTACATGATTCCATGAATAAAAGAATCACTGCCGCAAGCAAAACTGTAATTGGGAATAAGTAGTTAAGTTTCATAGAGTGCCAATTTAATTCTCGTGAAGGCTTCATTAAATCCATGTTAAGCAAAACCAAGGCACTTCGGATCTTTTTAGCCCCTCAACAAACTATTAGAATAACTGATCTTAATCAGTTCGCTGCTTCTTTTTGGTTACTTAAGTAGTAGAGTTATTGAGATTTTCTAAGCAGCAGGCTTAAATATCAACGAGAGTAAGATATAGGTCAGGATTATGAGGGGTATAGCTGTAAAGGTAATCAAAATGAAGGAAATTGCTGCAATCAGTACCAGGATAAACTGAGGTTTATTATCTGAAAATTTAAGGTTTTTGAATTTCAGCGAAATCAATGGGATTTCCGATACAAGTAACAAACTCATTCCAATAGCCAACAGAGCAAGTACATAGTAATTGTCAGTAAATACCGTGAGCCACGAGAGAGAGTCGCTGAAACCAGCCTGCATTTTGATCAGCGGCAACGAACCCAGAAACAGCGCATTGGCAGGTACTGGCAGCCCGATAAATGAAGTAGTCTGGCGGGTATCAAGGTTAAATTTGGCTAATCGTACAGCAGATAGCACCGGAATTATAAGGGCGATTAAGGAAAAGATACTGATATATGAACCTGCCGCCGGAGTATTCGGGCTGTTAGCCATAAGTTGATAAATTATAATTCCGGGTAAAACACCGAATGAAACAACATCAGCCAGTGAGTCAAGTTCTTTTCCAATTTCACTTTTAACATGAAGGATCCTGGCCACCAAACCATCCAGAAAGTCGAACAGGGCAGCAATGGCAATGAAATATGCTGCGTAATCAATTCGGTATTGCAGGGCCAATATTATACCTATGCATCCGCTGAAAAGGTTCAGCGTTGTAATAAAGTTAGGGATATGTTTTTTCAAAATAAGTTATCTTTAGCGTTAGCGACGTGGTAAAATTAACAAAATAGTTGTCTGGTTTGTTAATTCAATGGTTTCTGGCTGATTTAGGCCACGAAAGCAGCTTTTTGCTCCGGAATTTGTTTATATCTTAAAAATTCTATATTTTTGTTTATCAGGAAAGCGGATAACAAAATAATAGAATAGCCGGGCAGTAAAATACTGATGACCAGGTTCTATGCGAATAATTTCACTTTGGTTTTAACAAAACAATCTTACTACTATGGCAGACAATATTCAATCATTGGGATACTTGTTAAAGAAAGAAAAGCTTGCAACTCTTGCTTCGGACCATCCACATCCTGAACTTTTACTCGAAAGCCTCGAACCATTTCCAGGCTTTTATGAGGAATATTTTCTGCCTACAACAGACAGGGAGCAAAAGCCAAAATCGGTTTTTATGGTTATCAAAAACTTTGATGTTTGTCACGAAGATGATTTTATCCGCATGACAATGCATATAAAACGCGATCATAACATTAAATTTGATGCCGCTCTCAGTAGTATTATGCTGTTTAATGAGCCAACTACATCTATCCGGGTGCATATGGAAGATTATAGCCAGCTGCCGCAGCTGATCAGTCATTACAAGCAGGTGGGTGTTAAGTTTCAGCCAGGTAAGCAGGTAAAACCTTTTCAAAGCCTGATAAAAATACGTCGCTTTTTCGATCTGGATGTGATGGCGGAAGGTGTTTATAAGGATGTTGACAAGGTTGACACATATTATATTAGTGTGCCGTTATTTATGACCTGGGATGAATTTGAAAAAGCTACTATTGCTATACGCAACAATTTCGATTACAAGACTTACGATGCGGCTCAGGCAGCTATTTATAACAAACCAGGCATCATTGAGCTTGTGCGTATTTACGACCGAAAGGCCGATCTCTCAAAGCTGCAATCGCTTCAAAACAAATACATTATTGAAGTGGAACGCAAATAACCGGTAGGTAAAAGCCGATAAAATTTTCGCTTTGTATAAAATAAAGGTAAAGTGAAAAGCGAGGAATTCCGTAAACTTACAATTTTCAGGCAAGTAGAGCTGTTATTCGAAAGAGGCCAGCATGTGATGAGCAGAGTGTACCTGTTCTACAATGTGCATTTGTATACGCTGGCAGGCTTTTATGCCGAAATCTGGTATCGGCAGGCGGATAATAAAATTGAACGTGTTATCCTTCTTGATGAATCTGATGTGCTCGATTTGTACGATAACCAGATTGGTTTAAGCGATATAACCGGAAGCATCTGGCCAAAAGAGTAGTTGGAATTTCAGCGTTCTGAAAATTAAAAAGAGCTGCCACATAATCTTATGCGACAGCTCTTTTTAAATAATTAACAAGTAGTATTATTCGTAATCGTATCCCATTATCTGTGATGCACTGAAAGTGGTCATGCTTTTAGCAACCATCTTATCATAAATCATCCCATTGGTACCATTCAAAACTGATTTTGCATCGTAACCCAATAACCTTAAGTATGCAGTAAGGAATGCACTTGTTTGGCCAGTGTAACAATATACGGCAACTGGTTTATCTGCTGGTATTGTTTTGAGGTCTGTACTTAGTTTAATGGATGCTTTAGGTGTATATTGAATAGCTCCTGGTACATGGCCCGGATCAGCATATTGGTCAGCCGGCCAGTAATTTACAATATAATATCCGGTTAAGTTTCCAAACAGAGTAGTATTACCTACTGATGCTGGTGTAAAACCTTCGGCAAGCAATGCTGTTACTCGGGCTTCCAGAATTTCCTGTCCTGTTGTTTTTCCCGTTGTAAGCACTGGCATAGTACCGGCAACATTTTTTGCAGTTGCTGTTGCAGTAAACTGTGATGCAAATGCATTCCCGTTTCCAATGGCTGTGTTCCATTTACCTGCAAAAGCTGCGTTCCAGGAAGCCATTCCCCATTTCAATGAAAATACTTTATCATATCCCATCAACCTCAGAAGGCTTGCACCATAACCTGCTGTCTGGCCGGTGTAGCATACAATAGCTACTTTTGTGTAGTTAGCCAAGGTTACTGTCTTGATGTGGGTTAACAGATCTGCAAAAGCTACATTATGTGAATTTTTAATATGCCCTGTTGCAAAATCAGCAGCTGACCGGATATCAATAAGGTACACCTGGCCTGTTTCATTTAATGTTTTAACCTCGCTGGCTGCAATAATAGTAGGCATATCAGTGTTAACGTAGTCTTTTTTAAGCGGCGATTCTGTTGATTCAAGGTAAGTAGCCAGAACTTCGGATTCATTTATCGCCGGTGTTTCTTCATTTTTTTCGCATGAACTGATAAAAACAGCCAGAAACAGGAAGCTGAGTAAAAATAATTGATTGATCTTTTTCATAGGTTGATTTGATTAGGTTTGAGTTTTCTATTGTTTTGAGTTATTGTTTTGCTGTAAACCATGATGGTGGCAGTTTTCCATCCACTGTTATCTTTGTTGAGGCCTGCTGTTCCCAGATGAGAAGGTCTTCCTGAAATAAGTACAGGTCCTTATTTACAAGTTGTCCCCCTTCGTTACGTATATGGCAATTGTATGAGCATGATTTTTCCGAAACTGGTTGGGTTCTGGAAGTCCATCTCAGCAAATTGTGAGGAGAAGCATAATTATATGTGGGCAGTGCATTAAAGTTTGCATATTGTGGCACTCCGTATTTTTCCCAGTTGTCGGGAGCCCCTAATGTACGGCGTACAACAGTGAAATTGAATCCTGTTTTAATATCAGGAATCGGATTGACGGCAATTTTAAAACCTAGATATGATGGCACCCTGGCACCTTCGCCATGAATATGACAACTCCCGCAATTGTTATAATCCTGCGAGTGACAAGCCTGGCAATTAAAGTCCTTATAATGCACGGTATGATACATGTTCTTTTGTTCCAGGCCTGGGTGGCACTGGGTGCATGTGGGTAGTTTGGAATATGCATAACGCTGTTCAACTTTTTGCCCGTCGCCATGAAGCTCACTTCCGGTATGGCAATCAATGCATTTGTAGCCTGCTTTTGTAAGGTGAACATCCGATTGAGTTCCTGGTGCCGCGCCCAGGTAGGCATGGCCACCGCGCGAAACATGGCATGATACACATACACTTACCATATCCGGAGTTTTAATAAATTCATGTCCTTTGGTAAGACCACCTCCGGCAATAGGAGGACGTACAACATGGCAGTCGCCGCATGAAGCGTGGCATGTTGCGCAGTTCTTATTATATCCTTCAATCTGGTGGGCAGGAAGTTTATCGAAATCTTCCGATCCGCTGAATCCGCTGCGAATGGCAACTTTCCTTTTCTGGCCTGTTCCCTGGTGAATGCTCGTTTTGAAATTATCAACAATCGATCTGTGGCAATTTCCACAAGTTTGTTCGTTAAAAACAGATGGATGCCTGACAAAGTCGCCTGAATGGGCTAAAACCTTATCTCCCGTGTTGTCAGTACCTTTATGGCAACCGGTACAGCCTATCTGGTAGTGACCTGTGGTTTTGTAAGCCTCATATCCATCGCCACCCATAAAAACCCTGTCGTATGGCTCAAAATGTGGTGCTTCACCTCCGCAGCCTCCTGCAGGGGCAGCTGTGTCAGGAGAAAATACTGCCTGGAGGTGGGCATAGTCGGTATGGCAGCCTTCACACGAAGCAGTAGCTTCAGCTTTCGGGTCTGTTTTTTCCTTGTTACATCCATTGATGATAGCGAATGGAAGTATAATAATCAGCAGTAACAGGTATTTTTTAAAAGCATTCATATTGTGAAATGTTTAACAATGATTTACCCTGCAAAAGTGATAAATTTTCAATGCATGGGTTAGATATTATATGTGTCATAAACAGGTGAAAACATACTAGTAGCGCAATTATTTTATTGACGAAGATCAATAGTTATCTACTTATACATATATTTGCATGATATAAAATGGAGTGAATTTTTATGGAACAATTTACAGGGTGTACTATCCAATCCTATACATGCAGGTGTTTTGAGAAACTTACTGTACAGGAAAAGGAACTTATGGATAAGCATTCCGTAACTGTGAGATATAAAAAAGGTGAACTGATTTGCAAACAGGGCGGATTAGCTTCTCATATGTTTTTCATGGAAAACGGGCTGGCCAAAGTATTCCTTGATGATGGAGTAAATTCGCTGGTTCTGAAAGTTGTTACTTCAGGAAACCTGCTTGGACTTTCTACAGTTAGTTCCGAAAATCAGACCTATCAATATTCTGCAATGACGTATATCGATTCTGAAATTAAATAGATTGATATGCAGATGTTTAAAAATTTAATTGCAGAAAATCCTGCATTCTCTAAGGAAGTAATAGCAATTCTGGGAGCAAACAGTGCGCAGATAAACGGACGCTTTTTCTGCTTCACGCACAAACAATCATACGGACGAATAGCCGATATCCTGCTTTGCCTTGCCGACCGTATTTTCAAGCAGCAGGAATTTGATTTGCCACTTTCGCGAAAAGATCTTGCTGAATTATGTGGAATGAGCCAGGAAACAGTTGTCCGGATGCTTAAGAAGTTTGATGAGGAAGGACTTATTCAAATCAAAGGAAAGTATTTCCGGATTGTGGATTATGACAGGTTAAAGACGATCAGCGAAAAAGGATAAGTTTACCTTTATATTTAATACTGAAATTTTCATTTTATTCATTCACTCCTTGCAATTTGCACAGGCTGGAATTCTAACTTCAATCCTAAAATTTATCGATCCTTTTTATATAATAATGAATCGCTTGTAATCAGTTGATTCCATTTAAGTTAACGCTCTTTAATAAAGCAGCAGGATTTTTTTAAAATAATCTTTCAAAAATAAATGCAGGTTTTATTTGCTTTGATCATTTATTAAAATACTTTTGCAAAATAATACAACGAGGTAGTATTTATGAAGCTTTCTAAAACATCTGAATATGCGCTCCGCATCCTGGCTTTTATGGCAAAGGCTCCGGATCAATTATATTCAGCTAAGTTTTTAGTTGAAACACTCAGTATTTCGGATAAATACCTGCGGCGGCTTATGACTGATCTTGCTCATGCTGGATTTATTAAGAGTATTCAGGGGCGTGATGGTGGTTACGTATTTGCTAAGCAGCCTGGTCAAATACTGCTTTCGGATATTATTGAAGCTGTGGAGGGTATGTCGAAATACAGCGGATGTGTGCTTGGCTTTAACCAGTGCAGCGACGAAAATCCCTGTGTTATGCACAATACCTGGGTAAAAGTAAGAACTGAGTTTATCGAAGTCTTTACCCGCAAAAGCCTCAGCGATCTCGATTTTTCAGAAATAAATAAATACTAACCTTTTTTTTAATTTAAAATACTACAACAAAGTAGTATATTATTCTAACTAAATCCAACAAACGATGAAAAAATCATTACTTGACCGGTTTATGAGCCGGAAAGGCCTTTACACAGGATTCTGGATCATTGCTCTGATTATGGTCAGCATGCTGATCTATTATACGGCTAATCTGCAAAAAGAAGTTCCTCCTATACCCGCTGAAGTTAAAACGCAATCCGGCGAGTTGCTTTATACTTACGATGATGTGGTGAGCGGGAAGGGCTATTTTCAGCAGTTCGACCTGATGGACTGGGGTACAATGCTGGGCATGGGAGCTTATATGGGTCCCGATTTTTCGACGGAATTTATGCATTACCGGGCAGAGTACCTGTACGATTTTTACGCAAATGAAATCTATGGTAAACCCAACAAGCAACTCACCGATGTTGAACGTGGTGCTGTAAAAGAAAGGGTAAAACAGGATTTTAAGAAACAAACTTCGTTGCTGGAGGCAGGAGTTGTTTATACAGATGCATCAGGCATGGCATATAAACGCAATGTTGAGCATCTGACTGATTTATTGGTAAACGGCGATTCCGAACGCGCTTTCAGAGGTGGAATTATCAGGGTTGATGAAGCGGAAAAGATAGCCGCATTTGTGGATTGGTCACAGTTGGTAGCTTCTTCTTACCGTCCGGGTACCGAACGCACCTGGTCGAACAACTGGCCGCCGGAACCTTTAATAGACCAGGACCTGACTTTCAACTCGCATAAAATATCATTATGGGAATTCCTCATTCTTTGGACATTAACCATAGTTGTGATTTTCCTGGCGTATGAATACCTGTTTAAAAAAGATGCAGACGAAAAACTGGAAGAGCCTTTGAAAATAACCATGCTCTTCCGCTCACAAAAGAAACTGCTCAAATACATTCCGATAGTAGCCGGATTATTCGTAGTTCAGTTATTCCTGGGTGGTTACCTGGCGCATCTGTATACTGAGCCAACCAAAGACTTCCTGCTTTCACAATCCTTGTTGCCTTTCAACGTATTGCGCTCCATGCACACCCAGCTTGCAATTCTATGGGTGGCAGTGGGTTGGCTTGTTGGCGGACTGCTTATTGCTCCCTGGGTTGCCAATCGCGATCATAAATATCCCTGGCTGGTGGATGTACTTTGGCTTGCACTACTTGTGGTTGCAGTTGGGAGTATGATTGGTTTATATATGGGAGCTACCGGGCAGATGCGTGAAACCTGGTTCTGGCTCGGCAATGAAGGTCGTGAACTTATTAACCTGGGACGTGTATGGGATATCGGGCTTGTAATCGGGCTTGTATTTTGGTTCCTTCTGATTATTTCCCTTATCCGTAAGGCAGCTACCAACAATCCAATAGTGAGCACAATTATATGGTCATCTTTTGCTATTGCAACCTTGTATATAGCTGGTATGATGCCCGTTCATAAAATTATGCCAAATTTCACTGTAGATGATTATTACCGCTGGTGGGTTATTCACCTTTGGGTTGAATTGACATTCGAATTGTTTGCTGCCGGTGTAATTGCATTTTTCACAGTATCGCTGGGACTGATCACTCACAAAACAGCTGTCAGAGTAATGTTTTTCGAGTTATTCCTTATTTCACTCAGTGGTACGCTGGGCGTGGGTCATCATTACTGGTGGCAGGGACTCGACGAATACTGGATTGCGATAGGAGGTATTTTCTCTGCTCTCGAGCCTTTGCCTTTGGCTCTGATGATTGTGGAAGCATGGAAAAACAAGCGCGAACGCACTCACTCAGGTGAAGACTTTAACTTCTCAACACCGTTTATGTGGATTGCAGGTTCAGCAGTACTCAACTGGATCGGTGCAGGTTTCTTTGGAATGGTGATCAACACACCTACCATCAGTTATTATTCACACGGAACGTATCTCATTATGCCTCACGGCCATGTTGCTTTGCTGGGTGCTTTTGGGTATATTTCAATAGCCTTTATCTATATGGCTTCAAGGGCAAATGCATTAGCCGGTCAATTAGAATGGAGTGATAAGTTAAGTAAAATCGGATTCTGGTTACTTACATCCGGTGCATTGCTTTTTACCATTCCAACTTACATTATTGGTATTCATCAAACAGAAATGGCGATGGAAATGGGGTATTTTTACACCCGCACCCGCGAAGCCGTTGAATCCATGCAGGGATGGATGTGGGCACGAACGGTTCCTGATGCTTTGATGATTATAGGTGGATTGGTTATTCTCTATGACCTGGTTCAGAAAACCTATTTTGCAAAACGTAAATTGAGTTAAGAACTCTGCTGTCCTCCGGAAGTTTGTTTTTGATTACAGACTTTCGGAGGCTTATTTCTATTCAGTAACAAACTGTATAAACCAGCGTGTTAAACAAAGTGATTTCATTATAAGTAAATGAGCAGTACATTAAAAAAAATTCACAAGTGGGTGGGATTGTTTCTCACTCTTATTATAGTAGTATTTGCCTTGTCAGGTATTGTGCTGAATCACAGGGCCACATTCTCGGGATTTGAAGTTAGCCGTAAAGTTATGCCGGCGGAATACAGGTATAAAAACTGGAACAATGCAGCCGTTGTTTCAAGCCTTCGGATTAATCCCGATAGTATTCTGGTTTTCGGGAATACAGGTATCTGGCTTACAGATTCCGTATTCGGGAGTTTTACCGGTTTTAACTCAGGATTCGATGAAGGCATTGATAACAGGAAGGTTTTTGATGTTGACTTAGCACATAATCGGAAGTTGGTTGCGGCCACTTTGTTTGGATTGTTCGATTTCGATTTCAATAACAAAAAATGGAAACATGTTCCTCTTCCGGTTAGCGAAGAGAAAATAGTTGATTTATTGGTTAAGAGTGATTCATTATTTGTGATGACCCGTTCCCACTTGCTTGTAACCACTGATCTGCAACATTTTAATGAAATCAAACTCTTGCCTGCCGAAGGATATGATAATAAAGTGAGTTTATTTCGTACTCTTTGGGTGATTCATAGCGGGGCAATATATGGATTACCAGGCAAACTGATAGTTGACGCGGTTGCATTTGTTCTTGTAGTATTGAGTATCACCGGTTTGATTTACTGGATGAAAAAATCAAAAATAAAGTCAGTAAAGCAGGATCGTGAAAAGGTCACCCATACCCGTAAAGTAATGCGTTTTTACCTGAAATGGCATAATAAAATTGGCTGGATCAGTCTTGTCTTTTTACTTATTACCACCCTTACCGGGATGTTTCTGCGCCCACCCTTGTTAATTGCCATTGCCAGCGGGAAAGTGAGTAAAATTCCGTTTACTGAACTTGCCGATCCAAATCCTTGGTATGATCAACTGCGGAAAATTGACTATGACTCTGTTTCCGACAGGTTTTTACTTGCTACTTCCGAAGGATTGTTTTTCAGTGATGCCGCCTTTAAAACGAAACCCATTGGCTATGCTTTTCAGCCACCGGTGAGTGTAATGGGAATAACTGTTTTACGTAAGATATCAGCCTCCGAATGGCTGGTTGGTTCTTTCGAAGGATTATTTGCCTGGAACCCTGCAACCGGAATGGTTTACGATTATATCCGGAAACAACCTTACCGGCCACGGATGGGCAGAGGAACTCCAACCGGGGATTTTTTAGTTTCAGGATACCTTGATGAACCTGGAATTGGTGAAGTGTTTTTCGATTATAACCATGGCGCAATTAGTTTAAACAGTGAAAAACCGTTCATCGGAATGCCGGACGAAATACAATCGACATCGATCTCACTGTGGAATGTTGCACTGGAAGTTCATACTGCGAGGATTTATGCTTTCCTGATTGGCGACTTCTATATTTTGATTGTACCTCTGGCAGGATTAGGAACTTTATTGATACTTATTTCCGGATTTGTGGTATGGTACAGGCATCACAGGAAAAAGAAAGGGCCGGTTTTGTCTAATAAATAGAAGGATACCTGGCCACCTTAATTGTATTTTGAAATAGATAAATATAATTTTCACCAACTTCCTGCTTACAACATTTTATATCCCTGCCAAATCGGCCTACGTAATGTTGCAGTTGGTCTTTCGCATAGTGAGTTTCTCCTTAATTCTATCTACAACATAGTAAATCATCGGCACTAAATAAACAGTCAAAATCATTGTTGACAGCAAACCGCCGATTATTACTCAGACTAAACCGTTTTTCCATTCGCTTGAGGCTATTGGCAACTTTTCAGTGGACATTTCCTGGGATGTTATAGATTTCAGGGTAAATATTCTTTGTCTTTGATCATTAATTTGTTAAAAAACTATCGATATCATCTGTAAAGAGCCACTCCAAACCCAAATTCAACAATGTCGCGAAATGGGATAGCCGAATTTCCGAACTTGCTTGTAAGGTATAAACCCCTGCTTCCCACACGGGCACAAAATGCAGTACCCGAAGCTGGAGTTTTATTGCTTAATAATTTAGTTTTGATTTCACCGCCCAGGAATATCCCAGCGTTTCGGCCGGGCGACCACCAGTAATATTCGGCCGGATAATGCGATGGAAGCGTTATCCAGTATTCATTGCCAAAGGTGTGATGGATAAACCAGCCGACATTCAACGGTACTATTTCGATGTTTTTGTTGGCTTTAAATCGGAAAAACTTTGCGGTTACCTGCAAACTGACACTGTGTAAATCGTCGATAGAAACAGCTTTTGGCACATAGCCGTAGAAATAGGAAACTTCCAGTTTTTCCTTAAAAAAGGAATACCCTACACCAATTGATAACAAACCAATTCCACCGGCAAACTGCAGTTTTACATAATCGGGTAAAAATCGTACATATTTTGCAGAATCAGTTTTTTGCGAATACTGACCGTAGGTATTAACCGGATTACACAAGTGAACCAGCAAGACTATCAACGCTATTTTAAAATGCCACTGTTTCCACATCGAATTGATTATTTGCTATTTTGATCAGGTTAAACTTCATGTTTTCAACACCATATACGTTAACATACGTAATACTGTCTTCATACGGTTTATATATTTCATGACCATGTAAATGACCATGCACCGTAAACAGAACATTGTTATGGTGTGCCAGAGTTTTGCTGAATGTTTCTTCTAACGAGGAATCGAAGTCGCGATCCATTGGAGGTATGTGAAAGATTACAATTGCTTTTGAAAAATCATTGTTTGGACTAAGTTGGGCATCCAGCCATTGAACATCGGGCACTTCACCGTTAAATTTAAATTCGAGGCCATTCGTATTCATGAAAATAAATTTCAGGTTGTCGTAAATGAAGCTAAAGTTAAGGGCGCCAAACATTTCCTTATAGGCGGTAAGGCCATTGCCAACCAGATCGTGATTTCCCACAACTACAAAATAAGGAACGGTTAATTTCAGCAAAAAAGAGTTTCCCCAGGTATATTGTTTGGGTAATCCAAAATCGGCCATATCACCCACATGAATTACAAAGTCAACTGCGGGATTTTGATTCACTTTTTCTACAAACTCTTCGGTTTGATCGTAAAAGCGGTGCGTGTCGCCGGTGAAGGCAATTGTAAGAGTATCGTCAGGTTCTTTGAGAATCAGTTTAGATACATTTTTCTCATTCACATTCATGTTTTCTTCACTGAAATCAATCGCATAAGGCGAATAGTCGAACATGCCATCACATGCTGATAGTGCAGTTAGAGCCAAAGTGATGATAAGTAGTTTATTTTTTGTTATCATGATGCTGGTTTAATAATTTCCAATCAGAGCTTCGCAAATTTTGGGAAAGAGGCGTATTTGAAAACTCTAGCCAGGTATTTAAATCCTTTGCCTTTCGTTCCCAATCATCGGGGTACAATTCCATTATTGTTTGTTCAAATAAATCCCGGTTGTTGTACAGCTCTGTATACAGAAACCAGGTTGCTTCTGTTAGTCTTTCGCGGTCGGAAGAAAAATTAAATGTTGTGGATAGTATTAGATCAGTCATTAATTTCACAACGATTTTGTAAAGCTTTTCTTTTGACCGATAATAATAATGGATAGCCGATTTATTGACATTAGCTTTACTGGCAATTTGCTGAAGAGTTGTTCCATGGTATCCGTATAAAAGAAAAACTGTATACGCAGCCTGTACTATTTCATCTTCAGTGCTTCTCGATTTATTTGTCATTTGTGTAAACTTTAAATTCTGATATACTTTTCGCAAACTCTTATTCTGCATTTTGCAAGCTGTTGATTATTAGTTAATCACTGTAGTTAAGCTGCATTATTTATAATCTGGTGTTAAGGCTTCAATTGGTATAAAAAAACCTAACCGGATATGATGGTAAGGAAAATCGCGAATCCCATACTGGTATTGGCTGAAAAAGTTAATTTTCTTATTCTTTTGAGTGAGCTGGCTGGAAAAAACCATGGGATGATCGCCGTTGTTCATCCAGCCGTTGTAACCAGAAATTGAGTTTTCGAACTCTATATTTTTAGTACTCATGATTATTTTAACGCCATACAATAATGCGTCATTTTGCTTGCTGTTGGTAGTTTCCCAGCATAAAAATCCAGCGTCGGCTACCAGGCGAATCTTTTTCAGCATTGCAGTTTCAATAGAAAAGGATTTTCCGATTTCAAGATCGAAGTAATAACCAGGTGTATCAAAATAGCGACGGGCTCCGAAATTATTTCCTGAAGCGGTTTTCAACGTAGAATTTAAAATGACCGAAGGCCGTATCTTCTGTTCTTCGAATAAAAGTATCCTGGTTTGAACATAAACATCTCCATTCGCCGTTCCAACCGGAACATCTTCAGTGGAAGCGCGTTTGTCGCGGATATCCAACGTAGTGTTGTAGCGTTCTGCGGCTGTACCCCAAATCTTAAACGATACCTTTGAGCGAATAAGAGGGATTTCGGCTTTGATAAAAGGATTTAAGGTACGGTCGCCAAAACCGGAATAGTAATTCCACGAAACGGATAAAGTGGTAAATTCAGCAATAGTAGCATCCGAAAACTCAGGGACAGGAAGCGCGTTTGGCCCGAAATACTCAGGTGAATAATTTACTGTTTGACTGAGTGAATCAAGCGAAACCAGGATCAGAATTGCACTGATGATATTTCTGTATTTCTTTAACATCGCCGTAAAATCAATCTCATGTTTAGTTATAATTCTCAGCTTTAAATCAAGTCTATCAGATACCGAAGTGAATTAAAACCTCAATTTTTCTGTCATCAATCCAAACCGAAGTACATCCAACCTGTGTTCGAAATAGATGTTGTAATAATCGGAGCCGTGATAATACTGTACAAATAGCCCAATATCCTCAAGGAATTTTGGATGGTAATAAAAGGTTAAACTCAGGTTAAGTCTTTCGGCCGATATTGAGTTCAAGTCATTCACGTTGCCAAACATCCAGGTTGCCTCGCCTTTTAAGGAAATATCGGCATTGTTCTTTGTACTCCTGGTTTCTTTGGCTGGAAGCTTAAAAATGGAAACCGCGTTATGCCAGCGATACCGGCTGTAGATACCTTCGAGCTCATCGCTGCCCCAGCCCTGCGGGTGAATTTCGATTGATGTTTTGAAAAACTGGTAGGCGTTAAACCGGGTATTAAAATGTGTTTTAATAAAACCTGTTTCAATATAATTTGTAGAGAAATCGCCGGAAAATAAGTTCACTTCACCGTTATCCAGAAAGAAATCTCCATCCTGCCCATTGGAATGATGGGCGTAGCGACCGTATAAACTCAGATTTTGGGAACTCGCAAACTCTGTAAG
>JAIFMH010000366.1 GCA_020048595.1 Bacteroidota bacterium | reverse complement strand
TGGTTGTTGATCAGATGGTTGTTATTAGCTGAGAAACGGAAATTAGCTTTTACAATAAGCTTATTGCTTGAGTCAAATTCCTGTTCAAAACGTGTGGCTATACTGTGACTCGAACGAAAATCGGAGTTTACCAGGGTATCGTATTGGGCAAAAGAATTTTCTTCATCAATATACGTTTTCTGATAATTCTGCTGATTAAAATCTAATTGAGTCTGGTTATAGAAATAACTTGAGTTGAATTTAGTTTTTTTGTTATCATAATTAAAATTGGTACCGGCACCGTAATTCTCAGTTAATCCTTTCCCGTCGTAGTTGCTAACGGGCGAATCGTCGCTGTTGAAATACATCATATGGCCACCGTTGCGGTTAAATCCGAAATCGCCGTTATCAAAATTATTGAAGGAATTATTGCCTTTAAACTCGCCGTAATCTTCCCAGTTTACCCCGGTTTGATTAATATTGTTTCCATACCCGATAAATGAAAGCTGGGATTTATCGTTAAACCGGTTGTAGTTAGCACGGCCGGCCCATCGTTCCTCGGTACCGACAGCAAGAGTTGCTTTTCCAAAAGCGCCTTTTTTGAATTCTTCCTTCAGTTCAAGGTTCATGGCTTTTTCTTTTGAGCCATCATCCACACCGGTGAGTTTTGATTGTTCCGATTTTTCATTGTAAACCTGAACTTTCGAAATGGCTTCAGCTCCCAGGTTTTTGGTTACACTTTTGGGATCGTCGCCAAAAAAAGTTTTTCCGTCCACATACATACGGGTTACATCTTTGCCCTGTGTGCTTATATTTCCATCGGCATCAACATCAATTCCAGGTAATCTGCGTAACAGATCTTCAACTGTTGATCCGGGCGGAACTTTAAATGTAGTGGCATCATATTCAACCGTATCGCCACGGATACGCAAAGGTGCTTTGGCCGCCCTGATTACAACTTCCATGAGCAGCTGCGAAATGGGTTTCATTTCAACCACTTCAAGATTGTTGATTTCGGTAGAAGAAGGTTGTATAAGTTTTTGAAGAGGGAGAAAGCTTACATGTGAAACTTTAAATAGGTAGGTATTGTTTTTTACATTGTTAAAAGCAAATTCTCCATTATCGTTACTTGTTGTAAAATTAACCAGGGATGAATCACTTGGATTAAGTAACATTACTGTAGCAAATGGCACCGCTTCGTGCAGGGTATCCTGTAAAGCCCCTTTAATGGTAGTGCGGGATGGTTTCTGCGCATGTACAATACAGCTTAAGATGGCAATAAGCAAAAATGTTAAAAGAAACTTGGATTTCATGAAGATATTAATTTAAAAATGTATCAGTATAGAAGTAATTATAATTCAAAGTAACAACGAAATATTAGTAAGATTCTGATAAAAATATTAAAAATATGTTAAAATCGGTGTAATGGCTTTAAATGCACACCACTTGATATGCTTAATCGGCAAATTCAGTATAGCAAATTATACTTTTTTTAGTGTAAAGGAGAAAGTGGATCCAATTCCGGGAGCACTGCGAACATTAATGGTTTGGTCATGTGCTTCAATAATATGCTTTACAATTGCCAGTCCCAGTCCCGAGCCACCCTCAGCCCTTGAGCGGTGTTTATCAACCCGGTAAAAACGCTCGAAAAGGCGTGATATATGGTTTTCTTCAATGCCAACGCCATTATCCGATATTTCAATCAGGTAGTTTTCGTCCATATCGTAGAAACTCACTTTGGTGCGGCCACCATCTTTTCCGTATTTAATCGAGTTCAGCATCAGGTTGGTAAGAACTGTGCGGATTTTTTCCTTATCAGCACGCACCATCATATTGTCGTTGTATTCGGCAGCAAAAAGGAGTTTGATATTCCGTTCGGTTGCTTTGGGTTCGAGGAATTCCATAACATCCCTTGCAAGGGCTGTAATCGAAAAATTTGAAAGCATTGGAGTAGCTTCACCGGTTTCGAGGCGTGATATTACTTCCAGGTCCTCAACAATAGTGATCATACGTTCAATGTTTTTCTGCGATTTCTCAAGGAAGTCAACGTTCACTTTTGGATCGTGAATGCCTCCATCCATAAGGGTAAGAATAAAACCCTGCATATTAAATAGGGGCGTTTTAAGTTCGTGCGACACATTACCGAGGAATTCCCTTCGATATATCTCCATTTTTTTAAGTTCATCAATTTCCTCTTTCCTGTCGTTGGCCCAGTTTTCAACTTCTTCGTTTACTTTCCCGATAATATCTCCATGAATATTGGTTATCTGTCCTTTTTTATCATCCTTGTTCAGCTTTTGCTTATGTATGGCCTTGTAAACCAGTTTTATGCGATCATAAATAAACCTTTCCAATGCATACCGGAGTATAAGGTATTGAATGACAACAAGTAAAAAAAAAGCTCCGGTAATCAGATACCAATAGAATTGTTTTATTACAACCACCTCAAATAGAACAAACGTAAAGGCAGCCATTACCGAAAGCAGTATTGCGAGATTAAGAGCCAGGCGTTTTGGGGTGATTTCAGACATTTCTTTTGAGGGGTTGGGGGGTTGGGATTTGGGGGTTAGGTTTTAGGTTTTAGGGGTTGCGAGATTTACGAGATAGGATTTACGATTTACGATTTACGATTTACGATTTACGATTTGCGATTTGCGATTTGCGATTTGCGAGGTACGATTTACGAGGTACGATTAACGATTTTCGATTAACCATTAACGATTAACTATTAACGATTAACCATTTTTGTTTAACGATTAACCAATTTCCATATCCCTGGCTTAATCTACCGCGGATCAAACTTATACCCCACGCCTTTAATCGTTTTAATATGATCGGTGCCGGTTTTTTCACGGATTTTACGGATATGAACATCAATTGTACGTTCTCCTACAACTACATCATCATCCCATACGCGCATCAGGATATCTTCACGGGTAAATACTTTGCCTGGTTTTGCAGCCAGAATACTTAACAGTTCGAATTCTTTCCGCGCAAGCTGAATTTCTTTACCTTCAATTGTAACCAGGTATTTTTCACGATCAATAGTTATATCACCAGCCTGGAAAACCGTTGAGTCTGCTTCCTGAACAGGAATTCGTCGTAGCAGGGAGTTTACTTTACTGATGAGAACTGAAGGCTTGATTGGCTTTGTGATATAGTCGTCAGCCCCGGCATCCAAACCAAGGATTTGAGTGAAATCCTCGCTGCGGGCAGTGAAGAAAACAATAATAGTATCTTTTAGCTCCGGGAACCGTTTCAGTTCCTGGCAGGTTTCTATCCCATCCATTTCGGGCATCATCAGGTCGAGCAGTATCAGATGCGGAATGTTAGTTTTTGCCAGTTTTAATGCATCACGGCCGTTCAAACTTGTATTAACTGTAAAACCTTCTTTCCTGAGGTTATAGCCTACAAAATCGAGAATATCTTCCTCATCGTCAACTAGCAGGATGTTGTATTTTGATTTATCCATATGGATTGTGTTTGTTATTGCAATAATTGTTTTGGTATTAAAACTTCATACTAAGTGCAGCAATTTTAAGCCGGTAAATCAGCATTTGCTGAAACCTGAATAAAGATCTGTTATTTTACCGGAACATATCCTGATTTAAGCACCAGTTTCTGACCGGAAATTGAAAGTACGAATTCGACAAATGGACTGATTGCGTCTTTCAGATTATCAGGGTAAATGTAATAGAGCGGCCGTGAAATCGGGTAGGATTTATTAATTACCGTTTCAACTGAAGGTGATGTATAAGTAGTTCCATTATCAGCAGAAACCCGGATGGGTTTTACCGTTTTATCCAGATAAGCAAGTCCAACGTACCCGATTGCATTAATATCCTGGCTTACACTTTGAGCTATTGCACCGGTAGCAGGCATCAATAATGCAGTTGCAGTGAATTTTTTATCACTGAGAACATGTTCTTTGAAAAAATCATACGTTCCTGAACTTGTTTGGCGTGAGTAAACCACTATTTCCGTATCCGAACCGCCTACATCTTTCCAGTTGCTGATTTTACCCGTAAAAATGGCTTCCAGTTGCTTTATTGTCAACTGGCTGACCTTATTTGCAGGGTTAACGATTACAGCGAGCGCATCATAGGCTATTATTGTTTCGGTAACCTGTTTACCTGTTTTTTTGAGTTTTAGCTTTTCATCAGCGGATAATTCACGTGCCGATTCTGCTATGTCAGTGGTTTCATTTAATAGTGCTGATATCCCTGTTACAGAACCTCCTCCGGAAATTAATATTGATGCATCAATATTACGTTTCATGAATTCATCGGCAAGCAATTGAGTAAGCGGCAACATGGTATCGCTTCCTTTTATTTTAATCTTTTGTGCAAAAATCTGATTTGCAGATGATAAGATCAAAACCAGGCAAAGTGTTAACGTCTTCATACGGGCAAAATTACATTAATTGTTAAGTAATTGTAAAGTAAGCTATATGATATTACGTACTAATTATTCCAATGTTAAATAAATATTAACAAAACCGGTTGATTTAATTCCGGTTAGCAGCTTTTAGCTATATTAATTTTATAGGAAGTGGCAAAAGTATAAGGTTTAAGGTATATGGTAAACGCTTTAAGGAGAGCATTAACAAAAGGAAATTATTGGGCAATATATTAATCTGATTAACTTATAGATTAACAATCGTCGTAGCATGACTCCTTTACACCTTATATCTCCTGTTTCTTCACTGTAACCCAAACCTCATGTAAACATGGGATTTAAGACCATATTTAACCTTTGATAAACTATTCGGTCATGGGTTCAACTGGTCTGGCTGATTTTTCAAAGTCCCTGGTTGCTTTTAACAAGTTGACAGTGAACAACGAAAGGTTTTTGATTTCGGAAAGCATGTTTAAGAACAGAATACTGTTACGGGAACCGGTTTCAGCACTTTTGATGCGTTTAATTTGTTTTTTCCTGGTTTCTTCAATAATCCGCTGCACATTTCGCTGCCGTTCAGCAATCAGATCAAAATCCTCATAATTTTTTAATTGAAGCATCCGCATGATTTCATTATACAGAATTGCCATTTCTCCGTTAAGACGCGAAAGTTCTTCAATCTGAATCGGAATCAGAGGTTTATGATTGTTCTCGACATGCTCATAACCTGGTACGACAATAAATGAAATGCAATGGTTTATCTCGCGCAGGTAATCAATAGCCTGCACATAATAATGACCTGATTCAACGGATTCGTTTTTCAGGTTAGCTAAAGTTGGACTTATATTCGTTTTTAGTCGTTTAGTGGCAATATTGAGTGCATCAGAACCGTTTTTAGCATTTTTTAATTTTTTCCGGTCCTCATCCATAAGGCCCATCATAAATTCTTTGAAAATTACGAGACTATTTTCTAGTACATTTTGAATACTGAGCGAACATTTATGAAAAAGGGTTTCGGTGCTGAATTCATCAGGAACAGCATTGTCAAGTTTATCAGCTATCCGCTCGTTGGTCCGGCGGACATGTATCCTGTGTGAACGGTAGATAAGGAATCCGGCCAGCGTAAGCAAGCCAAAAGTAGCTACCAATCCTCCATAAAAAAGGATTATAGCCATAATAAGGGAAGCCAGGAAAGCTGCTAATGCTGTGAAAAACCACCCCCCGATTACCGAAAGTACACCGGTTATGCGGTAAACGGCACTTTCGCGGCCCCAGGCGCGGTCGGATAATGATGTGCCCATTGCAACCATAAAAGTTACATAAGTAGTTGACAAAGGCAGTTTTAATGAAGTTCCGAGAGCTATAAGCATACTTGATACCACAAGGTTAACACTGGCCCTGAGCATATCAAAGGATGCACCTTCGGGCATTTGTTCAACTGTAGTTTCATCTGGTGGACTTAACCGGCTTTCGAGCCATCGGCTTATTCGTGCAGGTGTATGCCGGTCAATGGCCATTGCCATATTCATTGCACCTCTAACCAGGTTTCGTGATAAAATGGATGAGTTAAACCTTTCGGATCCTTCACTCTGACGGCTGAGATTAACTTCGGTTTCTATTACCGAATGGGCTTTTTTCGAAGTCCATAATGTAATAGCCATTATAATGCCTGCGATCAGCAGCATCCAGGTTTCTGTCTTCACATCATTTGCCAACCCGGTCATCAGAAATGTATTGGGATCAGCACCTGGAACAGCAGTAAATAACTGGTACGCTTTTAAGCCTGCAAGCGGAACCCCTATAAAGTTTACCAGGTCGTTTCCCGCAAATGCCATAGCCAGGGCAAAAGTTCCGGTAAGTATAATGATTTTCAATACATTAATCCGGAAAAGAAGCATAAGTAACTGCAAAATAACAGTCCAGCCAATAAGGCTTGCCAATATAATGGAAGAAGTATGATTTTGTATAAATTCAAGGTGTTCTTTAGTGATAAACGAGGCTCCTTTTGCTCCTTTGATCAGCATAAAGTAAGTGATTCCTGTAATTGCAAGACCACCCCAGATGGCTGCATAGTATTTCAGGTTGAACCTTAAGTTGAACGTAAAAAGTAACCGGGTGATATATTGAATGACGGCTCCGAAACTAAACGCGATGGCTACTGAAACAAGAATGCCTGATATAATGGCCAAAGCTTTGCCTGAGTTAATATACTGCCCCAGTTCCTGAATATTCTGGTCATTTCCAGCAATTTTTATGATTGCAACAGCTACCGAAGCTCCGAGAAGTTCGAAAACGATAGAAACAGTTGTTGAGGTTGGCAATCCGAAAGTGTTAAACAAGTCGAGCAGGATAACATCCGTTATCATAACTGCCAGGAAGATGATTAATACTTCGTTGTAACTGAACTGACCAGGAAAAAAAAGTCCTTTTCGCGCAATTTCCATCAGTCCGCTTGAGAAAGTGGCTCCAACAATAATTCCAACACTGGCTACGACAAGTATTGCTTTAAAGGAAGCAGCCTTGGACCCGACTGCTGAATTCAGAAAGTTAACGGCATCGTTGGCAACACCAACAACAAGGTCCGAAGCTGCCAGAAAAAAAAGGATGATGACAAAAATCAGGTAGATACTATCCATTAATTCAATTATTTAATCGACCGTAAAATTAAGGAAGCTAAAAGTTAGCTTCACCCATCGTATGTTAAGTTAATGTTAATTCGGTCATTACTTCGTATTGCTTGCAATGGCCTGGTTTACATTAATAATATGGTCAGCCAGTGATTCGCAGTGCTTTATGAGTTCAACATAAAATTCGGCATGTTTATAGTCATTTTTACCCGATTCGATTCTCTGCTTGTTTTTTTGAAGAAGTTTGTCGCGTAACTCATTAATTTTAATCTCGATTTCAGCTGCTTTTGCAAGAATCCCCGGGCGATATTCCTGCGAAAGATTTTCAGTCATGGTTGCCAGGGCTTCGTTTACCAGGCTGAAAAGCGAAAACAGTTCGTCTCTCATTTCCTGCGAGAACCATGCTTTTGCTTCGTTCTTCTTCTGTATAACACGTTCCATCTGAAAACACTGATCGGCAATGCTCTCAATATCATCTGTTATTTTAAACATAGCTGTAATGCGACGTGAGTTGGCCTCGGAAAGGTTGTTTTCGGAGATACGGGTAAGGAAATGAGTGATTTCCCTGTCAATTTCATCCGATTGTTCCTCGAATTTATAAATCCGTTTGCGAAGCTTTTCGTATTTATCATCAGCTTTTTCCATCAGGTATTCAGGAATCAGGTTGAACATGGCTGTTACGAGTTTACTGAAATTCAGAATCTCTTCACGAGCCTGAAGGATATCAATTTCATTCATAGCCAGAAACCGCGATTTAAAGTAGCGGAGCCTGTAACTTTTCTTTTCGTTGCTGTGGAGCGGAATAATTTTTTCAAGTAATTTTTTAAAATAAGGAATAAATCCAAACAGCAACAGTGTATTAATCAGGTTAAACCCGGTGTGAAAAATGGATAATCCAAGAGGGTCATGTGCTTCACCCGGAATTGGTGAGTTTCCTGTAATAAATGATGCAGCATCAGAAGTTAATTGTACAAAAAAGTCGAAAAAAACAAATGCCCAGATTAAGCCAACGAAGTTGAAAAGCGTATGTCCCAATGCAAGGCGTTTTGCTGAACGGTTAGCAACAATGGCAGCCAGGTTAGCCGTAATTGTTGTTCCCAGGTTCTCGCCAAGTATCATGGCTGCAGCTGCCTCGTAGCTGATATAACCCTGGCTGCAGATTACAAAAGTTAAGGCGATGGTAGCGCTCGACGACTGAATAAGCAATGTAATTAATAAACCTGCCGAAGCATAAATCAGGTACTTGCCTGTTCCATAGTTTGAAATAGTAGTAATAAATGAGATAATGGGTGAACTCTCATCAATGCCCGGGACCGAATTTTTCAGAAACTGAAGCCCGAGAAACAAGATGGCAAAACCTAGAAGGAATTCACCTGCAGCACGGTTACGGGCACCGGGTAAAAAGAGCAAAGGCAGGCTCAACCCCAGAACAGGTAAAAGTATGGTCGTAAATTCGAATTTGAAACCAAATAATGTTATAAGCCAGGCAGTTACCGTTGTGCCGATATTTGCACCCATCATTAATCCAAGCGCCTGACTTAAGGATAATAACCCGGCGTTTACAAAACTTACCAGCATTACTGTTACAGCTGATGATGATTGTATCAATCCTGTAACCAGAAATCCAGCGGCAATTGCCTTAACTTTGTTGGAAGCAATGCTTGAAAAAACACTCCTCAAACGGTTGCCGGAGAAAAGCTGAAGGCTCTCACTCATTAATTTCATCCCGAAAAGGAAAAGAGTTAGTGAGCCTAGCAGCGTTAGTATAGCTATGACAGTATCAAAATTTCCCATTTTACTTTATAACTAAATAACTAACGTTGTGAATTATTCTATTACTCTAATAAAGATATTGAACTTCATTTGTTTATTAAATGTGCAGTATTCTGTTCTATTTTTTTAACCAGAGGAATATTTTCTGATTCTTATGATTAAAACAAGGTAAGGGTTATATCCAGACCGATCAGATTTAATCAGATAACCTATTAACTTATTATCAACAAAGTTAATCAGTTTAAAGATTGACTAGTGATGTAGAATGAAATTCTTTTTATTTCCTCGGCAATATATCTTTGACCTCAACTATTATAACAGTGAGGTAGATAGGAATTGATCCCGCCAACGAAGTTTCAGAAAGCAAATCAGAATGAAATTGTATGGTATAGACTATATCTGAAACTTTTATATTAAACTGCCCACCCCATAAATATAAAGAAATAATATACCAAAGCTGCTATAATCATCGAAACAGGGATTGTTAACAGCCATGCGTACAGCAAGTTAATAGTTACTCCCCAGCGTACGGCAGTAATCCGTTTTGTAAGGCCGGTTCCCATTATGGCACCTGTTATTGTATGTGTTGTGCTAACAGGAATTCCAAAAGCTTCAGTGCCAAAAAGTAATATTGCTCCGGCACCTTCGGCAGCCACACCTTCGAAAGGCGTGAGCTTAGTGATTTTCCCACCCATGGTTTTAATAATGCGCCAGCCACCCATCAGTGTTCCGGCTGCAATAGCTGAATGACAACCAATTACAATCCAAAAGGGAATGGTATGTATTTTGCCTGCCGAAGTAAATGTGATATTGGCCCAGTGGGGTATCTGCGATGGGTCAACACCATTATAATAAACCAGGAGTGCAGCGGAAATAATTCCCATTACTTTCTGCGCGTCGTTTCCTCCATGTCCCAGGCTAAATAAAGCTGATGATATTAGCTGCCCAACTTTGAACCACTTTTTTAACCTGAATGGATTGAAATTTCTAAAAACCCAAAGCAATGCAACAGAGAGGAAGTATGAGAATATCATGCCAAGTAATGGAGCCAGGAAAATAAATGCGGCAATTTTCATAATTTTCCCCGTATGTACCACATCCCAGCCGGCAAAAGCAATTGCGGCACCGGCGAAACCTCCAACCAAAGTATGTGACGAACTGGAAGGAATTCCCAAATACCATGTAAATAAGTTCCAAATTACTGAAGCTATGAGACCCGCCAATATTACATGTAAATTGATCGCTGATGTATCAACAGTTTTGGCTATTGTATCCACAATATGAAGCTCGAAAACAAGGAATGCAACCAAGTTAAAAAATGCTGCCCATACTACTGCCTGTAAGGGAGTGAGGACTTTCGTGGAAACTACTGTAGCAATAGAGTTTGCCGCATCATGGAAACCATTGATAAAATCAAAAAGTAAGGCAAGTACAATGATTACAATCAGTAAGGTGAAACTCATTAGTAGCAGGTTATTGGTTTATTGATTTCAAAATTAGTTTAGATATTCACTCATGAAAACCGATTGGATGTTTAACCCATTTTTACAATTAATGTCGAAAATACTTTGGCAACATCATCACATCTGTCAATGGCTTTTTCAAGAGCGGCTAAGATGTCTCGTTTTTTTATCAATTCGATTGCATTGATTTCATTTTCAAACAGATTAGCCAGAAAAGATTGATAAATATCGTCAACTTCTGTCTCCATATTACTAATTTTAATACAGGAATTAAGATATAGTTTGAAATCATTTACATTTTTCACATTTCGTAAAACAAGTTGTATTTCCAGCACAGCAGAGTGTATAATAACTGCAATTTGCATGAATTCTTTAGGGAATTCCGATAAGTTATACATGTGAATTCTTTTCGAAGCTCCATGCAGCAAATCAACAATACTATCCATCCTATCAACCAGAACATGGATATCTTCCCTTTCGAACGGAGTGATAAACGTTTTGTTCAGTTCAATCATAAGTGTTCTGGTCAGATCATCACCTAAGTGTTCCGCATCCTGAATAGCTTTAATGTATTCCATTCTTTTACTCAGGTCCGCTTCGCCAAGTAGTTTGATAAATAATTCAGAAGCAACCACAATGTTGTCAGCTACTTCAATAAAAAGAGGAAAAAATTTACGGTCTTTTGGGACCAGG
>JAIFMH010000351.1 GCA_020048595.1 Bacteroidota bacterium | reverse complement strand
CTACGAAGTCAAAATACCTTTCATTGAAACTAAGGTTAGAACTTCTGAGATTGAATGTTGCAAAGATTGAAGCCGGCGATCTTTATGCTTCCTTTTCTGTAATCAGCCCGATAAACGGATTCATTACTAAACAGAATCTTGTATTAGGACAGTTTATTGAACAGCAGAAGCTTCTTGTCGAAATCGTAGATATAAGCCTTTTGCAGATTCAACTTTCTGTGTTCGAAAAAGATATTGCCAAATTAAAACCTGGACAAACCGTGAATTTCAGTTCGCCAGGCGAATTATCATACAATAACAAGGCTACACTCATTTCAATCGGCAAAGCCGTTAATCCCGACACTAAAACTGTTACCTGTATTGCTGCAATTAAAAACGGTCAGCAAGCCAACCTGATAAACCAATCGTATATTGAAGCTTTAATTGCCGTAAACAGCAATGAAGCCACGGCATTACCCAGCGAAGCTCTTATTAAATCCGGGAAAGACTATTATGTTTTGATTGTTGAAAAATCAGATAATGAAGCTTATTACCTCCGCAAACAAAAAGTGAATATTGGCCGGATCTCAAAAGGATTTATCGAAATAACCGATGATATTGATCTTACAAAAGTTCTGGTTAAAGGGGTGTATAATTTGTCATCTGAATAAAAAAGATCGATTCAAATATCAGTTATAAACTATTGAAATACAATCGATAAATAACAGAAAGGCTGCCCATTTCGGACAGCCTTTTCTTGAAATATCAATTTTATCAATCAATTATCCCTTCACATAACTTTCAATCGGCGCACACGTACAAACCAGGTTCCTGTCGCCCCATGCATCATCGATACGTGTTACAGCTGGCCAGTATTTATCCTCTTTTGCACAAGGCATCGGGAATGCAGCTTTTTCACGGCTGTATGGTAAAGTCCAGTCATCGGTAGTTACCATTGCCAGTGTATGAGGAGCATGCCTGATAACATTGTCGTGCTTATCTACCTTACCTTCTTCAATGTCGGCAATTTCTTTGCGGATAGCAATCATTGCATCAACAAAACGGTCGAGTTCGCTCAGTGGCTCACTTTCGGTAGGTTCAACCATTAACGTTCCGCCGACCGGGAATGCAACTGTTGGAGCATGGAAACCATAATCCATCAGGCGCTTGGCAATATCAATTGCAGCAACATCGGCTGTTTTCAGGTATTGGTTACAATCAAGAATCAATTCATGAGCCACACGGCCTTTACTTCCGGAATAAAGAATTTTATAATGACCTTCGAGCCGCGATTTAATATAATTAGCTGTAAGTATAGCATATCTGGTTGCCATGGTAAGTCCGTTGCCTCCGAGCAGCTTGATATATGCATATGAAATTGGTAAAACCAACGCACTTCCATAAGGAGCGGCAGCCACAGCCTGTATAGCTTTTTCACCACCGGTTTTCACAACCGGATGACCTGGAAGAAATGGAACCAAATGCTCTGCAACACCAATCGGACCAACACCCGGGCCACCACCACCATGTGGAATAGCAAAGGTTTTGTGCAGGTTCAGATGGCAAACATCAGCGCCGATAGTTCCGGGATTGGTAAGTCCTACCTGCGCATTCATATTGGCGCCATCCATATAAACCTGTCCGCCGTTTTCGTGAATGGTGGCAGCAATTTCGAGGATACTTTCTTCAAAAACACCATGTGTTGATGGATATGTTACCATTAAGGCTGCAAGATTGTCTTTATGCTTTATGGCCTTTTCGTGAAGGTCAGCCATATCAATATTGCCATTGGGATCGGTTTTTACAACCACCACTTCCATACCTGCCATAGCTGCACTTGCCGGATTGGTTCCATGTGCCGAAGCAGGAATAAGACAAACTTTACGGTGTCCTTCGCCACGGCTTTCATTGTATGCTTTAATAACAAGCAAGCCGGCATATTCGCCGGAAGCTCCTGAATTAGGCTGCATTGATACAGCTTTAAACCCGGTAACTTCGCAAAGAGCTTTCTCCAACTCACGGATCAGGATGTTGTATCCTTCTGTCTGATCGGCAGGTGCAAAAGGATGAATAGCTCCAAACTCGGGCCAGCTCAGTGGAATTAATTCAGCAACGGCATTCAGTTTCATGGTACACGAACCAAGTGGGATCATACTGCGGTTCAGTGCCAGGTCGCGGTTTTCCAGTTTCTTCAGGAAACGCATCATTTCCGTTTCCGAATGATAGCTGTTGAAAACAGGTTCGGTTAAATAATCCGATTGCCTGTCCATGGATGGAGCAAATGTACGTATCAAACCACATTCATCAGGATCGCATACAAATTCAATAAATTGCTTTTTAGCAGCTGATGCAAAAATATGCAGTACAAGGTTAACATCATCCAACGAAGTTGTTTCGTCAAGGCTGATACCTATCTTATCATTATCAACATAATTGAAGTTTACATGACTTTCAACAGCAAGTTTTCGTAACACATCGATGTTTACTCCTTCGGGAATACTAATCAGCAAAGTATCGAAGAAATTGGCGTTGAGCTGTTTGTATCCGTATTTCTGTACTTCAGTGGATAAAACGCCTGTTAAAATATTAATATGACGAGCAATTTCACGAATACCTTTCGGTCCGTGGTATGCAGCATACATACCCGCCATAATTGCGAGTAAGGCCTGTGCAGTACAAATATTGGATGTGGCACGTTCGCGCTTGATATGCTGTTCGCGGGTTTGCAGAGCCATACGAAGAGCACGGTTGCCCTGTGCATCAACAGAAACACCGATTATGCGGCCCGGAATAAAGCGTTTATATTCTTCTTTTGTAGCAAAATAAGCTGCATGTGGACCACCAAAACCCATCGGAATACCAAACCGTTGTGTTGAACCAACTACAACATCAGCACCCCAATCGCCCGGAGGTGTTAGTAAAGCCAGACTCAGCAGGTCGGCAGCAACAGCTACTGTAATCCCATTTTCATGTGCAAGATTCACAAGTTTACGATACTCATGAATTTCGCCGTACTGATTTGGATATTGAAGCAGAACTCCAAAAATATGGGCTGCCGGCTCAAAATCATTGCAAGATTTAATCTCAATTTCAATACCCAGGTGTTTGGCTCTCGTTTCGAGTACAGCAATAGTCTGTGGATAGGTATTTGTTGAGACGATAAACGTATTTGCACCAGCTTTAACAGCTTCACGGGGACGGGCATTATGCAGCATAATCATGGCTTCGGCAGCAGCAGTAGCTTCGTCAAGCAACGATGCATTTGCCAGCGGCATACCTGTGAGGTCTGTAACCATGGTTTGATAAGTGAGTAATGCTTCAAGGCGACCTTGTGATATTTCTGCCTGATAAGGAGTATAGGAAGTATACCAGCCTGGATTTTCAAATATATTTCTTAAAATTACACCTGGAGTTATTGTATTGTAATAACCCATTCCGATGTACGATTTGAAAACCTTATTTTTTGAAGCAAGCGTTTTAATATGGTTCAGATATTCAAATTCATTCAATCCGGCAGGAAGATTTAATGGTTTGGGTAAGCGGATAGAAGAAGGAATGGTTTCGTCAATAAGCTGATCAAGCGAATTAACACCAATAGCTTTCAACATGATTTCAGTTTCACTCTTGCCAGGACCGTTATGACGATCTATAAAATTATTGGTAATCATATAGTTATGTATTATTAGACGTTGTTTTTTGCTGTGGCAAAGGTAATAATCTTACTGTGATAGAATCAAAAAGTTCAAGTATTGTTGATTAATTAGCGCATATGTTCACAAAATCTATTCCAGGGTTTGTATTTTGTTGATATATAGCCGTATGGCAAATTGTGCAGTTAATGGAAAATAGAGAAATGGAAAATGGTTCTTGCAGTCCGGAATAATTTTGTAGTTAAAGAATAGCAGCAGTAGATAAAATCCTGAATTAATGAAATGGTTCTTTTGACTTCTTTCTGTCTTCTTTTTATACATCATAAACTACCATTTATTCTTATGAATACTTTAAAATCCCCGACCTGAAGGTCGGGGCAAGGTCGGGGCAATGGATATTCCTTACTGCTTATTTTACCATTAACAATTAATCATTTTTAATCCCCGACCTGAAGGTCGGGGCTATAGATATTCCTTACTTACTCAATTTTCCATTAACTATTTAGCTTTTTTAATCCCCCGACTTAAAGGTCGGGGCAATGGATGTTCACTTGTTATTTTTTTATTGTTTATTCTCAACTTTCCATTTCCCTTTTTTCCATTTTCCATTTTCTATTAACTTAAACTCATGAACCGCACTAAATAAAACCATCGAAAAACCTTACTTTTGCACCCGCTAAGAAAATAATACAGAGAGAGTGTGATATGAAATTTAATAAGACTGTTTTTACCGGTGCTATGGCCATATGTATTGCTGCCACTTTGTGGGGGCTTGATGGAGTAGTACTTACACCTCGTTTATATAGCCTGGATATTGGATTGGTAGTATTTATTTTTCATGCCCTGCCATTCCTGCTGATGAATTTATTTATGTACAAGCAATATAAACATCTCAGGAATTTTACTGCGGGAGATGTTCTGGTATTCTTCTTACTCTCATTACTTGGAGGGGCCGTTGGTACTCTTGCAATTGTAAAAGCGCTATTCCTTGTTAATTTTAAAGCACTTACTATCGTTGTTTTGCTACAGAAACTTCAGCCGGTTTTTGCTATCACCCTGGCTGCATTATTACTTGGAGAGAAACTAAAACGAAATTTTTTACTTTGGTCGGCCCTGGCCATTACAGCGGGATATTTCCTTACTTTCGGTTTAAATCTGCCTGATTTTGGCACCAATAATAATACGGCAATGGCAGCAGGATTTTCACTTTTAGCGGCTTTTGCTTTTGGTAGTTCTACCGTTTTCAGCAAGAAAATACTCCAGAAATTCAGCTTTTTTACAGCAACTTTTTATCGCTACGCATTTACAAGTATTATCATGCTGCTGTATGTGCTTTCAACCGGTATACTGAAGAATATCCCAGAAATTACCGGTATCCAGTGGACTATCTTTTGGATTATTGGAATCACAACCGGCTCAGGCGCTATCTTTCTTTATTATTTCGGACTAACCAGGGTTCGCGCCATGCTTGCTACCATACTGGAATTATTTTTCCCGGTTTCAGCTATCTTATTTGACTACCTGGTAAATGACAGAACTCTCTCTTTAATACAATGGATCAGTGCCGGGGTGCTTATTTTTGCAATCCTTAAGTTAAGCCTGGAGAAGGAATAGAGGCAAGTGTACAAACTGACCTGACAATGCGACGACTTGTGAAAGTTATATTGTCTTATTCAGAAATGTTCATCTTCCCTGTTTGTTATCGCTATAAGATGCACGAAGCGATATAATTTTCAGGGGCATGCAGGTAAACAAAGGTTTGCTTTTTTTATTCCGGATACACATTAAACTAAAAAGCCACAAATTCTAAAAATTTGTGGCTTTAATGCTAATAAAAAATCTAACAATCAATCAGCAAAATCTTTGAGTGTATCCATCAATTTCCGACGGGTAAAAAATATCCTGCTTTTTACAGTACCAATTGAAATATTCAAATGATCGGCAATTTCCTTATATTTATATCCCTGGTGATGCATTTCGAAAGGCATACGCTGATCGGCATCAAGTTTTAAAATACTTTTATTGATCTCCTTTTCCGAAAACTTTGAATCAGGTGAAGGGAAATCCGATTTACGTGGAATATTTAAGTAAAATAAATCCTCAGTACTATCAATAATTGTATTTGCTTTTTGATTGCGGCGATAGTTATTGATGAATGTATTTTTCATTATAGTATAAGTCCAGGCTTTCAGATTGGTGTCGGCAGCAAATTTATCGCGGTTTGCCAGCGCTTTAAGATAGGTATCCTGAATAAGATCCTTAGCTTCTTCACGATTCGAAGTAAGTAGGTTAGCATAATATTCCAGGTTCTGATACAGACTTATTAATTTATGGTCGAATTCTATTTGAGTCATGGCGCCGTGTGTTTAATTATTACTGTGCAAAGTTAAACACTTTTATTTAGATTTAATCTAAATAAAGTTAAAAAATTGTTAATTTTTTGGCTGAGGCTTATATGACTATTTTTAAAACCTCTGAATCAGTTATTTAGAGTAATTATATGATGTACACTAATATACGACATTTTAATGAACAAAGCTTTAAACAATATGTTAAAAAATCAGTTTTTAGTAAGGACTAATATATAACAACCAACAAATGAATTCATTATGAATTCGACACTTAAAAAATCTCCTCGTAAACCTATATTTTTTTAAGAAAGTCGTAAAACTCCAACAAGGTATTGAACGATTTAATGTTTTTAGGAAACACAATAGAGGTATTTTGCATGCAATTACCTCCCACCAATATTTGCTTATCCTTATACAATTGTTCTAATTCTTTCAGTGTTTCAGATATCATTTCGAGTGGGAGATTGGAAGCAACCGATGTTACAAGAAAGTCAACCTTGTGTATTTCGAATATAGCACTAAGATGAAGCAATGGCACATTCTGACCAAGGTAAATAACTTTATGTCCTTCTTTCCTGATCAGAAAATGAAGATATAATAATGCAACTTCGTGATATTCATGTTCAGGCAGAAAAAGAAGAAATGTTTTATGATTATTCCGAAATTCCTGCTGCCCGTCTATTGCCAATATCAGTTTCTGCCTGATAAGATTAGAAATAAAATGTTCCTGGGCCGGATTTACAGCTCCTATCTGCCAAAGAATTCCTATTTTCTCGAAAAATTTATAGAGTAGGTTTTCAAAAGTATAATCGAAACCTTGTTTAATAATGGATGATGAAATTATTTTATCAAACCTTTGTTCATCGATTTCAATCATTGCCATAACAAGATTGTCAACCTGGTGTTCATTATCAAGATCCTGATGCGTTAGGTCAATCACACATTTAGTAATTTCAGCCTCTGACATGCTTTGGATATTCGAAATCTTATATCCGTATTTATTAAGAATAGCAACATTCATCAAACGCCGGAGGTCCTCATCGGAATAATAGCGGATATTAGTTTGTGTACGTTGAGGTTCTACAATCCCATATCGTTTTTCCCATATACGGATAGTATGAGCTTTGATACCGGTAATCTTTTCCAGATCTTTAATTGAATATCTTATCATTCGTAATTTGTATGCATTAACTAAATATTAACATGCGATAAGCTTTTTTGTTTAACCTTTTCAGAAAATGACTAAAATTTAAGTTATGCATATCAATAATCAGATTTCAAACTATTAAGTTATTTCAACCTACTCTTATAAAATCTCTGCAAATCCTCCTGTAAAAATTCCATTGAATATAATACTGAATTATGGAGTTATGGTCGGCTAAATGGGTGTTTTACATGTTTTAAATGCCAAAGATAATTGAATTCTGAGTATCTAACATTTAGAAATCCGACACTCATCACTAAAAGAGTGCGAACTCACCAAAGTGTCTGCCAAACTTTCTATTATTTTTAAACTCCCTCAGTTTACAGGCTAAAAAGTATCAGACTTTTAAAAACGTCCCCTTTTTGTACATATAGTAGAGAGCACCGTAAATAATTGTTAAAGCTACAATAGATCTGAGAACAAAATAGTATCCACCCAGGTATTGTTCCAGTCCGAACACCAGATTTTGAGCAATTCCTTCAAAATGGATCAGGTGCACCGCCATATACACAGCTATACTATTCATCCCGATTACTTTCAGCCAGAAAGCCCAGCGCTGAAATCCTTTAACATCAATAATGAAATAGAAAAAGGCCATCAGTAAAAAACTTAAACCGGAGGAGAACAAAACAAACGATGGAGTCCATAATGGTTTAATAATCGGGAACCAAATGCTTGCAAATTGTCCGGCAAAAGCAAGTGCCAGTCCAGTTATAGCAAGCACCATTGCTTTATGAACGAGTAAATCCGATGTTTTTATCCAAAGGATTTTAATGTTTTTTGCGCGGATGATAGTACTGGCAAATACACCCGTCATTACGGTTGCAACAAATCCTAATGAACCCAGGAACCAGGTGTAAGGAGATGGCGCGTCATCAAACCTGCCGAATACACCCTGCTCAACATATTTAGCGATATTCGATTCCGGTGTCAGAATTCCTGCTTCGTGACCTGGTACTGCAACAAACTGAAGAATAGCCCAATAAAGTAAAAGCAGACCGGATGTAAGTATCAGCTGAAATTTTAAGTTCAATTTTGTATAAATGATAATGCTGAAAAAGTATCCGATTGCGATAGATTGCAATGTATCGTGGATGATAAACAGTTTCGAAATATCAAATGCCAGCAGGTTACACTGGCAAACCATTCCAAGTACAAAAAGGATAGCTGCCCGCTTGAATGAATGCAGGTAGATGTGTGTGTGGGATTCACCCGAAGCCAGCCGCTTACTCAACGAAAATGGAATTGACATACCAACCATAAATAAAAACAATGGCATGATCAGATCATAGAAACGAAAACCTGTCCACTGCGAGTGCTGCATCTGAAAGGACAATAGTTTAAAAAACGGTAGGCCACTGGCATTTGCCATGCCGTGAACCACATTTTCGCCTCCGATGATCCAGAACATATCAAATCCTCTAAGTGCGTCGAGTGAGGCTAATCGTTTGGGCGGTACTGCTACTTCAGGGAGATTTTTCATGAAATTGTTATTGAAAGTGATTATTTGAGAAAAACGTATTATTCAATTTTAATTTTCGGGTTCGGACAAGCAGAAGCAAAAGAAAATACTCATCAGAATTTAATATTACAGGTTCTTCCATTTTCAATTAATTTGTCAAAAGCAATGGTGTTCCCTGATTTAACTGTAAGCCTGATTTTTCCTGATTCGCGTTTCACTTCAATATCAAACTCATTGTTGAAGCCATGAACATTTTTCAGACTCATAAATGTCCATTCCCCAGGCAGTTGAGGCGTAATTGTACAGCTGCTCAATCCGGTCGGACGTATTCCAAAAAGCCCTTCGGTATAAATCCTGCAATACAATCCACTTTCAGCTGAAAGGTGGCGTTGACCTCCTTCCGGAAAGGCTTCAACAGGATAAGGAACATGTTCTCCAAGCAACCTGCGGTTCGAATAATATTGTAAATACTGAAGGCCACGTTTGGTATCCCCGGCAGCAAAAACACCACGCAATGCATACAAAGTGCTACGATCCCAGAAGGTTTTGTCGCCTGATTGTGAGGCAAGACCGTCGACAGTCCATAATTCAGGCGAAAAAAGTGCATCAATGGTAGCCTGTTTACGATCGAAAATATTTACAGTAAGCGGGATGCATATCCAGGCGCGTAACTTA
Source organism: Bacteroidota bacterium (assembly GCA_020048595.1). Lineage (GTDB taxonomy): Bacteria > Bacteroidota > Bacteroidia > Bacteroidales > UBA4417 > UBA4417. Next base: position 1,655 of record JAIFMH010000351.1, on the reverse strand, counting down.
TCGTTACCCTGGTAATAGCGGTATGTTTCAAATCCCATCACGTTTGCACCAAAATGCTTTTCGATATTCACTTTAAGTGTGGCTGCCTGCTTCCGGTAAGTGGAAACCTGCTTTTTATTCTTAGCCAATGATTCGCCAAGAAATGATGCCGAAAGCAAAGCATCGTAATAGAGAGCAGATGTACACAAATTTGCATCTCCCGCAGGAAACCGGCCTTCCAGTTCATCAGAATCAGATGTAACAACTCCGTTAGAATTTAGCTTTCGTTTATTATACTCCAGGCACCATTCGATTAATGGCCAGAGTTCCTCTGCAATTTCAATATTCCCCTGCGAAAGCGCAAAGCGGGCAGCTCCATAAGCAATCATTGCCGCATCGCCACGATCTCCGGCACCATCCCAGATATCAGTTCCTTCAGCAATTATTGAGCTTGGGATTGGTTTGAAATCAGGATTCATAAAACGGGCAAAATGGCGGTATGCGTTTAATGCTGATTCAATACCATAATCGTAACCCAGGTAGGGAAAAAACGGATTGATGTATTCAGCCTGATCGTTAGCCCATATGGCAGCGTAATAACTTAACCCTCCAGGTCCGTGCATGGGTCCGCCTTTAGTTTGGAAAATACTTTCGGAAGCACGGATTTTGGCAAAAGAAAATGCCTTATTCAATGTTTCGTCAGGTGTTTCGAGTACCAGGTTTTCGTTCAGGAAGGAAAGAAAGTCATTACGTTTTTTTAATTCATTTTCAATATCTGAGGCGTTGGAAACCTGGCCGCTTTTTGTACCTGTTATACTCAAATAGAATGAAACCGATTCTTTAGGTTTAATTTTGAAAGCACCGTGTTTATATGATCGGATATTTAGAAGATAACTCCCATCAACGCCTTCAGCCGGATTTGTATTCACATTGTCATTTATATCAGGTATTTCGACAGATATTGATTTATCACTCTTGTTGGTCAGAACATATTTTTCACAAAAAACGGGCTGATCGGTTGATGGAAAAAGTGTTCTTTCAAGTACAAAATCGTCGTTCAAAGTGCTGTGCACTAAAATTTTCCCATCTAAGACTATTTCATTAACAATCTCCTTTGTCACCACTTGTTTATTGATATAAATCCTATTAATGATATCAATGCCAAGAGTTCTGGTGAGACTGGCATGTGTATTATTCGGAATGGTGCGCAACATGGGCCAAACAATGTCGCGACTGATAAAGAAGGACTGATCGGAATTCACGCCATAGCGAACCACAGCCGAAATAAATTTTCCGCTCATTTCGATATGATCCTTATGCGTTTCATTCTTCTCAACCTGCCAGGAGATGCCGCCGGATTTATTTATTTGCCAGCGGTATGGCTGGGCGTTTACAGTGGAATAAGTCGCTAAGTAAATGGTTAGTACTAATGCATAAGCTCTCTTCATCATAAATAGATTGTTTAAAGAAAAAAATGTTATACTAAATTTAAAGAAATTTTTTAATCCTGTTCAAAGATAATTGGAATTGCATAAGCAGCCTGAATGAGTTTACAAATCCACTTCTTTTCTGAATTTTGCTTAACGGAACAAAGGCTTTCATATAGAGAAAGACACGTTGCGCATTTAGCGATTCTGTATCATTATGAATACAAATCTAAACTGAAATATTTAAAA
>JAIFMH010000105.1 GCA_020048595.1 Bacteroidota bacterium | reverse complement strand
TAGAAAGTAGATAGTTGATTCTCACTTCCACCTTCAACATAAATACGGCTCATCATCTGATTCCAGGTTGAACGGGCTTTTTCGCAAACCTGGTCAAAGCTGCTGCTGCCAATTTCCCGTTGTAGGTTTAACTCCGCCTGTTCAGGACTTATGAAAGACGAAGCCACTTTCAGATTCACCTTTTCGCCGGCATTGGTTTTAAAACGGATCACAGTTCCAACATGCTTTCCCGACGCTTCTGTTTTATCGGAAAACAATTCGCCATCTTGCGAAATCACAACCTCTTCTATGTCTTTATCAACATAAATCACGAAGTAGTTTTTAAAATTTTTGGGCACGCCACCTGAATTATTACAGGAATAACCTTCTATTTTTCTTTCTTTCGGATAGACTTTGATATAGGAATTTTTGAAAAATGCATCTACAACCAGGTACGCTTTTTCGGTTTCCGGGTAAGTAATTCTGAAACAAGCGGCTCTTTCAGTAGGTGTAATTTCCACAGTTGTGTTGTAATCGGATAAGTAAGCTTTATAATAATGCGCTTTTGCTATTTCAGCTTTATGCGAAAACCATGACTCACGCTCATTTTCATCAAACACGAGTTTTTCGGTAGTAGCAAAAATGGAAAATGCGCCATAATCGTTTATCCATGGCGAAGGCTGATGCGTTTGTTTAAATCCTCGTATTTTACTAGCCGAATACTGGTATCCCCAGCCATTGCCCATTTTATTGGTCTGCGGCGTCCAGAAATTCATTCCCCATGGCAATGCAATGGCAGGATAAGTATTGCCGTTCGACAATTCATATTTTGAATCCGTACCAATCAGCGGATTAATAAAACGGGATAAATCGTCCGGCGCATCAGGCTGGCTGTACAAATTCAGAGAAACACAAGATAGAATTACATAAAGCATTGTTTTCATGATTCATTGGTTTTTAGAACCTGGACAATTGTTAGGATTGAGAAATCCGTAAGATATCTTATGGATTTTACTTATTCTTTATTGTAAAATTATTGCAGCTTCAGTAGCGAAAATTGCCTCCTGAAAACGCTGTGTTTACCCTGTCAAATATACAACTTTCCCCTTTTTGAACAAGTCGGATTCATGTACTTTTACAAATGAAAAAAGAGAATCATTTCTGATCCTCTTTCTCAATTTAACCAAACAAACCAAACAAAATCTTACAATACTATACCAACTGTTAAACTTAGACTTTTCGTTCTGTATTCTGTCGGTTGTTGTTCAATTTCCGACAAACCCATATCGTACCTGAGGTCGAAACATATGTCTTTCTTGAAAATTGGAGTTTGGAAACCAACGCCCATTGTCGCTCCCCAATCAGTATTTTTACTGTCGCTAACCGTTACCAGTGCGCCATCTGAATTGTTATCCGAGACACGGGTCTGAGTGTTCAGCACAAAAGCTGCGTAAGGCCCGGCATTAATATAAAAGGAAGACCCCGATTTGTTCAGCATCTGATCATTCCGGTATTGGAACAAAACCGGAACCTGCAGGTAATGAAGCATGAAATCGGTTTTAACAGATGTGTTCAGTTCAGTAGTTTCGTTGCTGCGGCCTTTGCGGACATAATTAAGTTCAGGTTGTATGGCAAATGATTTAATTACCGGAAGTGTTGCAAAAATCCCACCGGTATACGAAAAAGTGACATTGTTGTCATTATACAGATCGCCTTTATCAGAAAGGGTTGAAGCTGCAATTCCACTGCGTAATCCGAAGTTTGTTTGAGCAAATGCTGAAGTTGAAACCAGCATAAGTGATGCCATGGCAAGCATAATTGAATTCTTTGTTTTCATGATTTTTGATTTTTAAATTGTTGTTATTTAGATTGTTGTTTATTGTATGTTTTTTCTTGCATATAGGTGATGCGATGTTTAGTGTCTTTCCGCCTCCCTAACCCCTAAATCCTAACCCCCAATCCCTATTTTCTGACGTATTTCCCTGTAAGGATGCGACGCCAGTTCACTTCGCAGATGTAGGGAAAAATTAACCTGGTACCCGTATGTGATACAGGCAGTGAGGAAGTAAACTCCGGTTTGAATCCACAGCGACATAATTTCTTTCCGCGTTTCGAAAATGCTTGCTCCGAGCGAATTCATCTTGATATATCCGAATATGGCATTCGACGACGGGAATATTTCACGTACTGCCAGCCAAACCGGGCTGAAATTCGACAGCGGCCAGATTATACCCGATAAAAAGAGCAAGGGGATTGAAGTGAACAGATAGAGCATCATGGAACTTTCGCGGTTCTTGAAAATTACAGAAAGCGTTAAGCCCAAAAAGATGCTGGAAAGTATAAATGGCGTTATCAGTGCGATCAGATCAGTAATATCAGCTGATTGCCCATATCCAAACCATTCAGGAATCATACCCAGCATATACACGCAAAGCATAGCGTAAATTGAGAAATATGCGGCAGCTTTCCCGATAACAAGACGTAATGTCCCCATTTTTTTACGATCCATTGGCACGAGTGTTCCAAAAATATGCCGTTCGCGGGCGGTGCCGGCCAATATTCCTATAGCTATGATCAACGTTTGCTGAATGATCAGGATAAGAGCTGCCGGAATGCCATAACTTGCAAAACCTCCGGCCTGGTTGGCCATGGCATTATCAACCAGCCTGACTGGCTCTGCTGTTATTTCAGCTTGCCGATCAGTTAATCCTTCGTTCATCAGGTTATTGATTTGGATCTGGTTGCCGGTTTCGAGTGCTACAAAACTGGTTCCCGTCATCAGCGCTTTGTAATAAAGGAAGAATCCCATATCGGCATAAGCCGAAACTGTTGTCTGGCGCTGCATTGCAATATCTTTGCTGAAAGTTTCGGGAATCTGAACTATACCACGCACTTCACTGTTTTTAAACATCAAAATAGCTTCTTCCATCGAAATACTGCTGATGGCAACCTTCAAATCCGGTGTCGCATCCAGATCACGGGCAAATTGACGGCTATCAGCTGAATTCGATAAGTCAACAACTGCTATAGGCAGATCACGCACTACTTCCGGATAATAGATAAAAGAGTAAAGCAACGGGTAGATCAGGGGAACTGCAAAAATCAGTATCATGACTCCTACATCCGAAAAAATAAGCTGAAATTCACGCATCCATATCCTGAATGTATTGCTGAATCCTTCACTGATCTGCTTGAATATAGTGGTATTCTTGTTTTTCATTTTAGTTGTATTACATTCTTTGCGTTCTCGATTTTTTTCTCTGCGTCGTTGCGTTAAAATCTTTTTTACCGCAAAGACGCAAAGGTTAAGTTAGGTGCGCCAGGGAATTATTATTCCAGGCTATGTCTTATGTACATTTTCAATAAAGGTTTGATAGATCAATGCTGATTTCAACCGGTTTATTATTGTTAACGGCAGCAATAGAAACAGTAGCAAATAGAGGTATGACAGGATGGAATACCGGAGTTCGAATCCTGCAAGTATCTGGCTTTGGAAAATATGCATGTAATGTCTTACCGGGAAACCACTTGCCCAGTATTGAAATACCGGCGGCATGGCTTCAATCGGGAATGAGAATCCGCAGAGTGTAAGCGCAAGGATACCGTAAAAAGCGGCCAGGTTAAGCGAGTGACGCATCAGTGGAAGCAATCCGATAAAGAAAACTCCGATTGCCTGGTATGACAGAACAAAGAACAGCGAGCCAAGCATCAGCCAGCCTAAACTGGTATGCATGGGTATCTGCATTACCTTGTATAGCATGAAATTCTGAAACATCATTACTGTGAAGAAGATCACTGTGTAAGGCAAAAGTTTGCCTGTGATTGCTGTAAAAATTGATTTATTTGAAAGCCGTAGCCATTCGTGCGAGGTTTTTTCTTTTATTTCAATTCCGATGCTGTAAACAGTCATCAGCAATATAAAAAGTTGAAGCATAATCGGCAGCACTATGGTTGAAATATAAACCGAATAATTGGCAGTAGGATTAAACAACTGGTGTGTGCTGAGCTGAATGGGTTGTACCTGCGACATAATGTAATTCTCTGCCTGGCCCATGGCTTCACGTTTCTGGATATTTATTCCTCCTGATAATGTGTGAAGGATAAGTGTTAAATCGTTTTGCATTAATCCACCGGCAATAAGGAATCCATTTTGATAATAATAGCTGATCACGGGTTGCCTGGAGGCAAGAATATCAGCCTGCAGATTTTTGGGGATTACCACAAAACCGTAAATATTACCTGTGCGTAGTTCCGACATGGCTTCAGTTTCCGATTGCAGGTTTTTCGTTACTGTACTCAGTGGAGTTACATCAATATTCCTGGCTATTTTCCGGGAGGTGGCTGTCTGGTCAAGGTCAACAATTGCGATTGGCATTTTTGTTGGAACACCATCTTTAAAAAGTGAAGCGAAAAACAAAATGGTTAATACCGGAAGAACCAGCACGACCAGTATATAAAGCCAGCGCGACGACATGCGGTTCACCTCCCGTATGGCTACTTTCCTTATGTTTATTAGTATTGATTTCATCGGTTCTGTAAAATGGGATTGTTTTCGTGCAATTTTTATATTGGCTTGAAGTCGAAAGACCGAAGCTCCTGAATCGCACATTTTTTGCTTTGGTATGTTATAATTTGCTACCACGTATTCTATAGCTCTGTTTACTTTTCTCACTGCTCCCAACTTCTCTCTTCCAACACCCAACACCCAACACCTTACTCCTTACTCCTTACTCCTTACACCTTATTCCTTACTCCTTATTCCTTCAACTTCCCGTAATCCACCATCAAACTCATTCCCGGCCTCAGGCCATCAATATGAACAACCGGAACAGCGCGTACTTCAAAGGATTTTACGTCAAAGCCGCCATTCGTTTTTGTTGCTTTAAACGTGGCGTAACTTGCCATAGCCTTGATATAATTTATTTTAAGTTTTACGGCTTTATTTCCTAATGCCGGAACAATGGCCTCAACTTCATTTCCTGCTTTAATTTTCGACAGTAAGTCCTCACGGATATTGAAAACCACCCACATATCATTCAGGTCAACAATATTCATAATGGGCGCGCCGGAGCCAACCAGTTCGCCCTGTTTCGGAAAAATATCCGAAACTTCGCCGCTGATGGGTGAAACCAGCATGGTTTCGGATAAGTATGATTCCACTTCCGAAACAGCACCTTTAGCGCGGTTTACCATGGCCAGGGCAGCAAGTTTATCTTCTTTTTCAGCACCGTTGATGGCCATATCATATTGCGATTTGGCTGCTTTTGAAGTTGCTATAGCCGCTTGCAAATTTGCCTCAGCTTCATCACGTTTCTGTGCAGGAATCACATTTTCATTATACATATTTTGTATGCGTGTGTATGTTTTTTCAGCCAGTTTTACACCAACTTCTGATTTCTGCCACAGTTCGTAAGCACCTGCAATCTGTTCGGCACGAGCTCCTTTATTTGCCTTCTGATTCACTGCGTTTGCAGCATCTTCTGCCGAGTTAGCCTGCATCAGTTTCGCATTCAGTTCAGGGCTGTTGATCAATACGAGGGTATCTCCTTTGGTAATGGTCATGCCTTCATAAACCATAAATTTGTCAATACGCCCGGGAATTTTACCCGACACGCGAACTTCCGTAGCTTCAGCCTGGCCCTGCAACATTTCGGGTTCAGGTTTTAAAACTATCCAGCCAACCAGGCTAACGGCTGCAATTACTAAAAGCAAGGTCGAAAATGCGATAAGCATTCCTGAATGTCTTTTGTTTATTGTTTTCATTGGTTATAAGTTATTGTTTTGTTGAAAGTTGAAGTTTTAAGTTTGATACAATGTTATATTTAGAGTTACCGGTTTCACTTTTCTGGTTCAGGATTCTGCCATCCGAAACCACCATCCGACATTTTTATCGGAAATTTGAAAGAACGAGGTTGCCTGTGGCTTTGTAGCATTCCAATGCAGCCTGGCGTTGTGTAAAAACGGCCTGCAGATATTCGAGTTCGGCATTCTGCATTTCGGTTTCGGTTGCCAGTAGTTCGGTGATATTTATAATTCCCTCGTTGTACGATTTCCGGGCCAGGTCGAGAGCCATGCGGGCGGCAGTGCGTTGTTTATCTTTGTATGCAACCTGTGAAACTGATGCGTGGTAATTAGTAGTTACTTTGGTTTGATTCAGCTGCAGTAACTCGCGGGCTTCTTCGCGGGCATTCTCAGCTTTCTTTACCTCAAGAGTTGCCTTGTGAACTTTTGCTGTACCACCTGAACGGTCGAAAATTTCCCATTTAAAACCAACGCCAACCATATATGTAGGGCCTAACCCGATATTATCAATTTTCATATCCACAGGTATTGGGGCACTCATATTAGCATCAGCTTTGAAAATATTATCATATCGGATCGATGCCAATGCCTGTACCTTTGGCAGGTAATGTGATTTCTCAGATTGGAGCATATATTTCTGTGCCTCAACTCCTGCGCTAAGTGCGAGTAGTTCGGCCCTGTTACTTATATCAGTATTTGTATCAGCGTATAATAAAGTCTTCAATTCAGGATTTGTTATTTCGAAACTGCGGCTAGGTTTGCCGGTAAGTTGTGATAGCTTTTGATAAAGCATTGTTTTCTTGCTGTCGTATTCCGATATCTTTGCCTGCAGATAAGCGTCGGCTACAGCTATTTTTAGTGTATCAAATGAAGTTGCCAGGCCATTTTTTAATGCCGAAATGGCATATTTTTTCTCAGCAGCCAACCTGATAGTCGATTCATCAAGCACATGCTTCGACTGGTTAAGTAATGCCAGTTGATCGTAATACGTAATTACTTCACTTATTACATCTGATTTGCTCTTATCAGATAAGGCTTCCTGGACTTTGATTTTTTCTGTCAGCGCTTTCGATACATTCGAAACCTGTCCGCCGCTATATAAAAGCATTTTTGCAGTGGCATCAAGTCCAAAGTAATTTCCGTAGAATTCGCCATCCAGGTTTTTCGATAGGGAAGGCACCGTCATCCCTTGCTGTGCCATAAGTTGCTGAAGTTTTGTGACTTCGCTTGCTAATCCGGCCAGATTTGGGAACATAGCCGGAAAGGTTGGAGTTGTCATAAATTCCTGCAGCTTTCCAAGACTCTCAAATCCCTCGATTTCACCAATTTTGGAATTAACCGATGAATATGCAAATAGATATTTTCCGCCTAATTCTACTTTAGGGATGAAGGCTGAACGGACAGCCTTTTTCTGAACTTCGGTAATCTGTTTGTCGATTTCTTTTTCAGCCACTTTGTGGTCCTTGTTAACCGATAGATTAATAAGTTCTTTGAGCTCTGGTGAAACAAGGATAGTTTGAGCGTTTACTTCAACCATTAGAATGCTGAGAGCTAAGGTTAGAATCAGGAATAGAATTCTTGTTTTCATTTTGTTATTTGTTTTCAATTTTATCAATTCAGGAATCAGTAATACGAGGGTTTGTCGAGATTTGGTTTTGCTTATAATGTTCGTCTGTTTTTATTCAGCTATTTTATTGATTAATAGTGTATTCGACTAAAAAAGTAAAATAGTCGAAAATAGGGCAAAAAAATTATCGCTTCATTACACCGTGAAACAGAATATGGATTAGGTGGTCAAGCCTGCTTTCAATATCTTTTTCCTCAACTCCCCAGAACAAAGGGATTTCCATACCCTTCATGGCTGTAACGATAGCGATAGCTGCAAGTGCAGTATCCTCGATTTCGAAGATCCCGTTTTTTACGCCTTCAACAAGGATGCTTTCCATCATTTGTATTTCTTCCTGGTCGTATTTTTTGCGGATCTTTTCGATAAAATCCAGATGACCGAGGTAATCGTCCTTTATTGCACTGTAAAAATTTGCCAGTTTTTCCATCGTGCGCATTCGGATAAGTACGTGCATTTTTAGCTTCTGTTCCGGACTATCTGTTTCATTATTTGCTTTAATGAGTTCCTGTTTCAGAATCTCAGCTTCTTTTTCAACAACCGCCTGGAAAATTTCTTCCTTACTTGCAAAGTAGTAATAGATAGAGCTTTTGCCTTTGCGACTGGCAATAGCAATCTCGTCCATCGTGGTTTTTTTAAACCCGAACCTGGAGAAAATATGGCGGGCCACATTTACAATCGCTTCTTTTACTTCGTCTCTGTCAAGCATGATTCAAACTTTTTTAACCTATATGTTCTTGTTTGAGGCTGCAAAATTAATACGGCGATTTACAAAATCCTAATTTATTTCGACTAAAATCGTCGAATAGTCGAAAATAATTTCTAATATACAGAAAATTAGATTTTTGTGTGAGAAATATTTTTTAAGCAATTTTAAATTACTTGATTAATTAGTGAATCAACTGAAGAACTAAACCCATAACAATAGCAAAAATCAGGTATCCAACAACCAATCCGAATCCAATAAACCGGAAAAATTGTTTTTTATTAGGGCAGTTTAGTCTGTTTTTGGATAAGATGAGCAAGCCAAGTGGTAAATTAAATACAATTGCCGTAATGAGGCCCGGTGTATAATTTAGTGTATTGAGAGCAACAAATACATGAGGCATAAAAACATTAAGGACTAATCCTGAAGCAACCGCTGTTGAAATAAAAAGGTAAACCGTCGGTTTTGGTGCACGCATGGCGGTAATGAAAAGGACTATCACTATTAATGTCATTATTGAAACTGCCCATAAAAACTGGTTGCAGCTTGCTGGTTTTATAAATGATATCGGGGTTTGAACCGGATAGCTGCAGAAAGAGATAGCTTCTTCAATATTGTGAATAAGAAAGGTTACAATCAGTGCTGCAAATGCCGTACGTGATGTTAATTGAATAGTCATTTTCTGAGAATTTTGATTACTTGCTCAATATCAAATTTATAAATTTCTCAGACAGAGAAAAATACAATTTTTCAAAAATGCAAAAGGCTCCGAATTGGAGCCTCCCGCTTACTTTTAATGTTGAATTTATTGGCTGTCAGATAATTTACTTTTTTTCATTAACTATTAACCAATAACTTCCGCCAACTACACCAGTCCCTGCGCCAGCATTGCCTCAGCCACTTTTACAAAGCCACCGATATTGGCACCTTTAACATAATTGATAGTTCCGTCATTTTCTTTGCCGTATTTTTCGCACGTATGGTGAATGTTGATCATGATGGTATGAAGTTCCTGATCAACACGTTCGCGGGTCCAGCTGAGGCGCATGCTGTTTTGCGACATCTCCAGTCCTGAAGTTGCGACGCCGCCGGCATTGGCAGCTTTACCTGGTCCATACAGAATTTTAGCAGCTACAAATAATTCAGCAGCTTCATTGGACGAAGGCATATTAGCACCTTCTGAAACAACGAAACAGCCATTTGCCAGCAATGTTTTGGCATCAGCTTCAAGCAGTTCGTTCTGAGTTGCGCAAGGCAGTGCTACATCGCATTTTACGCCCCAGGGAGTTTTGCCCTCAACAAATTCGCAGTTGTATTTTTTTGCATAATCACTGATCCGGCCACGTTTAATGTTTTTAAGTTCCATTACGAAGGCAAGTTTATCTGCATCAATCCCGTTCGGATCGTAAACATATCCGTTCGAATCGCTGAGCGTTACTACTTTACCTCCAAGTTGTGTAACTTTCTGGCAAGCATATTGAGCCACATTACCTGATCCCGAAATAACTACTGTTTTTCCTGCGAAATTCTGTCCGCGGGTTTTCATCATTTCTTCGGCAAAATAAGTACATCCATAGCCAGTAGCTTCAGGACGTATGAGGCTGCCACCCCATTCGAGGCCTTTGCCTGTCAGTACGCCGGTAAATTCATTCCTTATTCGTTTGTATTGGCCAAACATAAAACCGATTTCGCGGCCGCCTACACCAATATCACCTGCGGGTACGTCTGTATCAGGCCCGATATGGCGTTGTAATTCGGTCATAAACGACTGTGTAAATTTCATTACTTCATTATCGCTCTTGCCTTTGGGATCGAAATCGGAACCTCCTTTGCCTCCTCCCATTGGCAAGGTTGTGAGGCTGTTTTTCAATACTTGTTCAAATGCAAGGAATTTGAGAATACCGAGGTTTACGGTTGGATGCAGCCTGATGCCACCTTTGTAAGGACCAATTGCGCTGTTCATTTCAATACGGAATGCCCGGTTAATCTGGAATTCACCTTTGTCGTCGAGCCATGGAACACGGAAAATAATCACACGCTCGGGTTCAACCATACGCTCAAGAATACCTTTGTATTTAGGGTTTTCCTCAATAAAAGGCATGAGCGATTGCACAACTTCCTTCACTGCCTGATGAAATTCAACTTCACCGGGATTCTTGGCAATTACTTTTGCCATAAACTGTTCAACCTTCTGGTCAATAAAACTGTTTGACATAATAATTAGAAATTTAGTTGTTAAATACAATATTTTAATGAGGCAATATTAATACTATTGGTATAAATAGCAACTTTTTCGGTACTTTTATTTGTTTGCTTAAAGGATTGATATACAATGACATGTAATATATCTAGTTTAATTAAGTATTTTACCTATAAAATTAAGTAAAATACTTAATATCAAAAGGTAACGGCCAAGTTTTAAAATAGTTCACAAACATATAACTTCAACTGTGTAACTTTGTTTCTTTCTTCTGATGAAGGCATCAGCTAAATCTGAACCCGAATAACGTTTTGCATCATATTTTTGATCATTTTTGTTATAGTTTTTAAGGATAAAAAAAGAATATGGCCGATGAAAACGAAGTACTGAATGATCCGCGTGAGATCAGTAAGTTGATTTTTGAACGTACCGAACGGTTAAAAGAACTTGCAGCAATTAATCAAACGAATGATATATTGCGTGAAGGAAAACCAATCGACGAAACCTTTCAACAATTGGCAAAATTATTGCCTGGGGCATGGCAATATCCCGAATTTACGGTTTGTCGTATTGCATATAACGGCAAGGAATATTGTTCATATGGTTTTGTCGAAACACGCTGGTTGCAGCGTCAAGCATTCGAATCGATTGATGGAGGCTCAGGTTTTATTGATATTTTTTATACCAGGGAGTTTATTCGCCTCGATGAAGGGCCGT
>JAIFMH010000369.1 GCA_020048595.1 Bacteroidota bacterium | reverse complement strand
AGGATTACCAAGTGAGTCCTGCGATGGATAAGCATGAATGGTATTATCGTCAAAACTGATAGAAATTATTGCCGCTTTTAGCTTAATGTCCTCGTATTCAATACTGGCGTTGCCATACAACCATGCCATCCTGTTTTTCAGGTCCATGCTCAGTGAGTCTGCCGAAGCATAATCAATTTTGGCACTAAGCATAAATTTATTCGCTTTTTCTTCAGCTCCTGTTGTATCTGTTGATACTATCTGTACGGTTGGTACGTTAATGTTGAGTGTATCGGGTTTCTTTCTGTCAGAAGTATCAGGTACTTCAGGTAAAAGAGTATCCGGAACCGGAGAAATTCCGGTGTTGATTTTATACGAAGGGCTGTTCCACGAAAAATATACTCCTGCCTGTGCAGTAATCAATACTGACAGAAACAGGATTATGGTTATTAACCGGTGCTTTGTTTGTAACTTCGGTGCCAATTATGCTGAAAAAGAGGTTAACATGCTAATTTTGTAATAGTTTGATAAAATTGGTGAATACCCGATTTTGAACAAAATACATGACAAATCAGGTTAAAGTTCTGGTTATTAATTTATTGTGCAAATCGTTGGTATTCTTAACAATGGTGCAAAGCTAAACAAATTCAGGTGATGTCAGAAAAACGTATCGATCGTAGATTTCTAATTCTTTGTCTTTTATATTTTTTTGTGAATTTTGCCTGTGCTCAGAGGGTAAATACAGTAGTTCTGGATGCCGGTCATGGTGGACATGATACCGGCGCGCTTGGGAAAAATTCCCGTGAAAAGGATATTGCATTAGCCATTGTTCTGAAGTTACGCGATTATATACACGAAAACATGAAAGATGTGAAGGTAATCCTTACAAGGAGTGATGATACCTTTGTGGAATTGTATCGCAGGGCACGCATCGCCAATGAAAATAATGCCGATCTGTTTATTTCTGTGCACTGTAATTCTACTAAATCACCTACCGTTTACGGAGCCGAAACTTTTGTAATGGGTCTTCATAAAAGCTCCGCAAACCTGGCAGTAGCCAAAGCCGAAAACGCTGCCATCCTTCTTGAAGATGATTATGTTGAAAAATATGATGGTTTCGATCCTAATTCACCCGAGGGAAATATATTTTTCAATATGATACAGAATGCTTTCCTTGATAAAAGTCTTGCTTTTGCCGGTAAAGTTCAACATCAGCTTGTTGATAATCTTCATATGTTTAACCGTGGGGTTAAACAAGCCGGATTCCTGGTTTTATACAAAACAGCTATGCCGGGAGTACTTATTGAAACTGGTTTCATAAGTAATTCGAAAGATGAAAAATTTCTTCTGTCGGATAAAGGACAGGATCAAATGGCACAGGCAATATTTAAAGCTTTGCGTGACTATAAAAACCAGGTTGAAAGGCGAACCGGAGAGCAGATATCGTCAGATACTTTGCTAGTAACACATCAGGAAAAAGCAGTAACAAACAAAATAAATAATCGGATTCCCTCTAATGCCGGTAATCAGCCTTCCGGGAAATCTGATTCCCTTTCAACTAAAAATGATGATCTGAATGTAGTTTCCTTCCGGGTGCAATTTGCTCTTTATACAACAGCTAAACCGCTTAACTCAAAAATATTTGATGGTATTGATAATGTTAAAATGTATTATCACAGCGGATCATATAAATATACTTCAGGTGATTTCAGTACAACGGAAGCCGCTTCGAAATGGCGAAAAGAACTTATTGCAAAAGGATATAAAGATGCTTTTGTTGTTGCTTTTAAAGGTAAAGAACGCATTACAAATGACGAAGCGAAGCGACTAACAGAAAAAAAGTATTAAATTTGTAAAAATTTCGATTATAACAATGAAGATTAGTCGTGAACTCCGTATAGGTGTATTTGGTATTGTTACTCTAACACTTTTCATTATCAGTGTTAACTTTATCAAAGGCAAGGATTTATTCCACAGGAACCGCACATTCTATGCTGTATATGATGCAACCTCAGGAATTCAGGATGCAGCTCCTGTATCTGTGAGCGGACTTGAAATAGGGAAAGTTACAGATATGCGGTTTCTATCTAAAAATTCGAATAAGATATTACTCGAACTAACAGTATATAAAGATGTATTTATTCCTTCTAATTCCATAGCCCGTATATTTAGCCTCGACTTATTAGGTACTAAAAACATCGAAATAGTATTCGGCGACTCAAAAACCGAAGCACTCGACGGAGATACATTGATAGGTGGATCGCAAATGTCGCTTTCAGAAGAAGTAAACAAGCAGGTAGCACCCATCAAATTGAAGGCGGAAAACCTGCTGTCGTCCCTCGATACAATGGTTACTGTACTTCAGTCGGTTTTTAATTCGGAAACCCGTCGAAATCTTGATGCATCATTTAAAAGTATCCGTGCAACACTGGGTAACCTCGAAAGTACATCATACAACATGGATACGCTGGTATACGGGCAACGGAAAAGGCTGGAACGCATTATGTTCAATATTGAATCGATTACCGAAAACTTCCGGAAGAATGATGAAAATATTTCAAATATTCTTGCAAATTTCTCACTGTTAAGTGATACAATTGCAAAGGCAAACCTTGCTGGTACGATTGCAAATGTTAATAATGTGCTTACCCGTGTGGATGCGATTACTACCAAAATTGATAAGGGCGAAGGAACAATAGGATTGCTGGTGAACGATCAGAAACTATATGATAATCTGAATAAATCAGCTGCCCAGCTCAATGCCCTGATTGAGGATATGAAGATCAATCCATACCGGTATGTTAATTTTTCGGTATTCCCGCCGTCGAAGAAAAGGATGGGATATGAGGAGCCGGTTGCAGAATAGATTGTGTTGAATGGAGAACGGGAAATAAAGAGAAGTATTTTCAACCTCCGATGATCTGCCCTGATTTGAAAGTGTAAAAGCACAAAATGAATTCCCTGAAAATTCCGAAATCTGATTTTGCACTGAATCCTGGCAGTGACTGATCGCTATCCTATTTCCTGGTCTCTTTAATGTCTTTTCTTATTTCCCTGGTTTCTTTCTGTTCGTTTTCCGGTGGTTCAGGTACAGGTAATGGTTGTTGTACCTCTACTTTCCGGAAGACATCATCTTTATCAAGCGGCCTTGATACCAGGCGCCAGTTGAACCCTTTCAGTATTCGCTGGTCAGCGGGCACATCCTTATCAGGAAACATATTCCCGGAAGGTTTATCAAAATAAACGATACGTTCGATTTTACTTTCCTTTACATGTAACGTCATTCGGCTTCCTGAAGCCTTATTCACGCCAACAAGGGCTTTGTCTTCTTCGCGGACATAATAAACAGTTTCGGCATTGCCGTTTACATCAATACTTGTGAGTTCGTTTTTTACAAAGTGACCAATCATATTTTTACCCCGAATCTGGTTATACAATTCAGTAGTATCCTTCGATACGATAAAAGCAGTACTGTTCATATAAATCTGCCTGATGCGGTTTTTACCTGTAAGGATTTTGATTGTGTCGGCCGTAAGCTGGTTTTCACCGGACCATAAAACCGGCAATCTGTACATGTATATCAGCGAATCTGCGAAATTATAATTCAGCGAATCGCATGCTCCCTGTATATCCTTGCGGTAAAAACGGGTGTTGTGGTAAGCAAATAATTCTTTAGTTTCGTTTTTTAAAGTATCGAAAGTTGCTTTTAATGTGTCTGCATGAAGGTAAAGTGTATCTTGTTTATCGCCCAGTATAGCAACAGCTTTATCGGTAAAAAGGGTATATCCTTTAGTTTTCCAGTATTCGGCAAAGTTTCCTTTTATAATCACATCCTGAACTGTATCAGTCATTACCACGTGATTTACAGCTTTACCATATTTCAGTTTTTCATTATAATACAGACTGTCACCGGTTAACCGCCGGTTATCGTCAACCAGCAAAGCATTGATGCTGAATCTCGATTTACTGGTCACACGGTCGTATTCCCCATCCTCACAGTACAGGTAGTTATCCTTGCCTTTGAGTATGGTTGGTCCCAGGAAATAAGAGATTCTTGAAACAGTATTGTATTTCAGTGTATCACAATTAATCTTATACTCAGGATTGGTAAGCACTACATCATCTCTGAAATACATCAGTTTCTGGCTGGTATAGTAAAAGCATCTTTTACTGGTGAGCACATTGTCTCCATTTACCATCTTGCCGCCGGTTGTATAGTTAGCTATTCCTGTGTTTCGGTCAAAATACATTACATCGGTAGTAAGTGTGGTTTGTTTATCTACTAACCTGACATTTTCGCGAACAATTGCAATTTTGGTATTCCCGTCATAATGAAGAAATTTCCCGTAAAGGTTCAATGTATCACTCGATTTAATACGCACGTTGCCATAACAGTCCATAGTGTTGGTAGCTTCGTAAACCCATGCACTGTCGCAATAAAGAAAGGCACCTTCGTGTTCGAAAATGGGATGATCGAGCATACGCAGTTGTTCGCCCATATTGCTGTTATGCGCCATGGTGCCTGCATTTATTTTTATCCGCATTTTTTGTGCCTGTGCGGATCGGTGGGCAAGTACCGTCACCAGCAATGTGATTGCGAATAGTATGATGTGTGTTTTCTTTAACATAAAAAGTTCAAATCGGTGGCAAAGGTAAGTAATGTAATAAAAAAAGAATCCAAATATTTATCTTGTGTGAATAAAAGATATTTCTACATTTGAGCCGGTTATAACTTTTCTCTCTAATGGCTCATACTATAGATCCAAAGCTTAATTACGAAGAATCCAAACGCAGAATTGGTTACGTTACACGCCTCGAGTCCACTCAGGAAACATACGACAGGATTGGTTTTATGTCGGGGCTGGAAGTACACCAGCAGCTAAAAACCGCTCAGAAATTATTTTGCCGTTGCCCGGCTGCTGTATATCAGAAACCGGACGATTACGATGCCGAGGTAATCAGGCATATGCGGCCGACATTAAGCGAATTAGGTGAATACGACGGTACTGCTTTAATGGAGTTTAAAACCCGGAAAGAGATTATTTACAGGTTAAAAAGTAAAACAACCTGTACGTACGAAGTTGACGATACGCCTCCTTTTCCGCTCAACCGCGAAGCATTATCCATTGCTATTGAAATATCATTGGTATCGAAGCTCAATATTGTCGGCGAGGTGCATATTACACGTAAACAATACCTCGACGGCAGCATACCCACCGGATTTCAGCGTACTGCAATTATTGGTGTTGAAGGTGTAATACCACTCAAAAACAAGAAAGTCCGCCTTATTCAGCTCAGCCTCGAGGAAGATTCGTGCCGCGAAGTAAGTGACATCGGCCATACACGTATTTATCGTACCGATCGACTGGGAATGCCTCTCATCGAAACGGTTACTTATCCCGATATGACCAATCCGGATGAAGTAAAGGAAGCGTGCAATTATATCCGTTTTCTTGGCCGAAGTACAGGCAAAGTACGAACCGGAATAGGAGCAGGCCGGCAGGATGTGAATGTAAGTTGCAAAGGCGGCACCCGGGTCGAAATTAAAGGCGTTGCTCATAGCCGCTGGATACCTGAGCTTACACATAATGAATGTTTCCGCCAATGGGCATTGTTATCAATCCGTGAGGCACTTAATGAACGTTTTCCCGATTTTAAAACATGGAAACCAACACATAGTATGCTGGATTTACATGCATTTAATTCGAAAAACGGATTTACAAAAGATGCCAAAGCCAATGGATATAAACTCGTGGCCGTTAACCTTCCGGGATTTAAGGGTATTCTATCGCATTTTACCCAGCCGGGTAAAACGTTTGCCAACGAACTCATCGAAAGGCTAAAAGTAATTGCCTGTATCGAATTACCCAATATGACTCACACCGAGGAGATGGATCCGCTGTTTACTTTGACTGATTGGGAAAAAATATCCGTTCTTCTCAAGCCAGATGCAGATGATGCTCAACTCATTATCCGTGGTCCCGAAGAGGATATAAAAACAGCACTCGAAACCATTGAAGAAAGATGTAGAATGGCTTTTTCCGGTGTTCCGCCCGAAACCCGGAAATCATTCGAAAACGGAACTACTATTTTTGAACGCGTACTTCCGGGGGCCGATCGAATGTATCCGGATACAGATTCGGCTCCGATTCCTCTCGAAAACGATTACATAGAATCATTGAGTAAAAACCAGCCTGAGGAAGTTGTTATACGCTATAAGCGTTTGAAAGACTGGAGTATTCCTGAGGACTGCTATACTTACATTTTCAGAAAAAACCTGTTTCCGCTTATTGAACGGATCATTACTGAATTGAATATAAATCCTGCTTTTGTCGGAAAATTTTTCGGTCATGCAGTGAAATGGGTCGAAGGTCAGTACAAGCCAACAGCTGAGTTTGATTATAAGATTATTTATGCTTTATTCCGTTTTCTCAAACAACGAAATCTTGATCTGAGTATTGCCCGCCGCATGTTACCACAGGTGTATCAATATCCAAAAATGGAATTCGACTCAGTGCTTACCAGCATTAATTTTAAAACTGTTTCAAAGGATCTTATCCTTTCGAAAGTCCCGTTTTTAAAGAAAAAATTTACAGAAATACGACTTTCCGAAGGACCTGATATTGAGCATAACTGGATTATGGGACAGCTACGCCGGCAAGCTGAAGGAAATATGAGTATGCAGGAATTGCATGAGGCTATTGGGGAATAGAGTTTATGTTTTGAAGGTGGGAATCGTAAATCGTAATACAAAAATCGCAAATACTAATGACTGACGATATTTTTCAGGGATATAAGGGATTAGCACTAGATGTACTCAAAAAATACAACGTGCGGGTATGGGGCCAGGCTGTTGTTAAAACTACACGCGGCGAGTTTACCGGAACCATTCTGCCCCGTTCCGAAAACGACGACGACAAGCATATTGTAATGAAAATACCCACCGGGTATAACATTGGTCTGGATATTGCCACAATTACCGGGATGAAGGAAACCGGGTATAAAAAAGCCAATTATAAAATTCCGGAAAAGGAGTTTCCATATACCGAAGGATTGCCTAAGGTTAAATTAATAGGCACGGGAGGAACTATAGCTTCGCGCCTCGATTACCGTACCGGAGCAGTAATTCCTGCATTCTCGCCAGGCGAATTATACGGTGCTGTGCCTGAACTGGCATCAATCTGCAATTTAACGACCGAAAAAGTATTTGCTGTTTTCAGTGAGAATATGTCGCCGGACCATTATAAAAAATTAGCCATTGCAATTGGTAAAGAAATTGAAGCAGGTGTTGATGGGATTGTAATAGGACATGGAACAGATACATTGCATCACACGGCTGCAGCACTCACGTTTATGGTACAGAATTCTCCTGTTCCGATTGTACTTGTAGGATCGCAGCGTTCGAGCGACCGTCCGAGTTCCGATGCAGCTCTCAACCTGATGCATGCATGCACTGCCGCCGGTCATGGTGATATTGCCGAAGTTATGATTTGTATGTTCGGGCCAACCAGCGATGAGTATGGTTTTCTTCACCGTGGAACGCGTGTGCGAAAGATGCACTCATCTTATCGCTCCACTTTTCGTACAATCGGTGATACGCCGCTGGCAACAATAACGCGGAAAGGCCTTAAACCAATAAAGGAAACATATAACCACCGGCGCAAGGACCGAAAAGTCACGATATTGCCTTATTTTGAGGAGAAAGTATCAATTGTGTACTATTACCCCAATATGCAGCCTGATATTATTGATTCGCTGGTTGAGCATGGATATAAGGGAATTGTGATTGCCGGCACCGGGCTGGGTCATGTGAACAAGCCTTTGTATCCGGCAATTGAACGGGCTGCCAAAGCCGGAGTAGCCATATATATGACTGTGCAAACGCTTTGGGGTTACGTGCATATGTTTGTGTACGATACAGGTCGCGATCTGATGGCAAAAGGAATAGTTCCTGCTGAAAATATGCTGCCTGAAGTTGCTTATATAAAATTAGGCTGGGCTTTAGGACAAACCAATGACCTGGAAGAAGTGAAACGGATAATGCTAACACCGATTAATGACGAAACTACTTTGCGGGAACCTTACAACGGCTACCTGATATACCAGGGCGGGGTAACCGAAGTTGAAGACTTTATCCGCAAAGTGCATAAATAGCCTGAAATAGTATGCAAGAAAAAGGTTAACGTTAAATAGAATGATCCATAGCATCATAATATATTTGGGAGAAGCAATCGTTCAATTGCATCCAGCAATCTTGTTTTACTTACCGGTTTTATAATATAATCATTGCAACCGGCTTTTCTTGCAGCATTTTCGTCTTCCGACGAAATTAATCCTGAAAGCGCTATAATTGGCAATTTTGGCAATAGTTTACGTATTTGCCTGGTTGATTCCAATCCATCCATTCCCGGCATTTTCATGTCGGTAAGCAAAATACTTATTTCCGGAGATTTCCGGCAGATTTCGACAGTTTCAAATCCGTTATTGGATCTTAGGACTTTAAATGAGGCTTTTTTAAGAACTATTTCAATGTATTTGTAGTTGGAATCATCGTCTTCGGCAACAAGAACTACCAATTGGCCTGGCCTGGAGTGTTTTGGCTCAATACTGGCTTTATTCTGATCCGGTGCTTTTTCGGGCAATGTAAAGTGAAATGTTGATCCTTCATTTTTCTTTGATTCAACCCACATCTCGCCACCCAGAAGTTTTACAAATCCCAGTGCAATAGAAAGTCCTAATCCGCTGCCTTCATATTCGCGTGAAGCTGACAGGTCGGCCTGTCGGAAGATTTCAAATATTACGGGTAAAGTTTCATCCGATATCCCTGTACCTGTATCGCTTACTGCAAAATGATGATTCCCGCTTTTAAAATCATAAGAGATAGTGATGGATCCTTTTTTTGTAAACTTGATTGCATTATCAATCAGATGTGCGAATATTTTTTCCAGCAGAACTTCATCTGTTGTAATCTGAACATCTTCCTGAGGCACTTTTTTTATTATTTCTATATCAAGATTACGTGAATTGCATAAATCGATGGTTTGCTCTATAATTTTATTCAAATGATTTTTTATACTTAACTCCTGTTTGCTGATGTCGGTTATTCCAGAAACAATCATTGAAATATCCATGTAGCTTGTGATGGTATTTATCAGCCTGGTGCTGCTTTTTTTAATCATTTTATTGAACTCAATGCGATCCTCTTCGGAACTATCCATTTGCGTTATCATTTCGCTGAATCCAATAATTCCATTAAGCGGAGTGCGCAGCTCATGCGTGATATTCTGAAGGAAAGCAGATTTGAGCTTATCGCCGGCTTCTGCTTTTTCCTTTGCTTTCAACAGTTCTTCCTGAACCTGTTTACGTTCAGTAATATTGCGGAATACGCCCTGTAGAATATGCCTGCCATTGATTGTTATTTTATTCATCAGGACTTCAACAGGAAGTTCAGTTCCATCAGACCGTAGAATAATACTTTCAAAAGGTTGTAAATTATCCGGTGCCTGTGTTTTTTCAGTTTGTTCCCTGAACAATTTTTTGGATTGTTTTTGTTCTCTTTCCGGATGTATCATTGATTGATGCATTTTCCTGATTTCATCCAGGGAACTGCCAATCAGTTTACAGGCAGCCGTATTTGCATCTATAAGCATTCCGTTTTCGATATCGGCTAAAATAATTGCATCTGGCGAAGCTTCAAAAAGTTTCCTGTACCTTTCTTCACTTTCTCTTAATGCATCTTCTGCTTTTAACCTGTTCGAAATATCTTCTTTGATTGCCAGGTAATGGGTTATTTTTCCTTCCGTATCCTTAATTGGTAGAATAGCGGCGCTTTCGTAGAAATATTCACCGTTTTTCTTCTTATTGGAAAAAATACCTTTCCATTCTTTTCCTGACTTAATAGTAGCCCAAAGTGATATGTAGTCTTTTTTCGGAGTTTCGCCCGATTTGAAGATAGAAGGACTTTTCCCGATTAATTCGTCAAAACTATAGCCCGAAATCCTACAAGCTGAAGGGTTGATATATTCCATTTTACCATCAAGGTTTGTGATAAGTATACTGTTAGGGCTTTGTTGCACAACCGCTGAGAGCTTATGAAGTTCCTTTTCGGCAAGATGACGCTGACTTATATCCCTGCTCATACCTCTGTAACCGGTTAGTTTGCCGGTCTGATCATAAACAGGAACTCCACTGGTTTCGAAATAGACAATATGCCCGTCGCGGTGTTTAAATTTATTTACCAATAAGTAGAAGGGCGTTGTCATTTCCCTTGAAGAATCTCTTCTTGCATTGATTTCAGATAAAAGATCATCGGATATAAAATCATACGGTGATTTGCCTAATGTTTCGTTAGGTGTAAAACCAAGAATGCATTCAAATTGTGGGCTCACATACGTATAGAGTCCTTCATTATTGGTTTCCCAGATAATATCAGAGGTTGATTCAACAAGTGATTTGTACTTTTCTTCACTTTGCCTGAGCGTTTCTTCAGCCTTTTTACGTTCGGTAATATCACGGTAGATGGACTGGTAGGTTCCGTCGGGCATCATTTTAGTGTGCATTTCAATGGGAATGATTTCTCCGTCGGGGCGCAGGATATCACGCTCACTTATTACTGTTTTCCCTTTTTGTAATAAATCATACCTCAAAGGCTTGTTTTTTAACACATTGGGTTTAAATAATTCGCTTATATTAATCCCAATCAGGTTTTCGGGTGTTCGTCCGGTGAGTTTCACCATGTATGTATTTGCTTCAATAATGGTACCCTCCGATGAGCCCAGCAGCATTCCATCAACGGCGAGTTCAATGAGTTCGCGAAATCGGCTTTCGCTTTTCTTTAATGCTGTTTCAGCCTGTTTACGCCCGGTAATATCCTGTGCCATGGCAATATTCACTTTTTTGCCAAAGTATGTGCCACAAACAACACGTACTTCTTTCGGGAATATTTCACCATTCGACCGCAACCCCCAAAACTCAAACTGTTGTGGTTCGCCGGCGTAGGCCCGCTTTATCATATCATTTACAACAGCTATATTATTTTTGCCGGGAGCTGAAACAAACTTTGGGCTTTTTCCGATTAATTCTTCAAGGGGGTAACCGTACATTTTTACAGCACCTTCATTTACATCCAAAAAGGTGCCTTTTTCATCCTGTATATAAATGGCATCAGCTACATTATTGAATAATTCGCGGTAGCTGATTTCGCTTTCTGCTTGTATTGTAAAGGCTTGCTTGCTTTCAGTGAGGTCAGCAAATGAGGCAAGCATACAAATCGGTTGGCCCGAAGGATCTTTAACCAGGCTGGCAGAAATCTGTAAGTCGAATGGTTTTCTGTCTTTTTTTAGTGCGACCATTTCTCCAACCCAACTTCCATTTTGGTGAAGGGCATCAAAAACTTCGTTGGCTTTTTCGAGGGATTGCCAGAATCCTTTAACTTCTTTACCAATAATTTCTTCGCGTGATTTATATCCCCACAAATTGATACATGCCGGATTTACGTAAGTAAGGATTCCGTGAAGATCGGAAATAGCAATGGCGTTTATTGCTGATTCAATGGCCAGATCCTTAATGCGATTTGCTTCTTCTGTTTGCAAGTGCCTGGTAATGTCAGTCCAAACGCAATAAATATGTTCGGGGTTTCCTGCTTTATCCCGCTTGGTTTTTCCTTCCAGGTTAGCGAAAACAGGAGTTCTATCCTTGTGAATCAACTCAAGTTCAACAGAGAATATATCGATGTTTTTTGTAAAAACGGTGAAGCGTTTTTTAAATAATTCTGCGGATTCACGGGTCATGAACTCTGAAAAGTTATGATGTATAACTTCTTCCTGTGTATAACCCAAGGCATGGAGCCATTTAGGATTTACATCTGTGATACAGGCATCGGAATCTAAGGAATGATAATTTACAGGTACGTTTTGGTACAGGTTCCAAACGCTATTTGCATTCTCTTTCAATGACTCAACTGCAAGCTTTAATTCCTGCAATTCTTTCGTGAGTTTTTCAACAGTCGCATTCTCCTTGTTTTTGCTTTGGCCCATTAAAACAATATTTATGCTTTGCCGCTACTAACGGTAAAGTAGAAAGTACTTCCTTTATCTTCTTCACTTTCAACCCAGATTTTTCCTCCGTGTTTTTCGACAAATTCCCGGCAAAGTATTAAGCCAAGCCCAGTTGAAAGTTCGCCATCAGTGCCTTTTGTTTTAGTATTGGCATCAAAAAGAAAAATTTTCTGCAACATATCAGCTTTTATACCTATACCGGTATCTTTAACAGCCAGAGTAACAAAATGTTCTTCTTCAATAAATGCCGAAATCTCCACTGAACCTCCTGTTGGTGTAAATTTCACTGCGTTGGATAGTAAGTTGCGGATGATGGTTTGCAGCATATGAACATCGGCTAAAACAGTCATGCTTTCAGGTACATTGATAAGCTCAAATCTTGTTATTTCGCGGTGAAGAAGTGACCATTCAAGAAGGTTTTCGAGCAGCTGATACAGATTTATTGCTGAAGTCCGCATGTACGTTACAATAGAGTGTAACTCATCTTTTGGAAGGGTATCAATCTCTTCATCCAGAATTTCGGTAAAACCCAGAAAAGTGGTGAAGGGGCTACGAAGATCATGAGCTATAATAGAGAAAAATTTATCTTTACTGTTGTTCAACGCCTGCAGATCTTCAGCGTGTTTCTGCATATGATCTTCGAATCTTTTCTGCTCTGTAAAGTCAATAATAACTCCCCTGGTTCCGATACATCTGTTTCCGAAAAGAATGGGTACTGAGTGCATGGATAGCGGGAAGGTTGATCCGTCAGCAGCAATCCCGCTCATAATGGCTCTATCCGACATTTTATGTTCAAAAACGGCTTCCATGTGCTGGCGTATATCCTCGTGACTTTCGGGTGTTACAAGCTGATCAATAAAAATATCTTTGTTAAGATCATCTGCCTGAAGGCCAAAAATGCGTAATCCTGTGTCGTTTAAATAAACCAGTTTGCCACTGAAATCAGCTTCATAGATTGTTTCGGGAAGCAGTTCCACCAGATCATGGTATTTTTGCCTGCTTTCGGTAAGAGCTTGTTCTACTCTTTTACGTTCAACAATTTCTTTCTCTAAACTGGAATTATGTATTCTCTGAACATTAATCCGGATTATACCGTATGTAATTCCGAAAATTGCAATAAATGAAAGAAGCAAAAACCACCACTTTAAATATAAGGGATAGGTGATCTGTATCAGCTCTGACCGGCTGATTTCACTCCATTCGCCCGAAAAATTCCTGGATTTAACACTAAATGTATATTTACCTGGTTTCAATCCGATATATTTAACCTTACCAAGCATCTGCTGGTTTATATCCTGCCATTCCTGGTCGGAGCCTTCGAGTTTATACTTGTATTCAATTAATTCTTCATTATAAAAAGATATTCCTCTGAATTGAAAGATTAAGGTATTATCGGAATAACTTATCCTGCTTTTTTTTGCTAATGCATGTTGAACGCCTCTGCTGTCTTCAGTGTATAGGAGTTTAATGACTGGTACAGGGATTTCAGATTTATCGAAGCCGGGTTCAAAACAGGAAAGTCCCCGATCAGTACCAATCCATACCTTACCTTTGGAATCAAACATTCCGGCTGCACGGTTTGTTTCCCATCCGGCAAGACCATTAAACGTGTTATACACTTCCATTTTGCTGCCTCCATCCCATTTGTAAACTCCGTTGTCGGAGCCAATCCAATACATTCCCATCGGGTCCTGGAAAATAAAGAAAACCGGGCTGTTTATTTCTATCCCCTTTTTTCTGAATTTAACGATTCGCCCATTTTCAATAACATATAATCCGTGAATGGAACCAACATACTCAATCCCTTTATTATCCTTTAAATAAGCGAATACATTATCTGCTTTTTTATCGGGCGGCGATGGCATCTTTTTAACTTTATTATCATGGATATGCCAAAGACCACTTGTTCCGGCAACATAAATTCCAGTTTTCCCGGCCGGAAATATTCTTCTGATTGTACTCAGGCCTTCCTTAAATAAACTATATTCAATTAGCTGATTGTTCTGTAAATAAAAGAGTTTTCCATCAGCCCCAACCCATATCCTGCCGGTATTATCCTCAAATACGGCTGAAGTCAAATTATTTTTACCTTTATTTAACCATGTAATGTTCCCGTTGGATTGCAACCTTCCTAATCCTAAACCCGTTGAAACGATCCAGATGTCGCCGTTTTTGTCCCTGATCATTTCCGGTACACGCATGTTTTTTTGTTCTGTACCGGGAAAATCTATTTTTTGAAAGGTGTTGTTCGTATTTAAAATAGAAAGTCCCCTGTTATGACCTAGTACTATTCGTCCGTCGTTCATTTCGGTAATTGCAGAAACTTCGTTTTCGCGCATTCCATTCTTTTCGAGATACGTCTTAATCTTAAGATTAATGACCTTGTTTATACCGCGTGTATCCGTAAACCATACATTTTGTTCGCGGTCGATAAAGACTGATGTTGCTCCTTCGGATGTAAATCCATTTTTAACCATCAAAGGCACAGGAACATCATTTGATTTTGAAATGTAATATTTGGCCCAGATGTTACCGAAGAAAATGTTTCCTTTATTGTCGCAATCCATATATGCATAATAATAAATTGACGGGTGTGGCAAATTAAACTTATTGCTCACCATGGTAAAGGTATTATTCTGAATATATCCTATCCATTTTTCATTTAATACCCAAAGCTTTTCGTCAGGCGTGTTTTTGGCTTCAAAATTTATTGAAATAATATCTGTTCCATATGGTTTGATCAGGTTGTTCAGGTTAAAGTTAGTTTTGCCATTTTCGAAAATGCAGAGACCAATTTTTGTTGACAGATAAAATTTATTCTGTTTTGCAATAACGGAGTAAACATAGTTGCTGTTTGGGTTACCTGATATTCTGAAATGCTGCCAGGTATTGTTTTCGTATATATAAAATCCATCATAACTGCCCATACAAATAATGGGCTTGTTGTTTTTGTATAGTATATCAAAAGAATTCATCGGGTGGTTGCGGCCTTCTTTTGGGGGTGGAGGTACTTTTATCCATTGATTCTTCTCCAGGGAAACAATCGTATCATACTTATTTGCCGGCATTACCCAAAGGATCCCCTTTTCATCAATCTGAATCTTTTTGTAGCGCTGATCGGGTAAACCATTAGAAATGTTATAGTTTGTAAAGCTGAACCCATCATACTTCGATACACCATAATTGGTTGCAAACCACATTATCCCGGCTTCATCCTGGCAGGCGTCGTTAACATTTCTTGTAGGCAAACCATCTTTGATTGTATATGTTTTAATAAAGTATTGTTGTGAAAAACTACTTTGAAAAAACAATAAAAATAAAGACAGGATAATAAATTGAGCAATGCTTTTTCTCATTTAATTTTTATTGATCAGGATGAGTAAATGACAAATAAGTTAAGCAATTGTTTATTGATTCTTTGCTATCTGACCAGGTTTAAGGATTCATCGAAAATCTTCGTTGACTCTCAACCATTAGAAAGCTTTTGGTAATTACGTAGAGTATTACCTGGAAATCTGTTTTGTGATTTTGGAAGTTTAAAGAAGCAATAGTCACTATATCAAGCATTTGTGCATATTTTTCATATAGTAATATGATAGAATTTGGTATTTGGAAAACTGTTTTTTTTTCTGCAACGGATTACGGGAAGCTGGCATTCCCGAACTTTACTATTGCATAAATGTTACATTTACCTCATAAATTGAATCCTTATGTTGAAATTTACCAGCTCATTCAGTTTTGTTGATCAGGACTTCAGTACATGGAGTTTCTATAAATGAATAGTAACTGAACACTCAGGGAATGAGACTCAGATGATGTGTAAATAGTCTAAACATCTGTCCTGTAAATTGAAAAGGGATTCAGGGTAAAGAAAATAAATATATCAATAACCAAGGAGTGAAAAAATATCCTTCAATCATAAACCCTTCTGCAATGATCCACACCAACCTGTTAATTAACGAATCGAGTCCATACCTGCTTCAACATGCGCACAATCCGGTTAACTGGATTCCATACGGAGTAAATGCTTTTGAAGAAGCGCAGCGCAGCAACAAACCTTTGCTGATCAGTATTGGATATTCGTCCTGTCACTGGTGTCATGTGATGGAACATGAATCCTTTGAAAATGAAGATATTGCGAAGTTGATGAACGAGTACTTTGTTTGTGTGAAAGTGGATCGGGAGGAACGCCCGGATGTAGATCATGTTTTTATGGATGCCGTGCAGCAGATACATGGCAACGGTGGCTGGCCGTTGAATTGTTTTGCGTTGCCTGATGGAAGACCTTTTTGGGGCGGAACGTATTTCCGGCCTGAGCAATGGAAGCAATTGCTTATGAATATCCACGAAATATTTCAAAACCGGCATTCAGAACTTGAGCAGCAGGCTGCTGAATTATCCGAAGGTGTTGCAAGACAGAATTATTTGCTTAACGATCAAACTTCAGGCAATACTGGTCATCCTGATTTTGTGTCGGTGTATGGTTTATTGAACAATGCTTTTGATGCTGAAAAGGGTGGGTTTAGAGGAGCACCAAAATTTCCTATGCCCGTGGTACTTGATTTTATGCTGCAATATAGTGCTATTCAAAAAGAAGAAAGTGCATTATCACTGGTTGATGTGACTTTACAAAAAATGGCTTGTGGAGGTATTTACGATCAGGCCGGTGGTGGGTTTGCCAGGTATTCCACTGACGGCGACTGGAAAGTTCCGCATTTCGAAAAAATGCTTTATGATAACGCTCAACTTGTAAGTTTGTATTCAGCTGCTTTTCAGATAACCGGGAATATCCTTTACAAAGAAGTTATTGTGCAAACCATTGAGTTTGTGAACAGGGAGTTAAAAGCACCCGAGGGCATTTTTTATTCGGCGCTTGATGCTGACAGTGAAGGAGAAGAAGGCCTGTTTTATACCTGGACTGCAGATCAGATTAATGATGCTCTCGGAGATTATGCTGAGTTAAGCCGGGAGTATTTTGGCATTGATGCCAAAGGTTTATGGGAGCATGGCCGAAATATTCTGCTCCGCCCGGATAGTGATGAATTGTTTGCGCAACAGCATTTTCTGTCAGTGGAAGAATTGACGGCATTTACCGGTTTTTGCAAAACGCAATTACTTAAAGTCCGTTCTTCACGCCCAAGGCCCGCATTGGACGATAAAATGCTGGTTGGGTGGAATGCTCTGATGATTAGCGCTTTGGCTGACGCGTCAGTTGCTCTTGGCAGGCAGGATTACTTACAGTCAGCAATTTCTGCCGCTGATTTTATACTTAATAATCTGAAACGAGCGGATAGCGGTCTGTTTCATACCTGGAAAAACGGGAAATCGCAAATCCATGCTTTTCTCGACGATTATGCATATACCTGTGATGCGTTCCTGAAACTTTATTCAGTAACTACTGACGAAATATGGCTGCACGAAGCCGGAGCGCTCGCATCCTATGTTGTTCAGCATTTTTTTGATTCACATTCCGGATTTTTCTGGTATTCCAAAAATGACGGTGATCCTGTTTTTGCGCGCAAAATTGAGATCTATGATGGCGTAACAGCGTCAGGAAATTCAGTGATGGCTAAGGTGTTAAATACCCTTGGGGTTTTCCTGCATAACGAAGATTATACTGAAAAAGCCAGGCAGATGATCCAATCGATGGAAAGTCGCTTAGTACAACATCCTTCAGCTTACGCAAATTGGGCTTCACTTGCGTTATCGGTAATGAAAGAGCAATATGTAATAGCAGTTATCGGGGATGAAGCAGTTTCGGTTTTTGAAAAATTAAAAAGAAAAAATTTACCAGCTACCCTGATCTTTGGCAGCAAAACTGACAGCAACTTTCCGTATTTCGAAAATCGGTACGTGGAGGGGAAAACGCTGATTTATATTTGTTCCGGAACCTATTGTATGGCACCTGTGGAAACTGTGGAGGAAGTGAAAAAGTTAATTTCCGACAGGAATCCTGAATAATTTACTATCCTGATTCCAGAGTAATGGTCGCAAATACAACCAGAAGATTCAAGTCATTAATCGTTTGAGAAATCCTTAACCAGCTTACGATAGGCTGAAAAAACATTGGCACGTGATACAAATCCGATATACTTCCCATCCTTAAGGACCGGAAGATTATAGTGTGCCGATTCGGTAAACTTCTGAGCCACATCTTCCATGGTGGCTGACTGATCAACAAGTGTGTCGGGCATATACATCAGGTTGCGGATATATACGGAATCGTATTGGTCGTGTTCAAAAATGATATGCCTGATATCGTTTATAAAAATAACTCCGAGAAAATTATTTTCCTGATCAATAACGGGGAACACATTTCGCTGCGATTTGGCAACCAGTTTCACAAATTCACCCAATGTAATATCCGGGCTGGTTGTGATAAAGTTTTTCTCAATAAGGCGTTCAATCGATAGGCGTGATAAAACTGCTTTATCTTTATCGTGTGTTATAAGTTCGCCTGTTTCGGCAAGGCGTTTTGTATAAATAGAGTGAGGCTCGAATGGAATTATGGTAAGATATGCAACTACTGATGTAATCATTAATGGTACGAAAAACTGGTAGCCACCGGTTATTTCAGCGATAAGGAATATGGCTGTAAGCGGTGCGTGCATTACTGCAGCCATTACACCGGCCATTCCGGCAAGAGCGAAATTACTTTCGGGTAAACGCCCGTTCATAAAGAAATTTACAACTTTACTAAGGAAAAATCCTGTTACGCCACCCATAAAAAGTGATGGCGCAAAAACTCCGCCTACACCTCCGCCGCCTGTTGTTGCCGACATGGCAACTACTTTAAATATCAGGAGCAGGACGAGGAAAAACAGCAAAAGGAAATAGTTATTTCCCATTGCAGAAAAAATACTGCCATCAAGTACTTTCATTCCATTTCCGTTCAACAGGTTAGTGAGTGTTTCGTACCCTTCGCCAAATAAAGGTGGAAACAGGAATACGAGCAGACTGGTAATTGTTCCGCCTGCCAATACACGCAGAAAGCCTTTCGGGATACGTTGAAACTGTTTTTCGATGGACTGGTTTGCTTTGGTGAAGTAAATTGAAACTATTCCGCAAAGCAATCCCAATACAGCATAAAATGGAAGGTTGTTTAATGTAAACGGATGTGCAGAAACTTCGAATGTAAACAAAACTCCACTGCCCATAAAGAAATAGGCCAGTATAGCTCCGGAGGCTGACGATATCAGAAGCGGTATAAGGCTGGCCATGGTAAGATCGAGCATAAGAACTTCCAATGCAAATATAACAGCTGCAACCGGAGCTTTAAAAATTCCTGCCAGAGCACCGGCAGCCCCGCATCCAACCAGCAAGGTAATGGTTTTATAATCAAGGCGAAGGTATCGTCCAAGGTTTGAGCCAATGGCTGAACCGGTAAGTACAATTGGTGCTTCCAGTCCAACGCTGCCGCCAAGACTTACTGTTACCGTACTTGCTATAAGTGAGGTATACATATTATGTGCCTTGATTATGCTGTTGCTTCTCGAAATGGATTGCAGAATCCGGCTGATGCCGTGCCCGATATTATCTTTTACCAGGTATTTAACATACAGGTATGTGAGTAAAATACCAAAAAACGGAAGAACGAGGTATAAAAGGTTAAAGCTTTTAATCGAAATTACGTTCATTACAAGTATATGGCTGTAATGGACAGCATTTTTCAGAATAATAGCTGCCAATCCGCCCAAAATACCGGCAATCAGACTTAATAACAATATAAAATTCCTTGGAGAGATGTGTCGTAACCTCCATGAATGTATCCTCTGGTAAAACTTGCTGCCTGGCATATTGAAAGCAAAAATATGAAATAGCCATGATTGAAGTACCATACATGAAATAATAATTCCCTGGAGTCGAGGAATAACGACTGTTTGCCAATCCTACAGGTAGTATGGAAAAATTAAAACAGCGTTGCAGTTCAGCCATTGACAAATCCTTTTTACCAGATTTTACGTATGGATGCATATTGGAAATTGTTTCCGGCAGTTTACACCGTAAAATTATCTTTAAGGAATGGATGTAAACCAGGTTCAGAAGCAATAAATTCTGAATCAACACAGTGAATGATTGCAACCGCTCATTCTTCCTTTTATTATACGAAATTGGGCTTTTATCTGTAATGTCCCTTTAGCGGCGAGGCATATCTACCTGAATTCAGTCGCTTGTATTTGATTAGGATTGGTGCCAATTTCACAATGTTTCCGGTTATCAATACAAACAATGTTGTACTTCCTATCCCTGAAGGTTATTTGTATTTACAGGTGCATCGTACGGGAATGTTATGAAAAATGAAGTTCCCTTTTCCTTTTCCGACACAAACCTGATTTCGCCCTCCAGAATTTGCACAAGGCGATAGGCAATCGCCAGTCCCAGGCCGCTTCCTTCATGTGCACGTGTATCTGACACATCTGCCTGCGAAAATGCTTCAGAAATATGCGGCAGAAAACTATTATTTATGCCTGCCCCGGTATCGTTTACAAATAATTCTATAGCACCATCTTTAATTGTATAACCAAAAGTCACGCTGCCTGTTTCCGTAAATTTAATTGCATTATCCAATAAATGGTTGAGTATTTTGGCAATCAGGTCTGCATCCGAGTTTAAATGTAATTCACCACTTCCTGCCGGAACATGTAACAGTAGGTTCAGATTTTTAGATAAGCATTCCTGTTGTATCTCATTTTTTATATCAATCAGAAGTTTGTTCAGATTAAATGGTTGAACCTGAACCTCCATGTTACCCGAAACTATCATTGATATATCGAGGTAGTTGTTAACGGTATTGATCAAACGGTTACTGCTTTCTTTGATCAGCGTTAGCAACATTTCTTTGTTTTGCTGCGAAATGGAAGGTTCAAGAATCTGTTCACTCATACCAACTATGCCGTTGAGTGGAGTCCTTATTTCGTGTGATATATTTTTTATGAATGCTGATTTTAACAAGTCACTGGATTCAGCTCTGTCCTTGGCTTCGTGCAATTCGGAGATGAGTTCTTTAAGATTTGTAATATCCTCTTTTACAGCAAGAAAATTAATAATATTTCCTTCGTCGTCAAAAATGGGTGATATAGTTGCTGATTCCCAGTACAAGTCTCCGTTTTTTCTTTTGTTTAAAAATTCGCCATGCCACACTTTTCCGGATACTATAGTCTCCCAAAGTTCTTTATAAGAGGAAGACGGCTGGTATCCGGATTTCAGGATTCGCGGATTTTGTCCTGAGAGCTCTTCAAACGAGTAGCCGGTTGTTTCACAGGCTTTTGGGTTCCCATATTCGATAGCACCTTCAATATTTGTAATTATGATCGAAACAGGACTTTGTTCCACTGCCAGGGTAAGCTTTTTCAGTAGATTTTCCCGCTGTATACGTTCAGTAATATCACTTTCGGAACCGCGGTATCCTATTAATTCACCTTTTTCATCCAGTATAGGAGTTCCGTTGGTAGTAACCCAGATACTTTCTCCGGATTTTTTTATCACCTGGTTAATGTAGTCGTGAATATTTACTTTTTGTTTAAACGCATCCAGTGTGGCTTTTTTATAATCTTCGCGTGTTTCTTCCGGATGCAGGTCGAAGAAATGTTTTATACCTACTAATTCGTCAGGCATATATCCCAGCACAATAAGTGATAAAGGGCTGACATATAAAAATAATCCGTTTTTATCTACTTCCCATACCATTTCACGACTTTGTTCAGCAATTTGCCTGAACCGTTCCTCACTGTATTGAAGTGCTTTTTCGGCAAGTTTACGGTCGCTGATATCCTCTATTGTTCCATCATAGTAAAGCATTTTACCCTCACTGTCGCGCACTGCTTTTGCATTCTCGCGTATATACACCGTTCTTCCATCCTGTCGTTTCCAAACACTCTCAAGGCCATGAATTTCACCTTTCGTTTCCATAATTTGTTTAAACTCGGCTCGTGAATAAGTTGGATCGAAATCTCCTTTTTCAATATCCCGTTCTTTAAGTTCATCAAATGATTTATACCCCATTATTTTCAGAAGTGCCATATTCGAAAGTAGTACTTTCCCTTCAGGAGTAGTTTGGTATATTCCGATAGATGCATTTTCGTAGAGTAATCTGTATCGGGCTTCACTCTCAGCAAGTGCTTTTTCTGTGTTTCCCCGTTCAATTACTTCTTTTTTCAGATACTTATTTTTAGCAAAAGAACGCATGGTTATCAGGCTAAGCATAATGAGCGCAATTACCAGGATTGATGATTCAGCCACTTCCAGCAGAATAGTCTGGTTCCACGACCGGGCATTTATATCCATTCCAAAAACAGCGATTATTTTCCCTGTTTCATTGTCTTTTACCGGAACCAGGACACTTACCCATGTTCCCCATCTGTCAGTTAATGGTTTGGTAACTAAGCTGTTGCCGTCAGTAAAAGGTTTTTTGTCTGCTTCAGCAACTTCGGTGAACTCCTGGCCGGGCGGTGAGTAATCAGGTGAGTCCGATGGTTCGGAATCGACTAAAAAGTAAAACTTCCCGTTTTGCTGAGTATAAAGATATGCAAATCGTACATTTTTATTCTCCTGAACAATTTTCTGCAAGGTATTCTTCAGTTGAATATAGGCAGGTTTAACGGTGTCGTCGGGAGCAGCTGCGAGTTGAGCAATGTTTTGAGCTGGCAATGCTGCAACAATGGAATTCCCAATCTGTATGGAATTCCTGTGGTTTTGTTCCTTTACAGTGCGGTGCATAAACCAAATAAAAAACATGCCAAGTAATGAAATAGCAAGGATAATTAATATTTCAATTACAGATGGTTTAAATTTGTTTTGCTGGCTGTTCATTTGTTATTTACACTATAAAGCAGGTATGTTTCAGAGTGAAATTTCTGATTCTGATATTCCGGATTTTGTATGGTATTTCAAAAATCCGGCTTTCAATTTTAAATTGCAATTTTTTTTATGGCATTTCCTATTTACACCAAACTATAACATATTAAAAATACGATCTGATTTCTCCTGTCAATTCAGGATTAATGAATCTTCAATTATCTCGAGTAATTTAGCTTTGCTTACAGGTTTTGTAACATATTCATTACACCCTGATGCTATTGCCAGGTTTTCATCTTCGGTGGTTACATGAGCTGTGAGTGCTATTACAGGTAAGCCGGGCATAAATGATTTGATTTGCCTGGTAGCTTCGAAACCATCCATCAAAGGCATTTTAATGTCCATAAGCACCAGGCGTATTTCCGGGTGATTGCGGCAACACTCAACAGCTTCGATGCCATTTTCCGCTCTTATTACTTCGTACGAAGCATAAAGCAATACAATTTCGATGTATTTGTAGTTGGAATCGTCATCTTCGGCAACCAATATCAATGGTTTGGTTAATGGCTCTATTTTGGGCATAACATTTGCTTTTCGGGGTGTTAGAACCGAGTTTTCGGAAAACGGTAGTGTAAAGTAGAAGGTTGATCCCCGGCCTCGTTCGGAATCAACCCATAATTTGCCTCCAAGTAATTTTACAAGTCCGTTTGCAATAGTTAATCCAAGACCGCTGCCTTCGTATCCTCGTGTTGAAGAAACATCAGCCTGCATAAATGCATCAAAAATAACATTCAGAGCATCGCTTTTAATTCCAGTTCCTGTGTCGCTTACAAAGAACTCAAATTCTGAATCCTTATTGTTATATCCGAATGTTATTGTTCCTTTTTGTGAGAATTTCACAGCATTATCAAGAAGATGGTTAATTATTTTTCGGAGCTTTTCAATATCAGTATTCAGAAGCAATGGTTCGTCAGAATCCGGTTTATCGATTATGATTTCAATCCCTTTATTTGTGGAAATTTCAAGAAAATCGCTATGAATTTCACTAATCAGTTTGTCAAGGTTTGACGGTCGCCTGGTGATTTCCATCGTTCCTGAAACGAGCATCGAAATATCCATATAACTGGTAATGGTATTAAGCAGCCGTTTGCTGCTTTTTTTAATGATTGAAAAGAATAGTTCATTGTCTTCCCGGGTCGAGTCCGGATTAAGGGTCATCTCGGTAAATCCGAGTATTCCGTTGAGCGGTGTGCGGATTTCGTGAGAAATATTGTTGATAAATGCTGTTTTTAACTTGTCGCCTGCTTCGGCCTTAACAAATGCATCCTGCAGGTCGAGGATTGATTTTTGGCGCTGAATGGAAAGACTTACCTGGCTGGCAATGAATTCGAGCATTTTGAGTTCATTTTCGCCATAAGCATCCGGATTTTCATAATCCTGTACTACAAAAGCACCATAGGGTTTGTTTCCAATTGTTAAGGGAACGCCAAGCCATATTTCGGAATTGGCACCTACAAGCTCAACTTCGCCGGTTTCCATCAGCTTCTCAAATTCATTCTGCCTCAGAAGAAGTGATTTATTGTGCCTGATTACATATCCTGTTAATGATTTCTCGGCAGGCCATGTTTCAGGCATACCTTTTTCGTCGGTTCCATAAGCGGAGGTGAGCATGCCGGTTTCTTCGCTGTAAAAAGCAGCATAGAAATTTTTTGTATTTATGAGGGTGCTGAGTTCATTCCTTACAATTTCAAGTAATTGCTGCACATCACTGGTTTCGGATACCTGCCTCGAAATATTGAATAAAACTTTCTGAATACTCTCATTGTATTTCCGTGCAGTAATATCTTCCTTTATTCCAAGGAAATGAGTTATTATGCCTTTTTTGTTTTTAATAGGTGATATGGTAGCACGCTCCCAGTAAAGCTCTCCGTTTTTCTTACGGTTATGGAATTCGCCTTTCCATTCGTTGCCGGCATTAATAGTATCCCATAATTTTTTGTATTCCTCTTTTGGCGTTTCGCCGCTACTGAGCAAGGAAGGATTATTGCCAATCAGTTCTTCAACAGCATAGCCTGAAATCCGGCTGGCAGCCGGATTTGCATATTCAATACTACCATTGGTATCAGTAACAATGATGGAGTTAGGGCTTTGTTGAACAACCTGCGACAATTTCTGTAGTTCCTGCTCGGAATGTTTCCTCTCGGTTATATCGCGTTCAACTACAACCAGGCCTTTACGCCTGTTATCGGAATCAAAGCTCGGGATTTTAATGCTATCAAAAATCATGACAGTTCCATCGGGGCGAGGGACGATTTTATCGGCCCTGTTGAGACTGCCTTTCTCCCATGCAATTGCATCTGTTGCTTCGCATTGCATAAATGCTTCCCTGTAAAAACTACTATATTCAGCCAGTTCAGCATCTGTTTTTCCAATATAATCAACACCATTCAGCCCAAACAGATTTAGTGCGTATTCGTTCGCAATAAGCCAGCGACCTTCACCATCCTTAAAACAAACCAGGTCAGGCATTGCATTGATCAGTGCCCGAAGTTTTTCTTCACTGCTTATAAGTTTTTCTTCTGCTTCATCTTTCTTTTTCTGCTGCTCAAGGGTGTTGAGCGCAAATCCCAGGTCGTCAGCAATTTCAATAAAAAGTTCTGTTTCTTCTTCATCATTGGTTAACTCAATAGGCATCGATACGGCAATAAATCCATGTGTGCGTTCCTTGTATCCTACCTTGGCGATAATAGTGCCCTTACCAGGAAATATTTTTTTTATAAAACAATCCTCACAATCTGTGCTGGTATTCATCGAGCACATTTTCTGATCCGTTTCTTTCAGTTGTTTTACACACTCGGGGCTGTTTCCGTTCCTGAATTGTTGAATAAAAACATCATAGCCTTCTTTCACTCCCGCCGAAGATGAATCCAACAATATTCCTTTATTGTCAAGTGTAAGAAACCACGCGCTGGTATATGCCCTGCTTGATACAAGTATTTCGCAGGTTTTTTCCACTAAATCCTTTACATTGTTTACTCTTACAATAAGTTGATTTACATCACGAATGGCTTTCAGGATGGCGTTCAGATGGTTTATACGAAGTTCCATCCTGTTTTTATGCAAAGCCATTTCGATATTCGAATGGAGCTCACGTTCCTGAAACGGTTTCATTATAAACCCGAAGGGCTCGGTTATTTTGGCCCGTTCAAGGATGTTTGAATCAGAGTAAGCTGTAAGATATATTATGGGCAACTGATACTTTTCCTTGACTTCGGTAGCAAGCTCAATTCCATCTTTTTTGCCTTTCAGGTATATGTCCATGAGTACAAGGTCGGGCATGTTGTCGTTTAAACTCTTGTAAAAAGTATCAGCCGAAGATGCCATGCCAGTGACTTCATATCCCATATTTTCCAGGGTATTTTTCAAATCCTCAGCAGTTATTCTTTCGTCTTCAACAATCAGGATTTTATTTTTACTCATGGGGAATAATTTTAGGGTTAGTGTAAGGTGCGAAGGTGTTAGGTGTTAGGGGTTAGGTGTTAGGTGTTAGGTGTTAGGTGTTAGGTGTTAGGTGTTAGGCGTTAGGGGTTAGGGGTTAGGGGTTAGGTGTTAGTGGTTAGGTGTTAGGTGTTAGGTGTTAGGGGTAAGGGGAGTGGATATTAACTTACTTTATTTTTTTTTTAGTAATTTCTGAATCTGAATTCACTTCAACGACATTAACCTGAATTATTCATAAACTTTGTGAGTCCATTGAGACTTAGTGGCAGAAGTAAAAATCGCCGCAAAGTATAACACTGAGCTTAACGAAGCAGAACGAAAACACTTGGTTTACTCATAACAATCTCATTATAAAAGGTGTTCGTGAGTTGCTTCACTGAGTTCGCTAAGTTGATGCTTTTCATGAATTATCCAGGTTAAATACGG
The DNA here is from genome assembly GCA_020048595.1 of Bacteroidota bacterium. Taxonomy (GTDB): domain Bacteria; phylum Bacteroidota; class Bacteroidia; order Bacteroidales; family UBA4417; genus UBA4417. The sequence goes on along the minus strand of JAIFMH010000369.1, from coordinate 94 downwards.
TTAGATATGTGAACTGTTTTTTTTGGGGATATTGTTTTTTTCTTTTCGTTTAATCATTTCCGTGCATATTGTGTTCAAACACTGTCATGTTTCC
>JAIFMH010000020.1 GCA_020048595.1 Bacteroidota bacterium | reverse complement strand
CGCTGACTTTCACAAACGGAACGTATGACTATACTCCGAATGCGGACTTCAACGGAACAGATAGTTTTATTTACCAGCTTTGTGATACGGATAACGATTGCGATACGGCTATCGTTTATATCACGGTAACTTCAGTGGATGATGCGCCAACAGCCAATGCAGACTATATCACCACAAACGAAGACACTCAAATCTCCGGTGCCATTGTTACCGGAAATGATCTACTGAGCGGTGATGGCGGTAATGCCTGGACTTTGGTCAGCACTACAACAAACGGAACTTTGACATTCACCAACGGAACCTATGATTACCTTCCGAATGCGGACTTCAACGGCTCCGACAGTTTTATTTACCAGCTTTGTGATACGGATAACGATTGCGATACTGCTATCGTTTATATCTCGGTAACTTCGGTGGATGACGCTCCGACAGCTAATGCAGATTATATCTCAACAAACGAAGACACTCAGATAATAGGTGCAATCGTAACAGGCAATGATTTGTTGAGCGGTGATGGCGGTAATGCCTGGACTTTGGTCAGCACAACCACAAACGGTACTTTGACGTTCACCAACGGAACATATGACTATATTCCGAACGCGGACTTCAACGGCACCGACAGTTTTATTTACCAGCTTTGTGATACGGATAACGATTGCGATACAGCGATCGTTTATATCACGGTAACTTCAGTGGATGACGCTCCAACTGCCAATGCAGACTATATCACCACCAACGAAGACACCCAGATCACCGGAGCACTGGTAACCGGCAATGATATACTGAGTGGCGACGGCGGCAACGTATGGACCCTTGTCAACACCACTACAAACGGAGTGCTGACATTCACCAACGGAACATACGACTATATTCCTAACGCTAACTTCAACGGAACCGACAGCTTTATTTACCAGCTTTGTGATACGGATAACGATTGTGATACGGCTATCGTTTATATCACAATTCTTCCGCTTGAAGATTCACCGGTTGTAACCGGAATTACCAGCGATACGCCGGAGGATACTCCTATCGCCATTTGCCGTACCATCACTGACCCTGATGCAGGATCTGTATTTACGGCAAGTATCTGCGGAAGTGCAGCAAACGGCAGCATAAGTGCTCCCATTGTAACTGGCGACCAGGTTTGTTTCATGTATACCCCTAATCTCAACTTCAATGGATCTGACCAATTCTGCATAGAGATATGTGATAATGGTATCCCTGTGTTGTGCGACACTGCCATTATAACCATAAATGTTGGTCTGGTTAATGATCCACCGGTAGTAACCGGAGTAATAGTGAGCACACCTGAGGATACGCCGATTACTATTTGCCGCACCATCACCGATCCTGATGCAGGTTCTGTATTTACGGCAAGTATTTGTGGCAATGCATCGAATGGCAGTATTAGCGCTCCCGTTGTAACTGGCGACCAGGTTTGTTTCATGTATACCCCTGATCTCAACTTCATTGGAGCTGATCAGTTCTGCATAGAAATTTGTGATAATGGTATTCCTGTGTTATGCGACACAGCTCTGATAACCATAAATGTTGGACCTGTAAACGATGCACCTGTGACAGTCAATGAAAAGGAAATCACCTGCAATAATTCAGCATTTGCCGGAAATATCTTAGCTAACGGAGATTATGATTCTGACGGAACAAGCTTAACAGTTAATATTACACCTGTTGCAGGTCCGGCTAATGGTACATTTAGTATCCTTGCAAACGGCGATTACGTATACACACCGTCAACAACATTCGCAGGTACTGATACCATTGTGCTATTAGTTTGTGACAGCGGTATCCCATTGCCTTCAGGTTGTACAAATGATACAATTACAATAACTGTTATCCCATCAGTTGTAATGACAGCAGGTTCAGATACGACGGTTTGCGAAGCCGCCGGAAGCTATATACTCGGTAGCGCAAGTGCTGTTAATTTCAGTTCTGTTCTTTGGACAAGCAGTGGTTTGGGAACTTTCGATGATCCGGGACTTATAAATCCAGTGTATACACCGGGTGCAGAGGAATTTTCTGCCGGTAAAGCAGTACTTTCCATGCGTATAAGCGGCTTTGCCCCTTGTGCTGAAAGCATCGACTCGTTAGTACTCACCTTTGCTCCTGCTCCAGAGGCAAATGCAGGACTTGATGCAACCATTTGCAATACTGCAGTACTCAATTTGAATGGAGCTTTGGCAGTTAATTATTCTACCTTGCTATGGGAAATCAATCCTGGAAATGCCGGTACACTTTCCGATGCAACCGTGTTAAAGCCAATCTTTACTCCTGCAGCCGGTTTTACCGGAAATGTCACACTTATACTCAAGGCATTTGGAAGTCCTGTATGTAGCCTGGAAGTGGCCAATGATGAAATGGTGCTTACAATTGTAACAGGAATTACATTGAATGCAGGTAACAACCAGGTTGTCACCACCGGAGAAGTAACTATACTTCAGGGTTCTGCCACAGGCGGTTCAGGCATTTACGAATGGACTTGGGAGCCATCAGCCTTGCTCCAGAGCAATAACATACCCAATCCGGGGACTCTTCCAGTCAATAAACAGACCCTTTTCACAGCAACAGTTGTTGATGTACTTTCCGGATGTTCAGCCCAGGATGAAATGGTTGTATCTATTGCTGTAGTTGCAAAATCTGATTACGATTCAACACTGATAAATACAGCAACTACTATCCAGGTACTTGATAATGATTCGGATGCTGGTGATGATACACGAAGTATATCCATTTGTGAAAATCCTGCACATGGAGTTGTGGTAATAAATCAGGATAACACAATTACATATACACCTGATGATAAATTTATCGGGGATGATGCATTCTGTTATATGATATGCAATAGCGGGGATCCGCTTCTTTGTGATACTGCTACTGTTAATGTACACGTGATAGCAAAACTGGATGATCTGATTATCTATAACCTGTTAACGCCCGATGGCGATAATAGTAATGATACCTGGTTTATCCGTGGTATTGAAGATTTTCCGGATAATACCATACTGATTTTTAACCGCTGGGGCGACAGGGTCAGAGATTTTAGCAGGTATGATAATACAGATGTCTTCTGGGATGGGACCAACAATAAAGGCGAAATATTACCATCTGGTACGTACTACTATCTCCTCACTATTAAGAATGTAGGTTCGCGTACAGGCTGGATATACCTTCATGGAAGCGACGAATAAACAGGTAGGGTAAAGCAAAGCTTCACTGGGAAGCTTTGCCTCATTCCTATTATCCCATAGAGAGAGCAAATCACCAACCTGTTGAAGCGTAAATTACCACTACCACAATATCACCATAAAAAAAATGATGCTGATGCGGGGAACTACTAATAAATCAAGCCTGATATTAGTTAACAAACCATCAGGTAAAACAATAAAAAGTGTAACGATGAAAACACTACTCACCACCTTAATACTTTTATTGGCAACCTCTTTGTTTGCACAACAGGATGCCTTATTCAGCCAATACATGTTCAATAAAATGGCGGTTAATCCTGCTTATGCGGGAAGCCGCGAACTACTTACGGCCGACATTCTTTATCGTTACCAATGGGTAAATATTGATGGAGCACCCAAAACCATAAGTGCATCCGTACATTCGCCATTAAATAATCCGAAACTGGCTCTGGGATTCAATATTTATAATGATAAAATAAGTCCTATGTCATACACCGGGGCAATGGCAACTTTTGCTTACCGGATTATATTCCCGAAAAGTAAACTATCGTTTGGAATACAGGCAGGGTTTAAAAACAGCGGATTAGTGTACAACGATATTATTGCGCAAGACGCAAAAGATCCATTTCTGATTTACCAGGTAGATAATAAGATTGTGCCTGATGCAAATTTTGGGATTTACTATTATTCAGACAAGTTTTATGCAGGTGTTTCCTCACGGCAGTTACTGCGAAACCAATCAGTAGTAGTTACGGATTCAGCCGGTAACAGCCAGTTTGCCAAACTCCTTACCCATTTTTATGGCATGACCGGTGCTGCCATTCCTCTAGGTGAGAACGTGGTTTTTCGCCCGTCACTGTTGGCAAAATACGTAAAAAATGCACCACCTCAACTCGATCTGAATGTAAGTTTTCTGTTTGTAAATGTGCTGTGGCTTGGAGTATCATACCGTACTGAAAAGGCCATTTCACTGATCACTGAAATTAACGTAGCTCAGAATCTGCGCATCGGTTATTCATATGATATATGGCTTAATGAGTTGAAAGTGTATAACAAAGGATCACATGAAATCAGGCTCAGCTACGACTTCAATATCCGTAAACGATTCATCACTCCAAGGTATTTTTAGTTTTCAAATAGGGAACATATTTAATCAGGGTAAAGCAAAACAACAATTTATGAAACGATATATTTTTATTCTCACAGCCTTTGTTCTGTTATCGGAAATGGTAAGTGCCCAGCCACTATACAAAGCTCAAAGGCGGATGGATAAATACAATTATTCGGAAGCCGTAGAGATTCTGAAAAAGGCTGTCAATGCTGAGAAAACGCGAAATGCTGCCTTGCCCATGCTGGCCGAATGTTACCGGCTGCAACACGATATTGTAAACGCCTGTGCAACTTACGCGCAGGTTGTAACTCTACCTGATGCCAGGCCTGAGTGGTATTACTATTATGCACAGGCGTTGCAATCGACGGGTGATTATGTTCATGCCCGCGGGATATTTCTTAAATATTCCCAAATGAATCCATCGGATACAAGAGGCCCCCGATTTGTCGCTCATTGCGACAGTGTGCTTGGTCCCTGGAAAAATCACTCCCCCGATTTTGAAGTAAAACTTGTAGATAAAATCAATACCGACCAAAGTGATTTTGGCCCCGCATTCTGTAATGGTATACTTGTATTTGCCTCTGACTTTAGTTACAATCCAGCCGAATCGAGGAAGTATGGATGGACAGGCCGGGGGTTTCTTAATATTATGAAATCAAGCCCGACAACTACCGGTGATTTTTGGGGTAGCATGGAAGCCTCCACCGAATTCAACAGCAGGTTTAACCAGGAGTATCACGACGGCCCGGCTGCTTTTAGTGCCGATGGGAATACCATTTATTATACCCGGTCATTTTATGGAAAGGCTAAACGTGAAGGCATTTTCAAAACGAACCTGCTGAAAATATATTATGCAACTAAAGATGGTAGTGATTGGAGTGAGCCTAAACCATTTTTCCTGAATAGTATTGAATATTCGATTGGACACCCCTCACTCACATCTGATGCGAAAACCCTTTATTTTGCAAGCGATATGCCAGGTGGATTTGGCAAAACTGATATCTGGAAGTGTAAACGGGAAGGTGATGCATGGAGCAGGCCCGTTAACCTGGGTTCAACCATTAATACCATGGAAAATGAAATGTTCCCTACTATGAGTAATGACAGCTTGTTGTATTTTGCCAGCGAAGGTCATCCCGGCCATGGAGCACTTGATATTTTTAAAACTATATACAGTAACGACAAATATACCACACCGGTGAATCTGTTTCCGCCCTTAAACGGACCTTGCGATGATTTTGCCATCGCGTTTGTCCCTGGAATAAAAAATGGATTTTTCTCATCCAACCGGCCGGGTGGTTTAGGAAGTGACGATATTTATGCCTTCCGGATGTTTGAACCTCCTGTGCTTCCTGCTTACCTCAGTGGTTTGGTAAAGGATAAAAAAAACATGCAACCTATAGCCGGGGCAACAGTTTTTCTTTACAATCCTAAAACAAGCCAGGTGAAAATTCTAAAAACAGGAGTTGACGGTTCGTATAAAACCCTTGTAGTTAATCCGGCTGATTTCGTTGTAAAAGCCATGATGCCTGAATATATAGCTGATTGCCTCCCATTCTCAATAGCTGTGGTTAATCCTGGGTCAACCGTTTTTGCTTCACGCGATTTATTACTTGATAAACTGGAGATCAGCAAAACTTTCAGCATCGAAAATATCTATTATGATTTCGATAAGTACAATATCCGGGCTGATGCCAAACCGGAACTGGATAAGCTGGTCCGCATCATGAACGAAAACGATATACATGTCGAATTAGGTTCGCATACCGACTGCCGCGGATCTTTTGCTTATAATGATAAACTGTCGCAAAACCGTGCCGAATCAGCTGTAAAATATATTACCGGCGAAGGAATTGATAAAAACAGGATAACAGCCAAAGGATATGGGGAACATCAGCTCATCAACAAATGCTCCGATGGCGTAGACTGCACTGTTCCTGAGCATCAGGCCAACCGCCGAACCGAAGTAAAAGTAATCAGCCTTTCCAGAATTGATGTTAGTCCTCAACAATTTAACCTGGAACAATTTTCCGAAGGCCAGGAAATTAAATCCGAAATGCTTCCGCCTGACTTTTTTGTTGAGTGCAGATAGCACCTATCTAAAACAAAAAGCCTCCCTAAATTTTGGAGGCTTTTTGTTTTCAATGCAAAAAAGGATTATTCAACTTTTCATAGCCTATTGAAGTTTCCGGTCCATGCCCTGGATAAACGATATAATCATCAGCCAATGTGAATAATTTAGTGGTGATACTTTGATAAATAACATCAAAATTACCCGTAGGAAGATCAGTGCGGCCTATGCTGTCGCGAAACAGAACATCGCCGGCTATCACATATCGTTCATCGTGGTTTACAAAGCAGACACTTCCGTCTGCATGACCCGGTGTATATAAAACTTCAACGGATGAATTACCAAAACTGATCCGGTCGCCTTCACTGATAAAATCAGTTGGAATAATCAGGTTCTCAACCTTAATTCCAAATACCGCTCCAAATTCATTGGCTGTTTCCCAGAACATTTTGCAGCTTTTATGGCATTGTGGCTTCAGGTTAAACGTGTTGCAGATAAAATTATTACCAACAATATGATCAATATGGAAGTGCGTATTCAGCATTCCTGCAGGTTCAAGATTATTACCGGTAATATAAGCCGCAAGTTCCGATTCCTCTTGTTTGCTTTGGCAGGCAGGGTCAATAACAAGGCATTTACCGGTAATGTCACTCAACACGTAGGTATTTACACCAAATGAATTAAATACAAATCTCTTTACTTTCTGAATCATAGTTATACTAAATTTGACGCGATAAAGTTATCAATAAACCCATTATAAGTTTGTTTTAAAATGTTGGTTCTCACATTTAGGCCCGATAATGTGTGAAAATACGTGGGATAATAATTGAAAAAGTACTTTAAGCATGTGAATCTGATTGCAGATACATGTGCCTTTTAACTTGCAAAACTGAACTGTGTCAGTAATTCAAAACCGGATCCGGCTGAAGCCGGCAGATGCGATTTCACTTAACATCCGGTTGCTTATTTGCACTTATCTGATAAATTTAATTTGTCTTCATATACCTAAACATTGAACCGCAGATTTTTGTTACTTTAGCGGGTTGAAAATAGTTTTAAAGAAATGAAATTGTCTGCCATAAATAGAACAGCGAAAATATCCGGATTAGCATGTACAATGCTGATTGTATGGCTTTTCCCGCTTTCTTCTTTGGCGCAGTTTTATAACGGCTCCCAAATGACTTTTGGCAAAAACCGTGTTCAGTATACGGATTTCCTTTGGACCTATTTCAGGTTTAACAATTTTGATGTGTATTATTATCTCAACGGGAAGGAACTGGCACAACATACAGCCGATTATGCAGGGAAGTATATTCCGGAGATTGAAAATAAACTTCAAACCACCCTCGAGAGGAAAACACAGTTTGTTGTGTATAATACCTATTCGGACCTGAAGCAGAGCAATATCGGGTTGATGAATAATACCCGGTACAATACCGGAGGAATAACACATATTATCGGCACTAAAGTGTTTTTGTATTTTGATGGCGATCTTAATCATTTCGACCGGCAGATTCGCGGAGGTATCACCCGCCTGTTACTCGAAAATATTATTTACGGAGGATCAATAGGTTCGCAGGTAAAAAACAGCACACTTATTAACCTGCCCTCCTGGTACATTGATGGATTGGTTTCTTTCTACAGCCGCAACTGGGATACAGAACTGGATAACAAAGTTAAAGACGGAATTCTGAGCGGGAAGTACGAGCGTTTTAATCACCTTATTGATGATGACGCTGTTTTGGCCGGCCATTCCCTCTGGCGGTATATTGCTGAAAAGTACGGAGAGGAAAATATCGCAAATATTGCATACATGACCAGGGTAAACCGCAGTGTAGAAGCCGGATTTCTCTATGTTTTGGGAATTTCTTTCAAAAAAGTAATAGAGGAATGGCATGATTGGTACCAGCAGATTTATACTGCAGATAGCCTGGCATATAGTCCCTATAACCCCAAAATCCCTTTTAAGATAAAGAAAGACAGGGTGTACGACAATCTGCGTATAAGCCCTGACGGCGAAAAGATGCTTTATTCTGTAAACGAAAAAGGATTGTATAAAGTTTACATGTACGATATGACAACCGGAAAGAAGAAGCGTATTTTTCGCAAAGGGTATCGCACAGATGAAAAGGTTGATTATTCATATCCTTTACTGGCCTGGCATCCTACCGGAAATGTTGTTGCCATGATTATTGAGAAAAAGGGAATGCTTTATTTGTATTTCTATGACAGAGAAACCCGGAAGTGGCAGAATCAGAATCTCTTCAATTTCCAGAAAGTGCTGGACTTTTCATATTCCCCTGATGGAAGGTCATTTGCAATGTCGGCAGTTCAGCGCGGGCAGTCCGATATTTATGTATACAATATTGCTGCCAATACCGCTGAGCCTGTAACACTTGATGTTTATAATGATTTGAATCCAAGGTTTCTATCCAAAAGTAACAGTATTATTTTCAGTTCCAACAGGCCCGATGATACCATCCGGTTTGTCAGGGAGAACCTCCGCTCGTATGATGGTATGGAAAATAACGACCTCTTTATTTTTGAAAAGGGATCACAAAGTAAACTCCTGAAAAGGGTTACTAAAACAAAACTTGCAAACGAAATTCAGCCTGTTTCCTATAGTCCCGGGTACTTTACATATCTCAGCGATGCCAATGGCGTTTATAACCGTTATGCTGCAAAATTCGATAGCACAGTTGCTTATGTTGATACAACGGTGCATTACCGGTATTATACCCAAACTTTTCCTCTTACCAATTATTCGCGTTCGGTACTTTCGCAGGATGTTAGTTTTGTAGGCCGTAAAACTGCTGAAGTGGTTTTCGAGGATAATAAATATCACATTTATTCAGGTGAAATTCCGGTTGGACCCATAAACCCGCTGCAAAACCTTCAGCAAACAAAATATATGCTTGGGCTTGAAGAAAAAGCCATGCAGGAAAAAAAGGAAGAAGCCCTTCGTAAACTGAAGCCTGAAATTAAAATAAAGCGGAAACGTTTTGTAGCCGTTTACGAAAACGACATACCTCCGGTTCAGGCGGATACTTCAGGCATTGATATAAATAATTACCAGATTTCGCCTGATTTACTAACAGGGAAGCCAGTAGTAAAAAGGACAAATGTATTACAACCTGATCTGAGCGACGGAATTATTAAGCTTCCAAAACCCCGGAATTACAATGTCGAATACTCAATAAACCAACTGGTTAGCCAGCTCGATTTTTCGTATCTCAACCTGAGCTATCAGCCCTATCTCGGATATTCAGGGCCGGTTTATCAAAACTCACCTACCAATGCGCTTTTTATGCTCGGGGCAACTGATTTGCTCGAGGATTACCGGATTTTGGGTGGTGTACGTTTAAATGCCAGCCTGGTACACAATGAGTTTCTTTTTGGCTATGCCAACTTAAAGCAGCGCCTCGACCGTGAAGTTTATTTCCACCGCACCGGATTTGATGTTTCTTATTCCGACGCATACGTACGTCACCGGATTCATGAACTTCATTATGTGCTGAGGTTTCCTTTCACTGAAGTTATTGCTTTAAAAGGAACAGCCACCCTTCAATATGATCAGCCTTATGTGCTTGCGTATGATTATCCTTCAGCTACTATGAATCCTGAAGGCAATACCTGGGGGATTCTAAAAGGCGAACTGATTTATGACAATACGCGCGAAATAGGTATAAACCTTTTACATGGACTACGCTACAAATTGTTTGGCGAATATTACCAACTGGCTAAAAAGTCGTCAGTGAATATGATTGTTGTGGGGTTTGATATCCGGAATTACACGCGCATACACCGCTCATTTATCTGGGCAAACCGATTTGCCGGCAGTACATCCTTCGGGAAAAATAAGCTGTTGTATTATATGGGAGGGGTAGATAACTGGCTTACACCTAAATTTAATTATGAATATCAGATTGATTACAATCAGAATTATGCTTTTCAGACACTTGCAACCAGCATGCGCGGATTCCAACAAAATGCCCGCAGTGGAAATACTTTTGCTTTATGGAGTTCTGAATTACGGTTTCCGATATTCCGGTATTTTCTCAATAAACCGCTCAGGAACGAGTTTTTGAATAATTTCCAGGTAGTAGGATTCACAGATATAGGATCTGCATGGCAAGGTCTTAATCCTCTTGATGAATCAAATACGTATTATACTAAAACTGTTAACAGCCCACCTTTGGAAATTACCGTTCAGGTTCAGAAAGACCCCTTGATTGCAGGTTATGGTTTTGGTTTACGAAGTACTTTGTTCGGCTATTTTCTGCGTGCCGATTGGGCATGGGGTATCGAAGACCAGATCATTCAGCCCCGGATATTCTATCTCTCGCTCAGCCTCGATTTTTAAGTGTCTGCACACCCGCAGGGGTGTCTGACACTAAAAGTTACTTGAAATGGACCTCACGCTAAAGTCTGATTATCGCCAGAGTGTCTGACAATCAAAATTCTACCATCAGGTTATCCGATATGTTGTAGATAGGATCATGCCAGCAGCAAGGTCATATTATTTTTAAAAGCATGAAATAGCCATGATTGGATTAAATCACCAACCGAAGATGATATTATAATCAATCTGGCGAACCTTTAGCTTGCGAACACTTTTAAAAATAAGCAATACGTGAGTAATTCCATCTGATCCGTAAAAAATACCTGCGAAGCAAGCATTAATACCGCTGAAAATAAGCAATGAATTAATAAATAATATCAGATGAATTTTTAGACTGAAAGAAAAAAAGATTTCAAATAATTTGGTTTCAACACCCAGATACTAACACCCAATCCCTTTTTGATGAACCTTCCCGAAAAACGAATTACCGATTTTATTCACAAGCACCATATTTTTACTCTTGCAACTTCTGCAGACAATATTCCATACACATGC
>JAIFMH010000300.1 GCA_020048595.1 Bacteroidota bacterium | reverse complement strand
ACGATGGATATACGTGTTTCTGCAAGATCTGCGTGTATCGCTGGTAAAAATTCTGTTTTTTGAAACCAGAGTTTTAATCGTATTGAAAAATAATTATCAACATCATTGTTGAAAACATTCACAGCCAATACTCATTTTAATAATTCCATTCAGGTAATTCCTTTGTAATTTTGCGTTTCCATAAATGATAGCCAGTTTTTGAATTTAACCTGATTAATAACGCCAGATCCTATGCAAAACGCCATCACACGTACCGATTTCACATTTCCAGGAATGAAAAGCCTTTACATCGGCAAAGTACGCGACGTGTATAATATTGATGATGAATTGCTGATTATGGTTACCAGCGACCGGATTTCGGCATTCGACGTTGTGCTGCCGCGTGCAATTCCATACAAAGGACAGGTCTTAAACCAGATCGCATCTAAATTTCTCGACGATACTTCGGATATAGTTCCCAATTGGAAAATCGCCACTCCTGATCCAATGGTAACCGTTGGCCGCCTTTGCGATCCATTTAAAGTGGAAATGGTAATCCGCGGATACCTTAGCGGACATGCATGGCGCGAATACAAAGCAGGAAAACGTGTTATTTGCGGAGTTCCCATGCCCGACGGGATGAATGAAAATGATATGTTTCCTAATCCTATCATTACTCCGACCACCAAAGCTTCTGTTGGCCACGATGAGGATATTTCGAAAGAAGAAATCCTGAAACAAAACATTGTAAGCCTTGAAGATTATGAAATGCTTGAGAAATACACCATGGCTATTTTTGAACGTGGCACTCAAATAGCAAACAGCATGGGATTGATCCTGGTTGACACCAAATATGAATTTGGAAAATCGAATGGAGAAATATTCCTTATCGACGAAATTCATACGCCTGATTCATCACGTTATTTTTATAAAGAAGGATACGAAGCACGTCAGGCAAACGGCGAACCACAAAAACAGCTTTCAAAGGAATTCGTGCGCGAATGGTTGATGGCAAATGGTTTCCAGGGACTGGAAGGCCAGCAGGTTCCTGTGATGGACGATGATTTTGTAAACCTGGTTTCGGAAAGGTACATTGAATTGTACGAAAATATAACCGGCGATAAATTTGAACGCGCTGATGTGACCAATGTCCCGGCCCGTGTTGAAAGCAATATCAAAAAATTTCTGGAAGCCTATTACAGGTAAAAGGATTTCTGGTTATACACTGACCGCAGCCAAGGTGTTGTGATTTATCCTGGAATCTGAAACCTGAGTCCCGGAATTCATGATTTTGTTATGAAATTCCTTTTCCCTTTACACTCTGTTTTTTATTTCAGTATTTTTATAAACGACTTCAACTCTTTCGCTTTTTCTTTCATTCCACTGTCAAGGTATGCCTGCAATAGGTCGTAGCACCAGCGTTTAAGAACCGCAATGTTGCTGGCTGGCTTAAAGCAGTTTAAAGAAGGGACTATTCCGGCTTTTTCGAGATACAACAGGATTTCTTTCCTTGTGAAAACAGCACCCATAGCAAATGGGTTGATATAAAATTTAACTTCATTTGTTGGTTTATAATCATCCTTGAATTCAGAAGGGATATGCGTAAAGCATGCAATAAAATTCCCCGTGAGGTCAACACCTTTAACGGGAAGATTCAGTTTCTGAGCTATAATTATGTACAAAATCCCAATTGAAACGGCATTCCCGTGCCTGGAATGTATCAGGTTATTTAAAAAATAATGGTCAGGGATATGAATATCGGTTATCTCCCCTCCTATTTCGTAACTACCGAACAGAACATGATTCAATACTTTGATTTTCTCGAGACTGGTAAGATTGTCGTTCAGTTCGATCCATACACTGCGGGTAAGTTTATTGAGGTCAGCCAGTAATTTTTCTTCCTCCAGGTTTGGATAATGAAATCTTGTTGCAATCATATAACCACGAAGCAGGTCCTGTCCTCCGGAAGCAACCCACCCTTCGAGTTCAGTGTACAGGCTGTCGTACTGAAGACTATGTACAAGTTCCTCAATCCGTTTACGGGTTAAATTATCGTTTGTATTAAACCAGGCTTCTTCGAGCGGTTCAACGGCAGGTAGTCCAAGTGTAAGTATTTCATTACTCACCTGCTGAAATGCCTCCTGGTCAGGGTCATCAAGCAAATGAATCAGCAGGTTTAGATGGTCCATATCAAAATCGTCAGGCATTGGTTTTTGGGTTGCTTAAAATTACGTCCCTTCCCGGTCGGCTGTTAACGATATGATAATTAGTTTTCAACAAACGAAGGTTGAAATCGTAATACCTTGTTAATCTTTCATTTATTCAATGAATTTATTCCAGGAATTGCCCAAAAAGCAAATAACCCTGATTGGAAATCTCCATCAGGGTTACTTTACTTTTAATTATTGTTTTAAGGATTAAAATATATTCCAGACTACTCCAAATTTATAAAGAATCACATCAATTATGAGTCCGAGCAGGAATAGCATACCGAAAATCCGGTTGTACTCAAAGGCATGCGATACAAGGTAAAGAGGCCATCCTTCGCCTGACTTTCCTTCGGGTTTAGTAGCCGGGCGCGGATGAATAAAAACTTTTGATGCCCATATCAGTTTAGGCAATGCCAGCAGTACTATCAGCATAGCTGGACCTAATCGGTTAGTGAGTACAAGTGTAATGATAAAAGCGTATTGCAGCAGCCAGAATCCAATGGTTGAAAAACGGGCTGCTTTTTCACCAATTAAAACCGGAAGCGTGCGAACGCCTTTGGCTTTATCTTCAGGCAGTTTGTCGGTATGTTTTCCGAAAAGAACTGTTGTAGGCCCTAATGCATATACCAGGCTGAGCAGCACTACCCAGTTATCCCACTGACCACCGGAAACTACAAAATAGGTCCCTCCAACCATCAAGGGTCCCCAAACCAGTATCACCGAAGGCTCTCCCAATCCATAATATTTCAATGGCCAGGTGTAGAATAACAGAAAAAACAGGCCGGCGCCAAGCAGCCAGAAAGCACCGATTCCGGTAACCGCAACCAGGTAAACACCAATTGCCAGTGCAATTCCGATTGTGATATAAAAATAGGTCATGAAGCTCTTCATGCTGAGCAAACCATGCTCAAGCGGCTGCGGACCATACAATGAGCGGTAATAGTTATCCTTGTCAATGCCTCTTTTGTGATCGACCAGGTCGTTAAGCAAATTGTTGCTTGCATGAGCCATTACTATTCCAAGCATGGACAAAAGAAAAAGATCCCAGGAAAAATTTCCGCTGCGGTAAGCAAGCAATCCACCAATAGCGGCAGCTGTGGCGGTCATTATAAATACAGCGGCACGCGTGGCAATAAGCCACCTCGAAATAACATCGAGTGTATTCCATTCAGTTTTTGTTATTTGCGGTATAACCCGTAAGGCTTTAATCCACATCGAAGTATTCACCATCTATTTAAGCATTTGTTTACTTAAAAACAAATGCTCCAGACTAAAGGTTCACCCATTGGGATGTGTTTGGTGACATTTTACAACAAGAAGCTGATTATAAATAGGTTATAATCTGAATTTATATAAAATTTTGACTGCCATTATTAGCAATCAAAGCCCTGCTTCTGTTTTATACATATTAAAAATCTTCGCAATAACGATCAATGGATGACCGCTATTGCGAAAACTGGCGTCAAAACAAATCCTTGCTTTAGTTATTTATTATCAGCTTTTGAATGCTGATTACCTGTTGTTTTTGTGTCAATTTAAGCATATAATAACCCGGCGCAACATTTGGCACGTTAAATTGAATCGATTGATCTCCGGTTGAAACAGGGAGATAATCTGAGGCAAAAACTGTTTTTCCCAGCAGATCTATAATTTCACAATCAATCCTGTTCATATCCTTTGTTGTAAGCCGGATATTCAACTGGTCTTTAACAGGATTCGGGAACACAGAAACATTGTAGCCTTTGGAACCCGAAGCTAAATCACCGCTTGAGAGTGAAATAGTTCCGTCCATCCAGATTAACCTGTTTGTTATCCATGTTTTTAAATAATCAACTTCCTGCGAATATGTGTCACCAACATAATAGTTTGGCCAAACATACTGACCTAATATTGGCCATGTTTCAAAATTCCGGCCAACCGCGTCGCCCATTATTTCAACATTCTCATCCAGCAGAGCCATTATCGAATCGGTACTAAACGGCCCAGCTCTTAATGATTTCCACCTTGTACCAAACGCCTGCTTATAGTCAGGATCCTGCATTAAACGGGCCCACCAATGCATACTCCAGTTACCAGATGTGCCGTAACGGGTATACAACCATTTATCTGTAGCCAGGTTGGCATCGTCATAGTCAACATTTCCATAGCAAAGGTCAAAATCCCATAAGGGTCCGGCAAATAATTTACCACCGTCCGAATCTTTCTCTTTATAAAAAAATGTGCTGAACCTGTATCCATCCACATTATTGGCCAACTCGTTAATAATTTGAAAATCAACAAATGAATTCAAATCCATGTATTTCCTGAAACCATTAACGGGATCTTTGAACGAACTTCCATTCAGCGTAGATTGAAGCGTTGAAATATAATTCTGAATGTATGATTTTTGCTCTATGACAATTTCGTCGTATTTTGGAATTACATACGAAAATGCATAATCAAAGGTATTGGGATACGATACTGAAGGATGTGAGTAAAAATATTCATTAGCTGAAATATCGCCGACTTTATCGACTTTTAAAATATACCCGCCTGTAACATTGTCTCCCGAAATTTCGTCCGGTTTTAACTTATTGATATCTACACGGTCAGCACCGCGTTTGATTTTCTCAATAAGCATATAAACGCCATGATAACTTCCATTCATATATACTTCGCAATATTTGAAGCGAGGCTGCCAACCACCCATTTTTCGACCCAATTGATATGAAATAGCATTACGCATCATCGTTTTATCGGAATAAGGTGCCGAAAGAACCCAATCTTCATCGGCAGGCATACCCAGCATAGTTGCGCTTGTATCGGCACCTGCATTGGTCCAAAGTTCAATGCCATAGCCCTTTTTTGGGAATTGCTGTGATGATTGCCCGCGTATTTCAATACCCACATTCCCTTCATAACCGGTAGCGTCATCCCATATGCTGTTTAACTCACCCGGACCGTTATCAACTACCTTCAGGCTGGCAGTAATTTTAGGCTCATTCAATATAATTTGTCCCTTAGTATCGATAATTAAAAGTGGCAGATTTGAACTTGCTTCAATCGGGTCAGTAAACCACGACGGAACCTGGCGATAGTTTGAACTTTCGTCAATAATACCTAAAATGAAAAAAGCATTTGATGATAAATCTGAAGATGTTGCATCATAGTTATGAACCTGAATAGCCAGCACATTGTCACCCTCGACCAAATACTGCTTAATTATGTCTTTATCAATGACAAATCTTTCAGGAACTCCGCCCTGGTATAGCTGAGCCTCGTGATTTGTCGTTGCATATTCGGAATATAAAGGCCGTGTACCCATAGTTCCGATATTTGCCCGTGCAATCTCATGACCATTCAGATAAGCTACAAAAGCATCATCGTAGTCCACATTTAAAATGGCCCACGAAATAGTGGAAATATCAACAATGTTAAAGTTGGTCCGAAGATAAACTGAAGGAACAGCACTTATAGTTGTGCCATCATCGTTATCGCCATATCCGATTCCACCTGGCCCGGAAGGCCACGCTGAAGTGTTAAATGCAATATCCGACCAACTGGCCGGAGGTTCTGCATTACCGCGAAAATAATTCCAGGTATCACCTGACGCAACAACCATTTCCCAATGGTTAACATTTTGAGCAGAAACAGGTTTTAGAATGCCTGCAAATAGAATAACAACTATCAGGCCGCCAAGAAGGAAGATTTTTTTCATTATTGATTAAATTACTAACGTTTACGAGTTTGGATTAGAATTTTGAGGGAGAAGTCTAATCTTTATGTATTTGAAAATGAGTAAGTATCCATTCAACAAATTCAACACAAAAGTACTAATACCACAGAACTTAAACAGGAAAAAGTTATTTATTTTTGAAATCATGAGAGTTTCAAAGTTACATTGGCAATAAAAGTCCATTAACATTCATACATAAGAGGCCGATAGCTTTCAGATAAAGTGGCACAACCTTTGATATGGCTAATCCATATATACTATAAGACTCAAACCGTAAAACTAATAATCAATATCAGTACAACCTTTAAAAATTTCGTTTCCAACCAATTTTCTTACATTTGTTACTCTTAAAAACCGAAGTTCAATGAAAAGCATTTTACCACTTGTATTTATTTTAGCCATAATCCTGTCGGGATGTGGTTCCTCAAAAAAACAACTCCAGAAAGGCAACTACGATGCTGCTATTGCGAAAGCAGTAAAACAATTGCGTAAGGATAACAGCGATGTGAAGCAAATTGACATCCTCGATCGTTCATACAAGGTTGCAAATGAACAGGATAATGAAAGAATCCGTTTCCTGAAAATGGAAGGACGACCTAATAACTGGGACGATATTTATTTGGTTTACAGATCATTAAATGACAGGCAATCATTAGTAAAATCAGTAACTCCATTGAATAAGAACGGGAAAACTATTGATTACCCTTACGTTGACTATATGGCGGACATGGTTGCTGCAAAACGTAAGGCTGCTGATTTCTATTATGCGCATGGTATTGAGCTGATGAAGAGTGGAATTAAGGAATCATACAGGCAGGCTTATCATGAATTCGACCGCGCTAAGCAGTATATTGGCGATTACGAAGGCATAGACACTAAAATGCTTGAAGCCAAAGAACAGGGAATGAGCAGGGTTTTTGTTTCCATACAGAATACTTCTATGATAAAATTTCCGAAAGAATTTGAGCAGGATATGCTGGCTTTGGATTTGCCGGCTCTAAACTCCGAATGGGTTGAATACCATACACAAAACCTGAATGAAGGCACGAAATACGATTATTATGTGGATGTAAATATCAAAAACATAGCTGTAAGCCCGGATAAAACTATCCAGAAAGATACGGTGATTAAAAAAGATGTTGAAGATGGATTTACATATGCTCTGGATAAAAAGGGAAACGTAATGAGAGACACGCTTGGAAACGATATTAAAATAAAAAAATACAAGACGTTGCAATGTGCCATGGTGGAGTCAGTTCAACTGAAAGCATGCCGGATTGATGGTGATGTTCAGGTGATTCAGGCTAATCCTGATAAAGTGCTCAAAAAAGATCCTATAGGAGCAGAAACATCATTTGAGCATGTTTCGTCACGTGCGCTGGGTGATACGCAAGCACTTAATGCAGATCAGCTTGCCCGGACAAAAACTGCTCCTGTGCCATTCCCCGACGATATTGAAATGGTAGTGCGCTGCTCCGAATCCTTAAAAATGGCTATCCGGGGAGCAATTCAGAATAATAAAAGATATATCTATTAGACACCTATTTAACAATATAGAAAATGCCCTTGTTTATCCGAAGATAACAAGGGCATTTTCTTTCTGGGGTCAAATCTTTTTTCTCTGACAGTTGAATTGGGATTAAGGATTTATTAAGCTGTTACCCTTTCCAAAACCAGTTTAATAAGCCTGTCAATATCAGCGTGGTAATCTTTTGCATAGGTTTGGGTTACACGGTTTGCCACAACGGTACAGATTGTGAGCGTATCGTGCCCCAGCATTTTACCCAATCCGTATAAAGCAGAAGTTTCCATTTCAAAATTCGAAATTCTTTTTCCCTCGTATTCAAAACTTTCGATAAGGTTATTTAAATCGGGAAACGCCAGTTTAAGCCTTAATTCCCTGCCTTGCGGACCATAAAAGCCGGGAGCGGTAAGGGTAATTCCATGAGTAAGCCCTTTTCCCAGTTTGTTCATCAAGGTATCCGAACACGGAACAGCATAAATACCCGGCAAATTTGTATTCCAGCTTACATGCTGAACAAAAGCCTCTGCCATATCAGCATTCATTACACTTTTACCTTTATCATAAAAGTATAACAAACCATCCATGCCCATTCCATAGGACGACGCAACAAAGTCACCAGGCTGAATATCGGCCTGCAAAGCCCCTGCTGTTCCCATCCTGATAATATTAAGCTTAGTATGCGATTGTTTTGGTTTACGCGTTTCAAGATCAATGTTTACAGCAGCATCCAATTCATTTATTACAATATCCAGGTTATCGGTTCCCATTCCGGTAGATAAAACTGAAAGCCTCTTTGTACCAATTGACCCTGTGTGTGTAAATAATTCACGGTTTTGCACCGAAAATTCTATACGGTCAAAATGCTTCGAAATTTCTTTTACCCGTCCCGGATCGCCAACAACAATAATAGTATCAGCGATATTTTCAGGTTTCAGATGAAGGTGGTAAACACTTCCGTCGGGATTTAAAATGAGTTCAGATTCAGCAATTGGTGTCATTATTAGCGTATGAAAAAGTAAAACGGTATTTTTGCAGACAAATGTAAACAAATCAGCATTGCAATGAATAAAATCCTTATCCCGTTAGATTTTGAAAAGCAATCTCTCGTAGCACTCGAACAATCGTTTAGCCTGGCACACATAATCCTCGCTGAAATAACCGTACTTTATGTACACGAACAATCCGGAATATTTGCAAGCATATTCAATGATGATCAGAAGAATGAATTGCGAATCATACTGGAGGAACGCCTTGCTGAAATTGCACGCAAAGCATCCCTGTCTTCCGGGCTCACTGTTAATTACAGGCTCGAGAAAGGGAGGATCCATTCAAAAATACTGGAGGTAGCAAAAGAAATCAATGCACAATTTATCCTGATGGGAACAAACAGTTCTGATCAGGATGATGATCAGGAAAAGCGTGTTGGAGCCAATACATCAAGAGTTGTGCGTTCTGCAACGTGTCCGGTTATTATCTATAATACAAAATCCGCTCACAACGGAATCCGGAATATCCTTTTACCGCTTGATCTCACAGTGGAAACACGGCAAAAAGTAACTATCGGGATCGAAATCGCAAGGTTCAATAATGCCGGGATTAAAGTTGTATCTGCATTACTGCCTAAAAGTTCAACAACTGATTCAAACAAGCTTTATCAGCAAGGAAACCAGGTTACAGATTTTATTTCTTCCGCAGGAATTGACTGTACTTTTGAACTGCTCGAATGCAAAGGCGACGAAAAAACTATAGTCCCTGCAATACTTAATTATGCCAGGCAAGAAGGTGACATAGACCTTATCATTATTTTAAATTCACAGGAAGTTGGCCTTGTTGAATACTTTGTAGGATCAAATTCCCAGGAATTTATCCGCTTGTCCGAAATTCCGGTAATGTCTATTATGCCTAAAGATCTGGGATTTTCAACATCATTTTAGCAAACCGGTTTCTCCTGCAACTGATATTAAATTCTTTTCATTGTTTCGGATATCAGTTTTGCCTGATTTCAATTTCAGGATATGAGTTCAATGGAAAACCTTCGTGTATCAAACCTTTGAACACCTTTAATCATTGAACACTTTGAACTTTTAATTATGGAACCTATCTTTTGGAACCATCTCTTTAGACGAATTACCAAAAACGCAATAACTCTTTCTCCCTCAATATGCTTGCAGAAATAATTACCATTGGCGATGAACTCCTGATCGGACAGGTTATTGATACCAACTCCGCCTGGATGGCCGAACAGCTAAACCTGATAGGAATAAAAGTCCATCAGATTACCAGTATCTCCGACGACCAAACCCATATTCTGACAACGCTGCACGAGGCATCAGAACGGGCTCAACTCATATTGATTACAGGAGGACTGGGACCAACCAAAGATGATATTACCAAGCAAACACTGTGCAAATATTTTGACACTTCGTTGGTTTTCAGCGAAAAAGCATACGCCAATGTGGAAAAAATATTTTCGTCGCGTGGATATGCAGTAACAGAGCTAAACCGTTTACAGGCAATGGTACCGGCAAACTGCAAGGTAATCGCCAATCCCAACGGAACAGCTCCATGCATGTGGTTTGAGAAAAATGATTGTATTTATGTCTCCATGCCCGGCGTACCTTTCGAAATGAAAGCAATAATGGAGCAGGAAATAATACCTCAGCTCCTGGATAAATTAAATAAGGTGATCATTCACCGCACCATATTAACCGAAGGCGTTGGAGAATCACACCTGGCTTCCATCATCGAACCCTGGGAGGACTCACTTCCGTCATTTATAAAACTCGCTTACCTGCCTCAACCGGGAATGGTAAGGCTGAGGCTGACTGCATACGGAACTGACAGGAATGAACTTCAGGAAGCTATAGATAAAGCAGAAAAAGAACTTTATCCTTTAGCAGGCAACTATATTTTTGGTTTCGATAACGACACCATGGAATCCGTGGTTGGCCAACTGCTCCGGGATAAAGGATTGACACTTTCCACTTCCGAGAGCTGCACCGGCGGTAATATCGCTCAGCTTATAACAAGCATTGCAGGCAGTTCCGATTATTTCAAAGGATCAATTGTAGCGTATTCAAACGAAATAAAAGAGAACCTGCTTGGTGTTCCGCACCAGGTGCTTGTTGAACACGGTGCTGTGAGCGAACAAACTGTTATTGCCATGGCCGAGGGTATCCGATCCCGTTTTGCAACCGATTATGCCATATCCGTTTCGGGAATTGCAGGACCGGGAGGAGGCACAGCCGAAAAACCGGTAGGAACGACCTGGATTGCTGTTGCGACACCAACTGAAACTATTGCCCGAAAGTTTATGTTCGGCGAACACCGTGGCCGGAATATCAGGAAAGCATCCATATCGGCATTAAATATGCTGAGGGGAAAACTGTCCGAATAATTTTTTCGTGACCGGAATGTGGCTTTGAGACATGCCACGACCAAATCAGATTCAACGTAATCAACTGAAAATCCTTTGTTTAGTTCATATAAAACACATACAGGAAACAATTAGAAAGTTTTTCTTCATATTGTTTTGATATTTACAAATTTATACAGACCTTTGCACTCCATTTTGAAAAGCCTAACACTATGTCAAGAATTTGTGAACTAACCGGAAAGAAAATGATTGTAGGAAACACTGTTTCCCATTCAAATATTAAAACCAAACGCAGGTTTTACCCTAATCTTCAGACCAAACGCTTCTTTATTCCTGAAGAAGATAAGTGGATTACACTTAAAGTTTCGACTTCAGCCCTGCGTACAATCAATAAAAAAGGCATTTCCGCATGCATGAAGGAAGCCCGTGAAAAAGGTTTTCTTATCAATAAGTAGACATTTGTAATGAATAATTCCAGAGCTGTTTCCCTTTTGGGTGACAGCTTTTTTTGTTGCCCTGCAGATACACTTAATCATGATTTCCTCAGCTCAACAGAATTCCGGCAATTAAAGTTCAGATTACAGAAGTTATGTTTAACATATTTTTTGAAAACTAGCCTGCTCTTATTTACTTTAGCAATGTAAAAGAAATATCTTTGCATCTGATGAAAGCAACTTTACCCATAATTGTTTTTCTGCTTCTTTCGCTTTCTGCTGTTCAAGCCCAGCGGGTAAATGATCTTGTACAGTTCTCAGGAGTTGTGGTAACAGCAGACAGTTTGCGTCCGGTGCCTTTCGCCAATATTGCTGTTACAAAAACAGGACGGGGAACCACCTCCGATTACTGGGGATTTTTCTCAATTGTAGTTCATAAGAATGATCTGATCTCATTTTCAGCGGTGGGGTATAAAACCGGGTTATTCCGGATTCCGGATACATTGACTGAAAACAGGTATTCCCTCATACAGGTTATGTCGTCAGATACGCTTATGCTTACCGAAACTGTTATTTATCCATGGCCCAGCAAGGAAGAATTCCGGCGTGCTTTTTTAACCCTGCAGATTCCTGACGATGATATTGAAATTGCGAAGCGGAACCTCGCATACATGGAAATGCGAGAAATATACGGGCGGAACTACGATCCGGAACGTTATGGATATACTCCCGGACAGAGCTACCGCAGCCATATGAGTGCGCAGGCTGACAAATTATATTACAACGGACAAACAATGCCTAACAACCTTCTGAATCCAATAGCCTGGGCAAAGTTTATCAAAGCATGGAAACGGGGTGATTTTAAGAAGAAGTATTAGGTAGGGAGTGGTAAGGGAAAAGTGATAAGTTAATGGTTAATAGTAAATAGTATATCATTTCCTATCAAGTTTTTGAAGTAATATATTGATCATCTAACATACGACAGTACAAATCCGACGTTGCACATCCAACTTCACACATCTTTTCCCATATTTATACTACTTTCGCATTAGAGTCGTTATTCTCACCGGTAGCTATCAGTATTATAGTCATATCAATAAACCTGCCCGATTTTGAGACCTTTTTACTTTCCTTCAAATATCCTGTTAAAAACACTTCTTGTTATCAGTACTCTGATGATGGGGAAAATTGTTTTTGCACAAAAGTCAGGAATGATATCCGGGAAAGTTACTGATGAAAAGAATCAGCCGGTCGAACTGGTGAATGTCAGTATTTTCGGATTTCCGGGAGGTACCACCACTGCTGCTGACGGAACATATAGCCTGCAGATACCGGCATCAAAAGAATTAAAAATCGTATTTTCTTTTATAGGGTACAAATCCGATACAGCTTATGTTAAAGTGAATCCGGGCGAAAAGCTCAGGGTGAACAGAAGTATCATATCGTCGGCCACAGAACTGGAAAGTATAGTGATTGAAGACCGGCAGATCCGCAATACAAACCTGATACGAATTGATGCACGCACTGTAAATGCATTGCCTACTGCATCCGGAGGAATTGAAGCATTACTGAAAACTTTGCCAGGAGTTGTTTCAAACAACGAACTCAGTTCGCAATATTCCGTCCGTGGCGGGAATTTTGACGAAAATCTTGTGTATGTTAATGATATTGAGATTTATCGTCCTATGTTGGTTCGCACAAGCCAGCAGGAAGGCTTAAGCTTCCTTAACAGCGACCTGGTTTCTTCCGTTTTATTTTCTGCCGGTGGCTTCGAAGCGCGTTACGGGGATAAGCTATCGAGTGTTTTGGATATTAAATACAAACGTCCGGTAAAATTTGCTGCGTCGGCAACAGCCAGCCTGCTGGGAGCTACTGCTCATGTTGAAGGAACAAGCAAAAACAAACGTTTCACTTACCTCGCCGGAGCCAGGTACAAAACCAACCAGTACCTGCTGAAAGCTCTTGAGACAAAAGGTAGCTACAAACCCGTATTTGTGGATTTTCAGTCGCTGTTAACGTATAACCTGACAGACAAACTTGAATTATCCGTTTTGGGATATGTTTCAACCAACACCTATAACCTAATTCCCGAATCGCGCGAAACTAACTTTGGCACCTACTTTACGCCTTTGCGCCTGACCATGTATTTCGAAGGGCAGGAAGTTGATAAGTACGACAGCCGAATGGGTGGAATTACCTTAACGCATAATCCAAATAAAAACCTTCAGATAAAATGGATCACGTCCGCTTACAATTCCAGGGAAACGGAATCCTTCGATATCCTGGCTGAGTATTATATAGCTTTACTTGATAATCAACCCAGCGGAACCGACTCCATTGAGGTTGTTGAAACCAAAGGAGTTGGCGGATACTTTGATCATGCACGCAACCAGTTGGATATGACGGTAATTAATGCTGAAAACCGTTACAGCTATTCAAAAGGAAGAAATTACGCCCTGTGGGGAATCAAATACCAGCATGAAATTATTGATGACAGGTTAAATGAATGGCAACGGATAGATTCCGCGGCCTATTCACTTCCTTACAATCCCGGAACTCCCGGTGAACCCGGCAACCTTACTGATTTTGTGCTAAACTATCATCTGAAAACATCTGCCCATATTATCTCTAACAGGTATACGGCATTTGCTCAAAATACATGGACACTGGATGGCGATTCAACAAACCTGGCTATCACAGCTGGCGTTCGCTTTAATTACTGGGACTACAACAAGCAATTTTTAGTTAGCCCTCGAGCAAGTGTATCATACAAACCTCGATGGGAAAAAGACATAATGTTTCGTTTTTCGGCAGGATATTATTATCAGCCGCCTTTTTTCCGCGAGCTCCGAAACCTGCAAGGCGAGATAAATGACAGCGTAAGACTCAAGGCACAAAAATCCATTCAGTTTGTTGCCGGCAGCGACTGGAACTTCATCTCCTGGGGACGGCCGTTCAAATTTGTAACCGAGGCTTATTACAAATATTTAACTGACCTGGTTCCTTACCAGGTTGATAATGTCCGGATTCAATACCTTGGAATAAACGGATCGAAAGGCTATGCGTATGGCATTGAAATGAAAGTGAACGGCGAGTTTGTAAAAGGCGCTGAATCGTGGGCAAGTCTTTCGTTTATGAAAACCGCTGAAGATCTTTATGATGATCAGTATACAGAGTATTATAATGCATCGGGCGAAGTAATACATGTGGGCTTTACGGAAGATGCTGTTGCTGTTGATTCAACGGTTATCTACCCGGGCTATATTCCGCGGCCAACTGATCAGCGGATTACATTCGGGTTGTTTTTCCAGGACTACCTGCCAATGAATCCTACTTTCAAAATGAATATCGGGCTTTACTTTGGTAGCGGATTGCCAACCGGAGCGCCCAATACACCTTTATACACTCATACATACCGGCTTCCGCCGTATCGGAGAATTGATATTGGTTTGTCAAAACAAATTATCGGTGGCGAAGCCTTACGACCAAAAACAGGTTTTTTCAGCGGATTCAAATCCTTATGGATTACTGCCGAAATTTTAAACCTTCTACAGGTTAACAATACCATTTCGTATACTTGGGTGAGTGATGT